>DASTJE010000148.1:0-106181 GCA_035716845.1 Burkholderiaceae bacterium
TGAGGCCGCAGTTTAAGGGGCGCCGCCGGCGCCCCCGCCTGCGGAGGCCGAGCTTTACTGACCCTTGGCCGCGGCCACCTGCGCCGCCACCTCGGCCGCGAAGTCGCCGACCTTCTTCTCGATGCCCTCCCCCACCACGTACAGCGTGAAGCCCAGCACCTTGGTGCCGGCCGCCTTCAGCATCTGCTCCACGGTCTGCTTGCCGTCGGCGGCCTTGACGAAGACCTGGTTGAGCAGCGAGACCTCCTTGAGGAACTTCTGAACCGAGCCCTCGACCATCTTGGCCACGATGTCGGCCGGCTTGCCGCTCTCGGCGGCCTTCTCGACCGCGATCTTGCGCTCCTTGTCGACCATCTCGACGGGCACCTCCGCCTGCGACAGCGCCGCGGGCTTCATGGCCGCCACGTGCATGGCCACGTCCTTGGCCGCCACCGCGTCGCCGCTGTACTCGACGATCACCCCGATGCGGGTGCCGTGGAGGTAGTGCGCGAGGCTGCCGCCGCCGGCGTAACGCTTGAAGCGGCGGATCGTCATGTTCTCGCCGATCTTGCCGATCAGCCCCTTGCGCACGTCCTCGAGGGTCGGGCCGAAGCCGTCCTGCGCGTACGGCAGGGCGGACAGCGCAGCCAGGTCGGCCGGGTCGTGCTGCGCCACCAACGCGGCGGCAGCCTTGGCGAAGGCCAGGAACGAGTCGTTCTTGGAGACGAAGTCCGTCTCGCAGTTGACCTCGACCAGGGCGCCCGTCGCGCCGTCGACCGACGCGGCGACGACACCCTCGGCCGTGATGCGCGCGGCGGCCTTGCCGGCCTTGTTGCCCAGCTTGACGCGCAGGATCTCCTCCGCGCGCTCCATGTTGCCGTCGGCCTCGGTGAGGGCCTTCTTGCATTCCATCATCGGCGCGTCGGTCTTGGCGCGCAGTTCGGCGACCATGCTGGCGGTGATTGCAGGCATTGCTAGTTGACTCCGTAGATCTGGAAAAAAGGGGCCTCGCGCAGCCCCTTCGGTGAGACGGGCGCGGACGCGGGTCAGGCGTCTTCGCTGACCTCGACGAATTCGTCACCGGACACGGCGCGCACGACCTCGGTGGTCGCATTGGCCTTGCCCTCCAGCGCCGCGTCGGCCACGGCGCGCGCGTAGAGCGCGACAGCCTTGGACGAGTCGTCGTTGCCGGGGATCACGTAATCGATCCCCTCGGGCGAATGATTGGAGTCGACCACGCCGATCACCGGGATGCCCAGCTTGTTGGCCTCGGCCACGGCGATCTTGTGGTACCCCACGTCGATCACGAACAGCGCGTCGGGCAGCGCATTCATCTCGGCGATCCCGCCGATGTCCTTCTCGAGCTTGGCGATCTCGCGCTGGAACATCAGCGCTTCCTTCTTGATCGAGGGCTGCGTGCCGGCCTCGACCTGGGCGTGCATGTCCTTGAGCTTCTTCAGCGAGCCCTTGACCGTCTTGAAGTTGGTCAGCATGCCGCCGAGCCAGCGCTGGTCCACGTACGGCATTCCGGCGCGCTGCGCCTCCGTGGCGATGACCTCGCGCGCCTGGCGCTTGGTGCCCACCATCAGGATCGTGCCGCGCTTGCTGGCCAGCTGGCGCACGAACTTCATCGCATTCTCGAAGAGCGGCTGCGTCTTCTCGAGGTTGATGATGTGGATCTTGTTGCGATGGCCGTAGATGTAGGGGGCCATCTTGGGGTTCCAGAAGCGCGTCTGGTGTCCGAAATGGACGCCGGCTTCCAGCATTTCACGCATCGACACGGGCATGGGGAGCTCCGAAGGTTGGTTCTAGAATCCGGCGCGAATCGCGACAAAGCCCGATCGTGCTCGATCGGGATGCCGCGACACCTTTCGAGGGCCGGTTCGCGAGTGGTTCGTCCCGCCACACCACGCGGGTGTGACCATCGGGAAAAACCCACAGAGTATACACGCACCATCCGATGCCCATCGACCTGACCGAATCGGCGCTCGCCATCGCCGCAGGCGAAGTCCGCGCGACGGACCTGCTGGACGCCAGCCTCGCCGCCGCAGGGCGGCCTGCCCTCGCAAATGCCTTCGTGCGGCGCTTCGACGACGCCGCGCGCGCCACGGCCGCTGCCGTCGACGCCCTGCGCGCCGCAGGCGGGCCCGTGCCGCCGTTGGCCGGGCTGGCGGTGTCGATCAAGGACCTGTTCGATGTCGCCGGCCAGCCGACGACCGCTGCCTCGCGTTCCCTGCTCGATGCGCGTGCGGCAACGGTCGATGCCCCAGCCGTTGCCCGCCTGCGCGCCGCCGGTGCCGCGCTCGTGGGCCACACGAACCTGACCGAGTTCGCGTTCTCCGGCGTGGGCATCAACCCGCATCACGGCACGCCCCTGAACCTGGGCACCTCGGACCTCGACCCCGAGCCGCGCATCCCGGGCGGCTCGACCTCCGGTGGTGCCACGTCGGTGGCGGGCGGCGCGGCCTGGGCCGCGCTCGGGTCCGACACCGGGGGCTCGATCCGCATCCCGGCGGCCTTGCAGGGCCTGGTGGGGTTCAAGTCCACCGCGCGGCTGGTGCCCACCGACGGCTGCATTCCGTTGTCGACCACGCTGGACACCGCCTGCGCGATCACGCAGTCGGTGCGAGACGCCCGGCTGCTTCATGAATTGCTGGCGGCACGCATCGTGGCGCGGCTGGCGCGACCGCTGGCGGCGTGGCGCCTCGCCGTGCCCCGCACCGTGATGCTCGACGCGCTGGACCCGCCGGTGGCGCAGGCATTCGAGCGCTCGCTCGAGGTGCTGCGCGCGGCGGGCGCCATCGTCGACGAGTTCGACCTCCCCGAACTGGCCGATGCAGCCGCGCTCGGCCGCGGTGGTGGCCTGTCCGCCGCCGAAAGCTGGGCCTGGCATCGCGAGCGCCTGAGCGAGCGCGAGGCGGATTACGACCCGCGCGTGGTGGTGCGCATCCGCCGGGGGGCTTCCCTGTCGGCGGCCGACTACATTGACCTGCTGCGCGAGCGCCGCGCCTGGATCGAGCGCATGCAAGCCGCCATCGCGCCCTACGACGCCCTGCTCTCGCCCACCGTGCCGCTGGTGGCACCGCGCATGGCCCCCATGGTCGCGAGCGACGAGGTCTTCTTTGCCACCAATGCACAGCTGCTGCGCAATCCCTCGATCGTCAACCTGTTCGACGGCTGCGCGCTGTCCCTGCCCTGCCACCGCATGGGGGACTGGCCCGTCGGGCTGATGGTCTGGGCGCCCGCCATGGCCGACGACCGCGTGCTGGCCATCGGCGCAGCGGTCGAGGACGCCCTGGCCATTGCGCGGGAGTCGCCCTGATGCGCGTCGCCGTGATCGGTGCGGGCATCGTGGGCATTGCCACCGCCCACGAGCTGGCAGAGGATGGTCACGAGGTGACCGTGTTCGAGCGTCGGGCCAGCGTGGCCACCGAGGCCAGCTTCGCGAACGCCGGCGTGCTGGCCCCTGGATACGTGACGCCGTGGGCCGCGCCCGGCATGCTGCGCAAGGTGCTCGGGCAGATGGTCCAGCGCGATGCCGCCGTGCGCATGGCCGGTCTGCCCAGCGCCGGTTTGCTGGGCTGGCTCTGGCGCTGGTGGCGTGCCTGTAACGCGGCGACCTATGCGGCCAATCGCGGCGCCATGCTCGCGCTGGCGCGCGACAGCCTGGAGCGCACGCATGCGCTGGCCGAGCGCCACCACATCGACTACGAGCGGGCGCGCGGCATGCTCGTGCTGTTGCGTGCCGAGCGCGAAGTGGCCCAGGCACGCGCCGGCCTCAAGGTGCTGGCCGATCTGGGCGTCAACTTCCACCTGGTCGATGCCGCGATGGCACGCCGCATCGAGCCCGCCCTGAGCGACGCGATAGCGCTCAAGGCCGCCATCCACCTGCCCGACGCGGAGGTGGGCAACTGCCGGCAGTTCGCGCACGGCTTGCGCCAGGCCCTGGCGGCACGCGGTGTCGAGGTGCGGTTCCTTCACGAAGTGCAACGCATCGAGGCGGCGGCCCGGCCGATCCTCCACGTGGCCCGCATCGACGCCGACCCGACCACCGGCCTGGGCGATCGTGACGTGCCCTCCACGCTGGAGCCGCAGGCGCAGGCGTTCGACGCGGTGGTCGTCTGCGCCGCACTGGGCACCGTCAGGCTGCTCGCGCCATTGCGCCTTCGACTTCCTCTTCAGCCGATCCACGGTTACTCGATCACGCTGCCCGTGCGCCAGTTCGAGGCACACCCCGATGTCGGCCCGCGCGCGGCGCTGATGGACGAGCGATTCAAGGTCGCGATCACGCGCCTGGGCGATCGCATTCGGGTGGCGGGAAGTGCCGAGTTGGCCGGTCGCGCCGGGCAGGTGCGCGCGGCCGCGCTGGCCACCTTGTACCGCGTGCTCGACGACTGGTTCCCGGGCGCGGCACGCCAGGCGCAAGCGCAGACGTGGAAGGGTGCGCGCCCGATGCTGCCGGACGGGCCACCGGCCATCGGCGCGAGTGCGCTGCCCGGGGTGTGGCTCAACACCGGGCATGGATCGAGCGGATGGGCCCTGGCGTGCGGCAGCGCGCGACTGCTGGCCGATCTGCTCGCAGGCCGGTCGCCCCGCGTGGACGCGTCCCGCTTCTCGCCGCAACGTTGGTGACGTCATGAACCCGGCGACATTTCCCGTGCGGATCGACGCGGCATCCATCGCTCGCCGCTGGCCGCTGTTCGACGCCGCGGCATCCCGCAAGCTCGAGGCGAGGGCTGCCGCGCTCCTGCCGCCGCACACCCTGATGCAGCGCGCGGGCCTGGCCACGGCCCGGCTGGCCCTGGCGCTGGCGCCGCACGCGCGCCACGTGTGGATCGTGGCCGGTCCGGGCAACAACGGCGGCGACGGCTTCGAGGCCGCGATGCACCTCGCACGGGCCGACAAGCCAGTCACCGTTCATGCCCTGGGTGACGCGGCGCGTCGTCCGGCGGACGCTGCCGCTTCGCTGCAACGGGCGCAGGACGCCGGCGTACGTGTTGTCGAGGGCGGCGAGCCGCCCGCGGCCGACCTCGACATCGATGCCCTGCTGGGGATCGGTGGCACCCGCGCGCCGACCGGCGCGCTGCTCGCGGCGATCCGCGCGCTCAATGCGCGACCTGGACCGTGCCTGGCGGTCGACGTGCCCAGCGGACTCGCGTCCGATACGGGTGACCTGCTTGGCGACGAGGCCGTGCGCGCCACCCATACGCTGGCCCTGCTGACGCTCAAGCCGGGACTGCTGACCGGGCACGGGCGCGCACGGGCCGGGGCGCTGTGGCTGGACCCGATCGGGTGCGACGACCACTGGCCTTCGGTCGCGCCCAGGGCGTGGCTGACCGGGGCGGACGACGCCGCCCCGTTCGCCGCGCCACGCGGGCACGAGGGCCACAAGGGGCAGTTCGGCGACGTGATCGTCGTCGGCGGTGCGGCAGGCATGGCGGGTGCCGTCGTCCTTGCAGCCCGCGCCGCGCTGGCCGCGGGCGCCGGACGCGTCTTCCTCGCCCCGCTCGACGCGCAGTTTGCCGGACACGATCCGCAGGCGCCGGAACTGATGGTGCGGCCCCAGCTCTGGCGTGCCCAGCCTGCCGTCCTCGACGGCGCCACGGTCGTGTGCGGCTGCGGCGCAGGGGCGGCGGTGCGCGAGGCCTTGCCGACGGTGCTGTCGCGCAGCGCGCGCCTGGTGCTCGATGCCGACGCGCTCAACGCCATCGCGGCGGACCCCGCGCTGTGGACACTGCTCGAACGTCGTGCGACCGCCCATCGAGCCACCGTCCTGACGCCGCATCCGCTCGAAGCGGCCCGCCTGCTGGGGCTGCCGGGCGCCGCTGACGTGCAGGCCGATCGCCTGGCCGCGGCCGACAGGCTGGCCACGAGATCTGGCGCCGTGGTGCTGCTCAAGGGCTCGGGCAGCGTGGTCGCAGCGCCGGCGCGAGCGCCCCACGTCAATCCGACGGGCGACGCTCGGCTCGCCAGCGCCGGCACCGGCGACGTGCTTGCCGGCTGGCTCGGCGGGCTGTGGGCGGCCACGCATGCCGATCCCTTCGCAGTGGCCTGCGCCGGCGCATGGCAGCACGGGCTGGCCGTCGAGGGCGCGCCCGCCGCGCGCGCGCTGCGCGCCGCCGCCCTGATCGAACGCCTGGCCGCGGGCTGAACGCCGTCAGCGGCGGGCGGCTCGCCGCTTCGAAGCGCCCTTCTTGGCCGCCGGCGCGCCGTCGGCGCGCCGTGGGGCCGCCTTCTTGCGCTGGCGCTCGGCCAAGCCCAGCGCCCGATCTCGAGCGCGCACGTCGGCCAGGGCCTCCGTGGCACTGGCGGCAGGAGCGGCACTGCGTTCGCGACGGCCGCGCGACAAGAGCCGCTCGGCGTCGCCTTCCTGCACCAGGCGGAAGTCGATTCGACGGCCGTCCAGGTCGACGCGGCTGACCTGCACGCGCACGCGCGCACCCGCGCCGTAGCGCACGCCGGTGCGTTCGCCGCGCAATTCCTGGCGCGCCTCGTCGAAACGGTAGTACTGGCCGCCCAGTTCCGTGATGTGCAGCAGGCCCTCGACGAACAGTTCGTCGAGTTGCACGAACAGGCCGAAGGTGGTGGCGGCCGTGACGGTGCCGGAGAACTCCTCGCCGAGGCGATCGCGCATGTAACGGCACTTCAGCCACGCCTCGACATCCCGCGACGCTTCGTCCGCGCGCCGTTCGTTGGCGCTGCAATGGATGCCGGCCGCTTCCCACTGCTCGGCTTCCTGCGCGTGCGGCCGCGGTACCTTGCCGCCTCGCCGCACGCGTGGCGTCTCCTCGACGGCGCCGCTGTCGATGTGGTAGCGCTTGCCGTGCAGCAGCGCCTTGATCACGCGATGCACCAGCAGATCGGGATAGCGCCGGATCGGACTCGTGAAGTGCGTGTAGGCCTCGTAGGCCAGGCCGAAGTGGCCGCTGTTGGTGGCGGTGTAGATCGCCTGCTGCATCGAGCGCAGCAGCATGGCGTGCACCTGCTGGGCGTCGGGGCGATCCTTGGTGGCATCCGCGATCGCCTGCAGTTCAGCCGGTGCCGGGTCTTCCGACAGGGAGAACGAGAGCCCCAGCGCCTTCAGGTAGTTGGCCAGCGTCTGCCGCTTTTCGGGGGTCGGACCTTCGTGCACCCGGTACAGCGCCGGGTGCTGCTGGCTGCCGATGAAATCCGCCGCGCACACATTGGCCGCCAACATCGCCTCTTCGATCAGGCGATGCGCGTCATTGCGGGTGCGCGGCACGATCTTCTCGATGCGCCCGTTGTCGTCGCAGACAATCTGCGTCTCGCTGGTTTCGAACTCCACGGCGCCGCGTCGTGCACGCTGCTTGAGCAGCGCCCGGAACACCTCGTGAAGATGCACCAGGTGCGGCACCAGCGGCGCGCGACGCAGGGCCTCCGGGCCGCGCGTGTTGGCCAGGATCGCCGCCACCTCGGTGTAGGTGAAGCGCGCGTGCGAATGCATCACGGCCGGGTAGAACTGGTAGGCGTTGATCTCGCCATCGGGCGCCACGACCATGTCGCAGACCATGCACAGCCGATCGACGTCCGGGTTCAGCGAGCACAGTCCGTTGGACAGCTTCTCCGGCAGCATCGGAATGACCCGCCGCGGGAAGTAGACCGACGTGGCGCGTTCGTAGGCATCCTGGTCCAGCGGTTCTCCGGGACGCACGTAGTGGCTGACGTCGGCGATGGCGACGACGAGCCTCCAGCCCCCGGGCGCACGCGACTTGCCGCGCCCACCCTCGGGCATCGGCTCGCAATAGACCGCATCGTCGAAGTCACGGGCGTCTTCCCCGTCGATCGTCACCAATGGCACGTCGGTGAGGTCGACGCGCAGCTTGCGGTCGACGGCACGCAGGCGTTCGGGCAGAGCTGCCGCCTGTGCAATCGCCTCGGGCGAGAAACGGTGCGGCACCTCGAACTTGCGCACCGCGATCTCGATCTCCATGCCCGGATCGTCGATCTCGCCAAGCACCTCGACGACGCGTCCGACGGGTTGCGAGAACATCGAGGGTGGCTCGGTCAACTCGACCGCCACCACCTGGCCGGCCTCCGCGTTCGCGGTGCCGCTCTTCGGGATCAGGATGTCCCGGCCATATCGCTTGTCCTCGGGTGCGACGAGCCAACTGCCGCCCTCGTGCAGCAGGCGACCGATGAGCGGGGACTTGCGCCGCTCGAGGATGTCGAGGACATGGCCCTCGGGACGGCCCTTGCGGTCGTAGCGCACGATGCGCACGCGCACGCGGTCGCGGTGCAGGACGGCCCGCATCTCCTGGGGCGACAGGTAGACGTCGGGCGCGGCGGGCTCGTCGCGCAGCACGAATCCATGCCCGTCGCGATGGCCCTGCACGGTGCCTTCGATCTCGCTCATCAGCGCGGCGCCGATGGCCATGGGGTTCTGAACGGTTGAATTTTTGATGCTAAACTTTCGGTTTCCTGAGACGCCCAGGTGGCGGAATTGGTAGACGCACTAGTTTCAGGTACTAGCGCTTAACGGCGTGGAGGTTCGAGTCCTCTCCTGGGCACCAGATTCTGCAAAGTGACAAGGCCGGCTGATGCCGGCCTTGTCACTTTATACGGCGAACTTCCTGGAAAGGCCTTCCGGACGCAGGTCGTCGTACTCCTCGAAGGGCTGGTGGATCCAGGGGCTGGTCGGCAACTTCTCGACGAAGTAATCCGGCGTATAGCTCGACACACCCTTGACCCACAGCACCGCGGAGCGCAGTTCCACGATCGACGGCATCCCGCGCAGACGCTCGACCACCGCCTTGAGAGTGACACCGGAGTCGGCCAGGTCGTCCACCAGCAACACGCGGCCCGCCAGTTCGCCCTTGGGCAGGGTGATGTACTTGGCCATGTCCAGGCGGCCCTGGATGGTGCCCCCCTCGGCGCGATAGCTGCTCGTGCTCATGATCGCCAGCGGCTTGTCGAAGACGCGCGAGAGCACGTCACCGGGACGCATGCCGCCACGCGCCAGGCAAAGAATCTGATCGAAGCTCCACCCTGATGCGTGCACCTTGAGCGCGAGGCGTTCGATCAGCAGGTGGTACTCGTCCCAGGATACGTACAGGTGCTTGCCGTCGTCGGTCAGCATGGCGGTGGACTCTCCTCGTCGTCAGCGGCGGAAGGGGTGGCGCAGCAGGATCGTGTGCACGCGGTCGGGGCCGGTGGACACCATGTCGATGGGCGTGCCCGTCAGGGCTTCGATCCGCTCGAGATAACGCTTCGCATTGAGCGGCAGCTGTTCCCAGTTGGTCAGTCCGGCGGTCGTGTCGGTCCAGCCGGGCAACGTCTCGTACACCGGCTCGCACGCTGCGACGTCGTCCGGATCCAGCGGAAGGATGTCGACCTCCTGCCCGCCCAGGCGGTAGCCGACACCGATGCGGATCTCCGGCAGCCCGTCGAGCACGTCGAGCTTGGTGATGCACATTCCCGATACGCCGTTGATGATCATCGAGCGCTTGAGCGCGGCGGCATCGAGCCATCCGCACCGCCGGGCCCGCCCGGTGACCGTGCCGCGCTCCTGCCCCACGCTGGACAAATGGTGGCCGACGCTACCGGCGTCGTCGATCGGTAGTTCCGTCGGAAATGGTCCGCTGCCCACGCGCGTGGTGTACGCCTTCGTGATGCCCAGGATGTAATGCAGCATCTGGGGACCGATCCCCGCGCCCGCGGCCGCATTGCCGGCCACGCAGTTGCTCGAGGTCACGTAGGGATAGGTCCCGTGGTCGATGTCCAGCAGCGTGCCCTGAGCCCCCTCGAACAGCAGGTTGGCGCCGGCAAGGTGCTCGCGGTGCAGCCGGTAACCCACGTCCGCGAACAACGGCGCCAGCCGCTCGCCGCGCGCCATCGCCTCCGAATAGACGCGATCGAAGTCCAGTGGTTGCCCCCTCAGGTGGCCGCCCAGTGCTTCGTTGTGAAGTTCGAGCAAGGCGCGCAACTTGGTGGCAAAGCGCTCAGGGTGCTTGAGGTCCTGCACGCGCAATGCACGCCGCGCCACCTTGTCCTCGTAGGCCGGCCCGATGCCTTTGCCGGTGGTGCCGATCTTGCCGGCGCCGCTGGACTCGCGCAGCGCCTCGCGCGCGCGGTCGACCTCGACGTGGAAGGGCAGGATCAACGGACAGGCCTCGCTGACGAAGAGGCGCGAACGCACCTCGACGCCGATCTTCTCGAGGCGCCCGATCTCGTCCAGCAGGTGCACAGGGTCGACCACCACGCCGTTGCCCACATAGCAGGCCACGCCGTCGCGCATGATGCCGCTGGGGATCAGCTGCAGCGCCGTCTTGATGCCCTTGATCACGAGCGTGTGGCCGGCGTTGTGGCCACCCTGGAAACGCACCACGCCCTGCGCATGGTCCGTCAGCCAGTCGACGACCTTGCCTTTGCCCTCGTCGCCCCATTGCGTGCCGACCACGACCACATTGCGGCCGCGCACGGTGGAAGAATCCATCGCTGTCAAATCTCCTGATGTCTCGTCATAGGGCGCGCAGCACCCACTGCCCGTCGACGGCCACGAGTTCGCGGTCGAAGTCGTACTCTTCGGCCTCGTGCTCGTGCCCGGGCAGGATACACACCACGGTGTGCCCCTCCGCCCGCAACCGGCGCACCGCCGCCTGCAGGTCGGCGTCCTCCTGCCATGGTGCCCGCACCGCGGGATGGACCGGCGCATCGGCAGCGCTGGAGGCAAGCGCCTTCACGTCGAGGCTGAAACCGACCGCCGGCCGGTTGCGCCCGAACACCGCCCCCACCTCGTCGTAGCGGCCGCCGCGGGCCAAGGCCGAATTGGCGTTGCCGCCGTACAGCGCAAAACGCGGACCGCTGTAGTACGCATAGCCGCTGAGGTCGGCCAGATCGAACGCGATGCGCACCTGCGGATGCGCGGCCAGCACATGTTCAGCCAGCCAGGCCAGATCGTCCAGCGCGCGGTCCACCGCGGCACGGCGCGGCAGCGCCTGGCGCGCCGCGGCAATCACGTCGGCACCCCCATAGAGGCGCAACAACGCGTCCAGCCCTGCGCGCGATTCGGCGGGCAATGCCTGCGCCAGCCGATGGACTGCGGCCGCATCCTTGCGCGCCAGCGCCTCGACGACCTCGCTCAGCACCGCACCGTCGACGGGAGCGCCGGACAGCACCGCGCGCAGCACGCGCGCGTCGCCCAGGTCGAGCAGCACCTCGCCGACGCCAGCGGCCTCGAGCGCGTCGATGGCCAGTTCGATCACTTCGAGATCCGCCTCCAGCCCCGCGTGGCCGTAGATCTCGGCGCCGAACTGGAGCAACTCGCGCGACGCGAGCGCGCCGTCCGCCCGCGCGTGCAGGACCGGCCCGCAGTAGGTCAGTCGCGTCACACCCTCGCGGTTCAGGAGGTGCGCGTCGATTCGTGCAACCTGCGGCGTCGTGTCAGCGCGCAGCCCGAGCGTGCGCCCGGACAACTGGTCGACGAGCTTGAAGGTCTTCAGGTCGAGCGCATGGCCGGTACCGGTGAGCAGCGATTCCGCGTGCTCGAGGAGCGGCGGCATGACCAGCTCGAAGCCGTAGCGCCGCGCCGCGTCGATCAGGGTGCGACGCAACTCCTCGACGCGACGCGCCTGGCTCGGCAGCACATCGGCAATCTGCTCGGGCAGCAGCCAGGCTCGCGTCATGGGCAGGAATGCACCGGTGTTGAAAACGGCATTGTACCGGCGCACTCCGGCGCATCGGCCCCGGGAACTCAGTGCCAGATCAGCAAGAGCAGCGCGCCCGCCACGAGGCCCAAGAGGCCGATGAAGCGGATCTGACCGTCGCTCATACGGGTCGCGCGCTCGAATACTGCGCGCCACTGTCGCGGGCTGGCAAAGGGCAGCAGTCCCTCGATGATCAGCATGAGCGCGAAGGCGCCCAGCAGTGCGTCGGCCACGCCAAGGTCCTACTTGCGCGGTGGAGCCGACGAGTTGGCCGAACCGCTGCCGCGCATCGCGCGGAAGAAGTCGCTGCTGGGGTCGAGCACCATCACGTCGTTCTTGTTTCGGAAGCTCGCTCGGTAGGCCTCGAGGCTGCGATAGAACTGTGCGAACTGAGGATCACGGCCGAACGCGTCGGCGTAGATGGCCGACGCCTTCGCATCGCCCTCGCCCTTGATCTTCTGCGCATCGCGGTACGCCTCGGCGATGATGACCTCGCGCTGCCGGTCAGCGTCAGCGCGGATCTTTTCGGCCTCCGCGCCACCGGTACTGCGCAACTCGTTGGCCACCTGCTGGCGCTCGGACTGCATCCGCCGATACACCGCGTCCGTGATGTCGGCGACGAAATCCACCCGCTTGATCCGCACGTCGACGATCTCGATGCCGAAGGCCTTGGCCTCGTCGAGCAGTCGCGCGCGCACATCGTTCATCACCTTGTCGCGCTCGCCTGCCAGCACGCCGCTGACGGTTCGCTTGGTCACTTCCTCGTTGAAGGCCGCCTGCACCACGGGCGACAGTCGATTCTCGAGGTTGCGAAGGTCGGTGCCGTTGTTGCGGATGAACTGGCGTGGCTCGGCGATGCGCCACTTGACGAGCCAATCGATCACCAGGCTCTTCTTCTCGGCGGTGAAGATGGGGCGTGTCTCGGGGCTGTCGAGCGTCTGCACCCGCTTGTCCAGGAACACAACGTTCTGGAACGGCGGCGGGAACTTGACCTTCAGGCCGGGTTCGGTGATCACTTCCTTGATTTCGCCCAGCGCGTAGACGACGGCAACTTGCCGCTGGTCGACGATGAAGAGCATCGACGCCGCGATCATGAGCGCCAGCAGGCTGCTGGCGACGATGAGTCCGATACGGTTCATGTTCTAGAGCTCCTCAGCGCCCGTCACGGTCGCGCGCGCGACCACCCTCGCGGGAGCGGGCGTCGGCTGCCGGCGCGGGCGACGGTTCGACCGGCGCCGCAGCGGCAGCGGGCGCAGGTGCCGCCGCGCCGCCGGGCGCGGCCTGCTGAATCAGCCGGTCCAGCGGCAGATAGAGCAGGTTCGAGCCGTTGCGCGACTCGACCATCACCTTGCTGACGTTGGCATAGACGGACTGCATCGTTTCCAGGTAGAGGCGATCGCGCGTGACCGCAGGAGCCTTCTGGTACTCGGCCAGCACCGAACGGAAGCGTTGCGCATCGCCCTCGGCCTGCGCAATGACGCGCGCGCGGTAGCCTTCGGCTTCCTGCTTCAGGCGCGCCGCGGTACCTTGCGCCTTGGGGATGACGTCGGCGGCATACGCCTGGCCTTCGTTCTTGAAGCGGTCGCGGTCTGCGCCGGCCTTCACCGCGTCGTTGAACGACGCCTGCACCTGTTCGGGCACCTGCACGTGGCTGACATTGACGTTGGCGACGATGACGCCGGCGTTGAGGCGGTCGAGCTGCACCTGGATGGACTTGACGAGATCGGTGGCCACGGCGTCACGCTGCTCGTAGAGCACCTGGTCGACCTTGCTGCGGCCGACGATCTCCCGCACCGCCGACTCGCTGGCCTGCACCACGGCCTCATCGGGCGCGCGGTTCTCGAACAGGTAGGCGCGCGCATCCTTCAGTCGGTACTGCACGGTGAAGCGGATGTCGACGATGTTCTCGTCCTGCGTGAGCATCGAGGAGTCGCGCAGGCCGGTGGCCTGCCCGACCGTGTTGCGACCCACCTCGACCGATCGCAATTGCGTCACGGACACGGTCTCGTGCGCCTGGAACGGGTACGGCCAGCGGAACTGGATGCCCGCATCGCGCGTGCCGCTGAAACGCCCG
Source organism: Burkholderiaceae bacterium (assembly GCA_035716845.1). Lineage (GTDB taxonomy): Bacteria > Pseudomonadota > Gammaproteobacteria > Burkholderiales > Burkholderiaceae_C > CADEEN01. The sequence goes on from DASTJE010000148.1 coordinate 13,717, forward strand.
AACGACGTGACGACGGCCTGCTGGCCCTCCTGGACGATGAAGACGCCGCTGCCCAGCCACACCAGGGCGGCGACACCGGCGATCAGCCCCACGCCCACGCCCGCGCTCTTCATGTCGGGCTGGAAATCACCCTCGCCTCCGCCGCCACGCTGGGGCGGTTGCCCGCCGCCACCGCGACGCCCGAACAGGCCGCCAAGCTTGCGATTGAAATCGCGCCACAGCTCGTCGAGGTCAGGCGGGCCGTCGCCGCGCTGGGCGAAGATCGGCAATGCGCGTGCCACAAGGGCGCGCGCCGCGCCGGCCAGGTCGGCCAAGCGCCGGCTCATCGGCGCGGGAGCGTCGGTCTGGAAACGGGAAGTCATGCGGTCGTGGATCCGGACAGGGATTCTTGGGCGGCCTGGTTGGCAAGTGTAGGCAATGCCGTCGCGTTCGACCCGGCTGCCTGGCGCGCGATCAGCGCACGCAGTTCGTCCAGGCCGGCACCGTCGAGCGCGCTCGCGAAGACGCGCGATGTCCGCACGCCAGGGGTGCGCTCCAGGGCATCGACGAGTTGCCGAGGGCGTTGGGAGGGCTCGATCCGGTCGAGCTTGTTGAAGACGAGGATCTGCGGGATGCGTTCGGCGCCGATTTCCTCCAGCACGCGTTCCACTTCGGCGATCTGCTCGGCCGCCTGCGCGCTGGACGCATCGACGACGTGCAGCAGCAAGTCGGCGTCGGCGGCCTCGTGCAGCGTGGCACGGAACGCCTCGACCAGCTTGTGCGGCAGATCGCGGATGAAACCCACCGTGTCGGACAGCGCCACCGAGCGCCCGGCGTCGGCGAGCCACAGCTGGCGCGTCGTCGTATCGAGGGTGGCGAAGAGCTGGTCGGCGGCAAAACTGCGCGCCTTGGTGAGCGCATTGAACAGCGTCGACTTGCCGGCATTCGTGTAGCCCACCAGCGACACCCGGAAGGCGCCGCGCTTCTCGCGCGCTCGGCGTTGGGTCTGGTGCTGGCGCTGGACCTTCTCCAGGCGTGCCTTCACCGACTTGATGCGCTCGCCGATCATGCGGCGGTCAAGCTCGATCTGCGTCTCGCCCGGCCCCCCGCGCAAGCCGATGCCGCCAGTCTGGCGTTCCAGGTGGGTCCAGCGCCGCACGAGTCGCGTGGCCTGGTACTGCAACCGCGCCAGTTCCACCTGCAGCTTGCCCTCGTGGCTCTGTGCGCGCGCAGCGAAGATGTCGAGGATCAACGCCGTGCGGTCGGCCACGGGCACCCCCAGGTGCTCCTCGAGGTTGCGCTGCTGCACCGGGGACAAGGCCTGATCGAAAATCACGCCGGAGGCCTGGTGCGTCTGCACGGCGGCCTTGATCTCGTCGGCCTTGCCGCTGCCGACGAACAGGGCCGCATCGGGCGCCTTGCGCCGGGCCGTGATGCGCACCACAGGCAGGTCGCCCGCCGACTCGGCGAGCAAGGCGAGTTCGTCCAGCGTGGCATCGAAGGACGAACCCGGCCCCAGATCGACCCCGACCAGCACCGCGCGCGTGGCGACAGCGCGGCCCAGATCGATCTGGTGATGGGCAGGGGTGGAACCCAAGGAGAAGGCCGCCGCGGCCAATCAGGCGCTGGGGGACGCCGCGTCGTTCGGCTCGCTCGGATGGAAGTTGACCGCCCGGCCCGGCACCACCGTCGAGATGGCGTGCTTGTAGACCATCTGGGTCACCGTATTGCGCAGCAGCACGACGTACTGGTCGAAGGACTCGATCTGCCCCTGCAGCTTGATGCCATTGACGAGATAGATGGAAACCGGGACGTGTTCCTTGCGCAGGAGGTTCAGGAACGGGTCTTGCAGGAGTTGCCCCTTGTTGCTCACGATATTTGCTCCGTGTTGATCGCTGGAATGCCTGGCACGTTATCACAGGGCCGATTCCACCGACGCCTGCATGCCCTCCAGCCTAGGAGCCCTTTTCGTCGAAAGGGTTCCGCGACGTCTTCATCTCCACCCGCAACGGCGTCCCGACGAGCTTGAAGTGCTCCCGGATCCGCCCCTCCAGGTAGCGCTTGTAGACCTCGGTGACGTGCTCCAGTGAATTGCCGTGCACCACCACCACGGGTGGGTTCTGCCCCCCCTGGTGCGCGTAACGCAGCTTGGGTCGGAACGCGCCGGCGCGTTTGGGCTGCTGGTGCTGCACCGCGTCGTACACCAGACGCGTGAGCACCGGCGTGGGCAGCTTGGCGATCGCCGAGGCATGGGCGGCGGCGATGGCTTTCCACAAGGGCCCCAGGCCCTGGCGCTTGAGCGCCGAGATCGGCACGACCTGGGCAAAGCGCAGGAAGGGCAGCCGCTGGGCGATCTGCCGCTCGAGCTGCTGGCGCTGGTAGCTGTCCACCGCATCCCACTTGTTCACTGCCACCACGACCGCCCGGCCGGCGTCGAGGATGTACCCGGCGATGTGGGCGTCCTGGTCGGCCACGCCTTGGGTGGCGTCCAGCAGCAGCACCACCACGTTGGCGTCGGCGATGGCCTGCAGCGTCTTGACCACCGAGAACTTCTCGATCGCCTCGAACACACGCCCCTTGCGGCGCAGGCCGGCCGTGTCGATGAGGTCGAAGCGCTGGCCGTTGCGCTCGAAGGGCACGTGGATCGCATCGCGAGTCGTGCCCGGCAGGTCGAACGCGACGAGCCGTTCCTCGCCCAGCCAGGTGTTGATCAGCGTGCTCTTGCCCACGTTCGGCCGGCCGGCGACCGCCAGGCGGATCGGCTTGGACGCCGCCTCGACGCCGGCGTCTTCCTCGAGCTCGGGCACGTCGAGCCCGTCCAGCACCGCATCCATCAAGCTGCGGATGCCCTGCCCGTGCGCGGCGGATACCGGGTGCGGCTCGCCGATACCGAGTTCGTGGAACTCGGCCAGGGCCGGTGACTCGCTCATGCCCTCGGCCTTGTTCACGGCCAGGAAGACGCGCTTGTTGACGCTGCGCAGGTAGCGCGCGATGTCGTGGTCCTGCCCCGACACGCCGGCGCGCACGTCGGTGACGAAGACCACCGCGTCCGCCTCGGCCACCGCCTGCTTGGTCTGCCTGGCCATTTCGGCCACCACGCCGGTGGGCTTTTCGGGTTCGAATCCCCCGGTATCGATGACGATGAATTCGCGGCTGCCCAGGTGGCCGTCGCCGTAGTGGCGGTCGCGCGTCAGCCCGGCGAAGTCGGCCACGATCGCATCACGGCTGCGCGTGAGCCGATTGAACAGCGTCGACTTGCCGACATTGGGCCGGCCGACGAGGGCGACGACCGGCTTCATGGCGGACTACTCGGGGCGGAACGCGAACAGTCCGCCGTTGCGGGTCGCCACGAGGATGGTGGTGCCCAGCGCCACCGGCGCCCCGACCACCGCCGAACCATCGGTGGGCAGCCGCAGCAGGGTCTTGCCGCCGTTGCGGTCCAGGAAGTGCACCTGCCCCTCGTAGTCGCCGACGACGACGGTGCGGCCGATCACGAGGAAGCCGGACAACCCGCGGTGGCGCAACTGTTCGCTGGTCCATGCCAGGTCGCCGTTGAGCGTGCGCCAGGCCGTGATGCGGTCGCTGCCGTCGGCGCCGACGACGAGGTCGCCATCCGCACCCACCGCCGCCGTACCGCCGGTGGCCTTGGTCCACAGTTGCACGCCGCGCTGCACGTCGGCGCAGCCCACCGCCGTCTGGAAGGACCGCGCGCACACCGTGTCGCCGATGCGGCCGGCCGGGCCGATCAGATCGGCCACGCGCTCCACCTCGTTGGTGCCCCGGGGGCTGGCCAGTGCCAGTTCGCTGCGCACCGCTCCGCGCAGGGGATCGACCGCCGCCAGGCGGTGGCCCTGCCCCACCAGCAACGTGTCCTTGTACGCCACAAGCACGCCAGGCTGCGCGAGGGTCAGCGCTTCGCCCGGTCGTTGCAGCTGCCACAGGTAACGCCCGTCCAACACGTCCCAGGCCTGAACATTGCGGTCCACGCCCATCACGAAGACGCGCTCGCCCGCCACCAGCGGCGCCGTCACGACGCGAGAGGCGAGCGACTTGCGCCACAGCACCGCGCCGCGGTCCATCACCACCAGCTCGTTGTCGCGCGTGACGACTGCGGCGTATCGACCGTCGCTGCCGACGCCGGCCCCCAGCCGCGCGCCGGCATTGCCGCGCCACAGCTCGCGCCCGTCCGCGGCCGACAATGCCATCACCGCGCCGTCGCCGCCGGCGACCACGAAGGCCTCGCCGCGCGCCGCGGGCATCAGGACGAACGACAGGCTCTCGACGCGCGCGCTCCACACCTGGCGTCCGGCGATCGCCGGGGTCACGGATTCCAGCGGCGTGGGCTTGGGCTTGTCGGATGCGCAACCCGCCAGCAGCGTGGCGAACAGAGGCAACACCCAGCGCAGGAGGGCTGTCATGGCATCGCCCTCACTTTGCGACGGCGCTCGCGCCGCTGGCCGCCGGAGCCGCCCCCAGCGCCGTGAGCTTGGCGTCGATGAGGAAGCGGTACTCCAGCTTGCCGTCCATCGCCTGGTAGGCAGCCTGGTACGCCGCCACGGCCTCGCTCTTCTTGCCCTGCGCGATCAGGACGTCGCCACGCCGGTCGAGCACCAGGGGCTCGAACTCGGCCACCTTCAGCGCCTGGGCCGCAGCGAGCTGCTCGAGCACCTTGTCGTGCTGCTGCCGGTCGAACAGCAAACCCGCCGCGCGCAGGCGTGCCACCACGCGGTACTCGTCCTCGCCGGCGTTCTCCGCCAGCCAGGCCAGCGTGGCCAGCGCGTCGTCGACCTTGCCCTTGTCCACCTGCACCTTCGCCGCGAGCAGGGCGCCTTGGGCAGCCTGCAGCGTCTTGGGGTAGCGTCCGCGCAGGTCGCCGAATGCCTGCGCGACGCGGGCGGCGTCGGCGGCGGCCGCCGCGCGATCCAGTTCGTCGTACATCGCGCTCGCCTTGGCCGCCTGATCGCGCTGCCACCAGTTCCAGCCGTTCCACGCGGCAAAGGCGGCCAGCGCCAGCGTCAGCGTCCACGTGATCAGATTGCCGTACTGTTTCCAGAACGCCTTCAGTTCGTCGATCTGTTCCTGCTCTTGCAGGTCAAGTGGGGTCGCCATGAAATGGGTCTCTTGCAAAGGCGAGGATTATGGCGCGCGCAGTTCGAGTGCCCAGGCGGCCACGTCGGCCATCGGGCGCGTGAACTGCGGCGCATCGGGCGCGCGCAGGGGCTTGACCGTGACGGCGCCAGCCGCCAGCTCGTCGGGTCCGAACACGAGCGCGTAGGCCGCTCCGCTGGCATCGGCACGCTTGAACTGCGACTTCATGCTGCCCTGGCCGTCGCGGCTGGCCGCGTGCATCACCACGGCCAGTCCGGCCGCGCGCAGGTCCGCCAGCACCGGCAGGACGCGCGGCAGCGCCGCGGCGTCCGTCACGATGGCGTAGGCGGCCGGCACCGGCGGCGGCGGGGTCCTGCCCGCCGCGTCGAGCATCAGCATCAGCCGCTCCATGCCGAGCCCGAATCCGATGCCGGGAGCCGGTTTGCCGCCCAGCGTTTCGATCAGCTGGTCGTAGCGGCCACCGCCGCACACCGTGCTCTGGGCCCCGAGGAGCGGGCTCTTCCACTCGAACACGGTGAGGTTGTAGTAGTCCATGCCGCGCACGAGGCGCGGGTTGACGCTGTACGCAAGGCCCGCCGCGTCGAGGATCGCGCGCAGCGCTCCGAAGTGCGCCAGCGATTCGGCGCCGAGGAAGTCCAGCAGCTGCGGCGCGGCGTCGACCACCGGCGCCATCGCCGGGTTCTTGGTGTCGAGGATGCGCAGCGGATTGCTGTGCAGGCGACGCCGCGCGTCCTCGTCGAGGCGGTCGGCATGCGCCTCGAAGTGCGCGATCAGTGCCGCCCGGTGGGCCTTGCGCTCCTCGGGCTGGCCCAGGCTGTTGAGCTCGAGCACGATGTCGCGGCCCTCGACGAGTCCCAGCTCCTGCCAGAAGGCGCGCAGCATCAGGACGATCTCGGCATCCACGTCGGGCCCGGGATGCCCGAGGGCCTCGACATCGAGCTGGTGGAATTGCCGCGAGCGGCCCTTCTGCGGTCGCTCGTGCCGGAACATCGGCCCCATCTGCCAGATGCGCAGCGGTCCGTTGTAAAGCGCGTTGTGCTCGTTGATGGCGCGCACGATGCCGGCCGTCGCCTCCGGGCGCAGCGCCAGCTGGTCGCCGTTCATCGAATCGGTCCAGGCGAACATCTCCTTCTCGACGATGTCGGTGACCTCGCCCAGGCCACGCACGAACAAGCCGGTGGGCTCGACGATCGGCGTGCGCAGGTTGCGGTAGCCCCAGCGCGCGAGCAGGTCGCGTGCCCTGCCCTCGACCCATTCCCATGTCGCCGCCTCGTCGGGCAGCAGGTCGTTCATGCCCTTGACGGCCGTGATCTTGTCAGCCATGTGCGTATGCGGCGCGCCGGACCGGGCGCACGTTCATTGAGGCGCGGCGGCCGGCTGGCCGAAGCGCTTCTCGATGTAGTCCTCGACGATGCGGTGGAAGTCCTGCGCGATGCCTTCCCCGCGCAGTGTCACGGCCTTCTGCCCATCGATGAACACGGGGGCGGCAGGCGCCTCGCCGGTGCCTGGCAGGCTGATGCCGATGTCGGCGTGCTTGCTTTCCCCGGGGCCGTTGACGATGCAGCCCATCACGGCCACCTTCAGGTTCTCGACGCCCGGATAGCGCGCCTTCCACACCGGCATCTGGGCGCGCAGGAAGTCGTCGATCTGTTTGGCCAGTTCCTGGAAGGTCGTGCTCGTGGTGCGGCCGCAGCCCGGGCAGGCGGTGACGCTGGGGTTGAAGGTGCGCAGCCCGAGCGACTGCAGCACCTCCAGCGCCACCGCGACCTCCTGCGTGCGCGACTCGCCGGGCTGCGGCGTCAGGCTGACGCGGATGGTGTCGCCGATGCCCTCCTGCAGCAGGATGGCGAGCGCCGATGCGGACGCCACCGTGCCCTTGGTGCCCATGCCGGCCTCGGTCAGCCCGAGGTGCAAGGCGTAGTCGCATCGCGCGGCCAGCGCCCGGTACACGGTGATCAGGTCCTGCACGCCACTGACCTTGCAGGAGATGACGATGTTGTCCGGATTGAAGCCGAGCTCGCGCGCGTACGCCGCCGAGTCCAGCGCCGAGGTCACCAGGGCCTGCACCATCACCTGCTTGGCGTCCCAGGGCTGCGGGCGGCGCGCATTGGCGTCCATCAGCGCGGCCAGCAGTTCCTGGTCGAGGCTGCCCCAATTGACGCCGATGCGCACGACCTTGTCGAACTTCATCGCCGCCTCGATCATCATCGCGAACTGGCGGTCCTTCTTGTCGCCCTTGCCGACGTTGCCCGGGTTGATGCGGTACTTCGACAGCGCCTCGGCCATGGCCGGGTACTCGGCCAGCAAGCGGTGACCGTTGTAGTGGAAGTCACCCACCAGCGGCACGCCGATGCCCATGCGGTCGAGCTGCTCCCGGATGTAGGGCACGGCCTGGGCGGCTTCGGGGGTGTTGACCGTGATGCGCACCAGCTCGCTGCCGGCCTGCGCCAGCTCCTTGACCTGGATCGCGGTGGCCACGGCATCGACCGTGTCGGTGTTGGTCATCGACTGCACGCGCACCGGCGCGTCGCCGCCGAGGGTGAGCACCTTTGCGCCCCAGGCCACGCGCGCCTGCCGCGAGCGGCGCGGCGCAGGCCTCGCAAGCGCCAGCGATCCGAACTGCTGCGTGTCGTCACCCACGATCGACCTCAATCCAGTTGCAGCCGGGCGACGTTGTCACGCGCGTGCGGCGTCAAATCGACGCCCTGGCCGCGGTACTCGAGCTGCGTGCTCGACGCGTTGCCCACGACGATGCGCAGCGGCGGCACGCCCTCGAGGCGCACGGTCTCCCCAGCCATGACGTGCCGAGACAGCAGCAACTGGCCGCGTGCATCCTGCACTTCGATCCACGAGGGCGCACTCGCACGCGCACTCAGCAGGGGCTGGCCCGCGGCGTCGACCACCGAGGCGGCCGCCGCGACCGGCACCGCCACTGCCGCGCTTGCCGCGGCATCCTGCAGCGCCGGCACCGCACCGGAACCGGTCGAAGGGGACGACGCGGGCGTCGCTGAGCTGGCGGCCGGTGCCGCCGGGCCCGCGTCCGACGATCCGGCGGACAGCCAGCGCTGCGGCAGGCTCGCCAGCACGATGGCCGCACCCAGCACGAGCAGCGTGACCCAGAACAAGGGCTTGCGCACCCAGCCCCAATCCCCAGGCTCGTCGCGCCCAGGTCGCTCGCGGAACGGCGTGTTCAGTCCGGCGCCCACCTGCGCCAGGCGCGCCGGATCCGGCGCGCCAGGAAGGAGATCGAGGATCGGCTGGGCATCGATCTTCAGCGCACGGCACACCGACTGCGCCAGGGCGCGCGTGAAGGTGACATCCGGCAACTCGTCGTAGCGGTCGCCCTCGAGCGCCTCGAGCTTGCGTTGCGGCACCTTCATCGACGCGGCGAGCGCAGCGATGTGCAGGCCGCGCCGCTCGCGCGCCGCGCGCAGGCGCGCTCCCGCGCTGGCCGGTGCGGCGGGCGTATCGGACTGCGTGGTCTCAGTCATCGAACTGCCCCCGCTCGAATGAACGAGTCTCCGGCGCCTGCGGAAAACGGTTGCGCAACTGCCGCCCCAGGGCTTCGACCCCGGTGCGGTTGTCCAGCCGGTGCTCGATGCGCAGCGCCAGCCAGAGCGACGCCACGCTGCTCAGCTCCTCGCTCTGGTTGACGCGGCGCACGTAGAAGCGGGCTCGCTCGTACTCGCGCCGGCGATAAAGTACTTCGGCGAGATTCAGTGCCACCGTGGGGTTGGCCGCGTCCAGTTCGAAGGCCCGGGACAGCTTCTGCTCGGCCGTCTCCAGGCGCCCCGCACGGGCCTGGCACACGCCCTGCGCAAGCAGGGTGCGCGCGGGCTCGCGGTACGACGGTTGGGCCAGCGCCTGCTCGAAGAGCCGGTCGGCGTCGTCGTAGCGGCGCAGCTGACACTGGAACCAGCCACGGTTGTGCATGGCATCCGCATCGCGTGGATTGATCTGCAGCGCACGCTGAAAGCTCTCGTCGGCCAGGCGCTCCTCGCCCATCGCGGAATAGATCAGGCCACGCAGATTGAATGCGGGCGCGAGGTCGGGCCGTGCAGCCAAGGCGAGCTTGATCTCGTCGAGCGCTGTCTCGTACTGGCCGCTCGAGAAATACAGCGCCGCCAGTTCCAGGCGCGGCGCGGCACGGCGGTCGGCGTCGGTCAGGTCGGACGCCGTGCGGATTTCAGCGCGGTCGGGCGCAGGCGCGGGCGCGTTCTGGGCACAACCGGTTGCGAACGCGATGAACGAGAACACGAGCGCGATGCGACGCATGGTGTCGACCTCAGGAGGCAGGATGCACGACGACGACCGGCGCACGCCGCAAGCGCTCGTGGGCCCGGGTGCGGTCCTGCACCTCGCCGGCGAGCTGGCCGCATGCAGCGTCGATGTCGTCGCCGCGCGTCTTGCGCACCGTGGTGACGATGCCGGCGTCCTGCAGCCGCTGGGCGAACGCCAGCACGCGCTCGCGCGGCGAGCGACGCAGCCCGGACTGCGGGAACGGGTTGAACGGGATCAGGTTGAACTTGCACGGCACGCGGGCCTCGCGCACGAGCGCCACGAGGGCATCCGCCTGCGACGGTGCATCGTTGACCCCGTCGAGCATGCAGTACTCGAAGGTGATGAAGTCACGCGGCGCTGACACCAGGTAACGACGGCAGGCGTCCAGGAGCTCCCGCAGCGGGTACTTGCGGTTGAGCGGCACGAGCTGGTCGCGCAACGCGTCGTCCGGCGCGTGCAGCGACACCGCCAGAGCCACCGGGCACTCGTCGCGCAGTCGATCGATCATCGGCACCACACCCGACGTGCTCACGGTCACGCGACGGCGCGACAGCCCGTAGCCGTGGTCGTCGAGCATGACGCGCAAGGCCGGGACGACGGCTGCGTAGTTCTGCAGCGGCTCGCCCATGCCCATCATCACGACATTGGTGATGGCGCGCTCGCCAGCCGGCAGCGCAAGCCGCGCGCGCAACGCGTGTTCGGCATGCCAGAGCTGCGCCAGGATCTCGCCGGTGGTGAGGTTGCGGCTGAAGCCCTGGTGCCCCGTGGAGCAGAAACGGCAACCCACCGCGCAGCCCGCCTGCGACGAAATGCACAGCGTGCCGCGGTCGTCCTCGGGGATGAAGACCGTTTCGATTGCGTTGCCACCACCGACGTCGAACAGCCACTTGACCGTACCGTCGGCAGACACGTGCTCCGAGGCCACCGGCAAGGCGCCGAGCGTGGCCGAAGCCGCCAGCTTCTCGCGCAGCGACCGGGCCAGATCGCTCATCTGCGCAAAATCGCTCGCTCCCTTCTGGTGGATCCAGCGGAACAGCTGGACGGCACGGTAGCGCTTCTCGCCCAGGCTGGCGCAATAGGCCGCGAGACCCTCGAGGTCGAAGTCGAGCAGGTTCGCGGCCACGCGCGGATCAGCGCGAGTAGATCGCCATGCCCGGGAAGAAGAAGGCCACCTCGACGGCAGCCGTCTCGGGCGCATCCGAGCCGTGCACCGCATTGGCGTCGATGCTCTGCGCAAAGTCGGCGCGGATGGTCCCCTTCTCGGCCTTCTTCGGGTCGGTGGCGCCCATCAGCTCGCGGTTCTTGGCGATCGCGCTCTCGCCCTCGAGCACCTGGATCATGACCGGACCCGAGATCATGAAGCCGACCAGGTCGTTGAAGAAGGGGCGCGCCTTGTGAACCGCGTAGAAGGCCTCCGCCTCGCCGCGCGACAGGTGCGCCATCTTGGCGGCCACGATCTTCAGGCCGGCGGCTTCGAAGCGCGCGAAGATCTGCCCGATGACATTCTTGGCCACCGCGTCGGGTTTGATGATGGACAGCGTGCGTTCGATCGCCATGATGAAAAACTCTCCAGAAAATCAAGTACTTGGCAAAGCCTTGGATTGTAGCGTCTGAGCTCGTCAGCGCCCCGTGCCGGAGCCCCCGCCGCGGCGTCCGCGGCCACCCCGACCGCCGCCGCGACCGCCCTTCTTGCCCAGCAGCGCGTCGGCGCCGATGTAGCCCACCGCCGTGCGCATCGGGTCGGGCTGCGCCGGTCCGCCGGTGCCCTTGCCGCGCGTGCGTGCCCCGCCCTTCTTGCCGCCGCCACGCCCGGGGCCCGCGGCGAACCGCTTGTCGTACGTCTGCTGCAGCGGGTTGGGAATCGGCCCTTCCTCGTCGGGGTCGCGTGCCGGCTGCTGACGCGCCGCCTTGAGCGCGCGCTGGTCGTAGGTCTGCTGCAGCGGGTTCGGAATCGGCCCGTCCTCGTCCGCGTCGCGCACCGGCCGCCGGGCGTCGCGCATTGCGCGGCGATCGAAGGTCTGCTGCAGCGGATTGGGAATGTTGCTGAAATCGGGCGTCTCGGGCGGCGCCTCGAAATCGCCCATGGCCAGGTCCTCGGCCGCACGCAGGGCGGCGTCGCCGAAACCCTCGTGCAGCGACGCCTTGCCGCGCCGCGCCTTCTGGGGGCGCGGCGGGCGTTCCGTGCGAGGCGCGCGCTCCGGCCTGGGCTCGCGCGCGACGACGGGCTTGTCCTCGCCCTCGCCGGGCCGTCCACGGCCGCGCTTGTTGCGGGCAGCGCGGCCCGGCCCCAGCCCCGTGAGCTGACGCAACAGGGCCACGTCGTCGGGCCCCAGATCGACCGCGACGCCGCGCTTGAGGCCCCGCGGCAGCACCACGGAACCGTAGCGGATGCGGATCAGGCGGCTCACGGCCAGGCCGACGGCGTCGAACAGCTTGCGGACCTCGCGATTGCGCCCCTCGTTGATGACGACGCGATACCAGTGGTTGACCCCCTCGCCGCCCCCGTCCTCGATGCGCTGGAACGCACAAGGCTGGCCGTCGATCGCGATGCCGGCCAGAAGGCGCGTCTTGGCCTCCTCGGACAACTGTCCCAGCACGCGCACCGCGTACTCGCGCTCGATGCCGAAGCGCGGGTGCATCAGGCGGTTGGCGAGTTCACCGGAGGTCGTGAACAGCAGCAAGCCTTCCGTGTTGATGTCCAGACGCCCCACCGATTGCCACTTGCCATGCACCAGGCGCGGCAGGCGGCGGAACACCGTCGGGCGCCCTTCCGGGTCGTCGAGCGTGACGACCTCGCCGACCGGCTTGTGGTACGCGATCACCCGCGTGGGCAGCGGAGCGATGCGCACGCGGACCGGCTTGCCGTCGATGGCCACCCGGTCGCCCCACGTCACGCGCTGTCCCACATGGGCCGGTTCGCCGTTGACGCTGACACGGCCGTCGGCAATCATCTGCTCGAGGTCACGGCGCGAACCCAGGCCCGACTGGGCCAGCACCTTCTGCAGCTTCGGCGCTTCGGCATCGGGACTGAGGACGCGGCGCCCCGGATCTTCGTCGCCGGCCACCCCGGCGCCAGCCTCGGGCGCGGCTTCCTCGGCCGCCACGTCGGGCGCGGCGACGGCCACCTCGGCAGACTCCGTCTCGTGGTCGAACTCACCCGCCGTCACACTGTTGAAGACGGCACCCGCGTCCGGCATGGGCGGGCGCTCGCCATTGGCAGTTTCTGCCGTGGCGGTCGGCGTGATCGCCGCGTCCTGGCCCGTACGACCCGACTTGCCTTTCCGACCTCGGCGACGCTTGCGCCGCGCGCGCGCAGCGCCATCGGCGCCTTCGTCGCCGGCCGTAGCCGGCACACCGGGCTCGCCGCCCATGGCCGGCGCGTCAGGGCCCGGCTCGGCCACGGCCGGGGCATCGCCTGCTCCCTCGGCCTGGGGCACGACCGCAGCGTCTGCGGCGCGCGGCGCGCGACGCCGGCGGGGCTTGGCGGCTGCCGCGTCCTCGGCAGGCGGCATCGGCGTGTCTTTGTCCGGAGCGTCGTTCATGGGGCGGGTGGTCGGGGGTCGTCGGGGCGTGTGGCCGCAGGGGAACCCGCGGGGCTGTCTTTCGGCTCGGTTGCCGCAGGCGCTGCCTCGGACAGCGGCACGACGTCCGTGTCCGCATCGACCATGGCACCGGCGGGCGGACCGGCGTCGGCCTCGTCGAGGGCAAGCGACACCTGGCCGGAACTGTCCACCTCGATCAGTCCCGGCTGGCCCGGCAGCAGCGCGCCGAGCGTCGGCTCCTCGCCGCCCGGCGCGTCGAGCGCCGGCAACTGGTCGAGACTGGCCAGGCCGAGGTCGTCGAGGAACTGGCGCGTGGTCGCGTACAGCGCCGGGCGCCCAGGCGCTTCCCGGTGACCGATGGCCTCGATCCAGCCGCGATCCTCGAGTTGCTTGACGATCTGAGTACCCACCGCGACCCCGCGGATGTCCTCGATGTCCCCGCGCGTCACCGGCTGGCGGTAGGCGATGATGGCCAGCGTCTCGAGCACAGCGCGCGAGTACTTCGGGGGCTTCTCCGGGTTCAAGCGATCGAGAAACTCGCGCATTTCCGGCCGGCTCTGGAAGCGCCAGCCCGTCGCCAGGGGCACGAGTTCGACACCGCGCCCCGACCAATCGCGCGCCAGCTCGTCGAGCAGCGACTTGAGCGTATCGGCGCCCACCTCATGGTCGAACAGCGCGCGCAACGCCGTCAGCGGCAGCGGCTGCTGGGCGCAGATCAGCGCCGTCTCGAGGACACGCTTGGCCTCCGAAGTGTTCATGGGCAGTGATCGATGAGCGCCAGCAAGGGCTGGCTGCGTTCACGGAATCGGGTCGGAAAATGCTCTGGAGCCGTCTCGCGCCAGGCTTGGCGCAGATGAGAGCGAGGGCTCCGGAATCGATGCCGGCGGCCTCTGGCGACAACTGCACTCCGGGGCCGGCGCGGGATGGAGGGCATTGTAGCGCCGCACCTCCGGCCGGCAATCCGCGGCTTCATGCGCAGACCCTGTCCCATGCCAATTGCAGGTCCGACGGCAGCGGCGACTCGAACGCCAGCAGCCGAGCGTCGCCCGGGTGCGCAAATGCAAGGCGCGCCGCGTGAAGCGCCTGCCGCTGAAGGCCGAGCGCATGCGGTCCGCCATACAGGGCATCGGCCACCAGGGGATGCCCGCGCGACGCCAGGTGGACCCTGATCTGGTGCGTGCGCCCGGTGTGCAGGCGACACCACAGCGCGCTGACGCCGCCGCCGCAGGCCTGGGCCTGCACGTCGGTGCGCGCCGGGCGTCCCGAGGCGACGACCGCCATGCGCACGCGCGACTGCGGGTCGCGGCCGATCGGCGCATCGATCGAGAACGCCTGCATCGCGACCCGGCCGTGCACGAGCGCGCGGTACTCGCGCGAAACGGTGCGTGCCGCAATGGCTCGCACAAGCGCCGTCATCGCCGTCAAGGTCTTGGCCACCACCATCAGCCCGGACGTGTCCTTGTCGAGCCGGTGCACGATGCCCGCCCGCGGCAAGGCCATTGCGCCGGGGTGGTGGGCCAGCAAGCCATTGAGCAGGGTACCGCGCCAATGGCCGGGCGCGGGGTGCACCACGAGCCCGGCAGGCTTGTCGATCACCAGCAGCGCATCGTCCTCGTACACCACGGTCAGCGCCATCGGCTCGGGCACGAAGGCGCGGCTCTCGTCGGTGGGCACGAGTTCGACCGCCACCGCCTGCCCGGCGCGCAGGCGGCGCGACGACGTCCTGGCCAGCATGCCGTCGACCGACACGTGACCGCGCTCGATGAGATGCTGAAGGTGGCTGCGCGAAAACTCGCTCGCGTACGCGACCAGCACCTTGTCCAGGCGCTGCGCGTGAGCGCTCGCGCCGACGGTGAAGCGGCGTACTTCGACGGCCGCCTCCAGATCCTCGTCCTCACTGCCGGCGCGGGCCAGCGCAGGGGCGTTCCTATAATCAGGCTCGATAATCAGTCCCCGGGAACGCAGCGCCTTGCATGGCGCGCCGCAAACCATGATCCGAATCCTTGTGCTGCCCGTTCTGGCGGCTGCCATTCTCGGCACAGCGGGCTGCAGCTCGCCGCCGAAGGAAGACCCGAACTCGACGGCGGCGGTCGAAAAATTGTACGCAGACGCCAAGGACGATCTCGCGAGCGGAAGCTACGAGCGCGCCATCAAGACGCTCGAACGCGTGGAGGGCCGTGCGGCGGGCACCCTGCTGGCGCAGCAGGCGGCGCTCGACCTGGCGTATGCGCAGTACCGCAGCGGCGACCGCGCGAGCGCGCTCGCGACGCTCGACCGCTTCATCCGCCTCAATCCCTCGAGTCCGGCATTCGACTACGCCCTGTACCTGCGCGGCGTGGTCAATTTCAACGACAACCTCGGCGTGCTTTCCTCACTCGCCCAGCAGGACCTGTCCGAACGCGACCAGCAGGCCTCGCGCGAGGCCTACCAGTCGTTCAAGCAGCTGGCCGATCAATTCCCGCAGTCGCGCTATGCCGGCGACGCCCGCGTGCGCATGGACTACATCGCCAATGCGCTGGCGGCCTACGAGGTGCACGTCGCGCGCTACTACTTCCGGCGCGGGGCCTACGTCGCGGCGGCCAATCGCGCCCAGCAGGCCCTCACCGAATTCCAGCAGGCACCCGCGGGCGAGGAGGCTTTGTATCTTCTGATGGCCAGCTACGAGCAGCTCGGCCTCACGCAACTGCGCGACGACGCCGAGCGGGTGTTGAAGACCAACTTTCCCAACTCGCCGTTCCTTGCCGGCGGACCGCGAGAGCGCGAACGCCGGTGGTGGAAGTTCTGGTGACCTGAGGCCCTGGCGTCAATGCGACGCCGCGAGCTCGGACAACCACGCCAGCGCATCCTCCAGCCGATCGACGCGCGTCATCGGCGGCAACGCCGCGATCAGTCGCCGACCATAAGGCATGCGCGCGAGCCTGGGGTCGCAGATCACGAGCAGACCGCGATCGGACTCGCTGCGCACCAGGCGCCCGGCGCCTTGCTTGAGGGACACGGCCGCCTCGGCGACGAAACACTCGTCGAACGCGCTGCGCCCTTCGGCCTCCAGTCGCTTGACGCGCGCCTCGACGATGGGATCGTTGGGGGGCGGGAACGGCAGCTTGTCGATCACCACGCACTGCAGCGCGTCGCCCGGAACGTCGATCCCTTCCCAGAAACTCTGCGAGCCCACCAGCACCGAGGCCGGCCGGTCGAGGAAGCGCTGCATCAAGGCGCGTTTGGGTGCACTGCCCTGCACCAGCACCTCGACGTGCGCAGCTCCTGCGGCGTCCAGGCCGTCGCGCAGCGCCTGGGCCACCACCGGCAGCGCGCGCAAGGTCGTGGTCAGCACGAAGCTGCGCCCTCCGAGCGTGGCCGCGCAGCGGGCCGCCAGACGCGCCACCGCCAGCGGATGCGCCGGCTCGTTGGGCTTCGGGAACTCGGCCGTGACGTACAGGCGCGCATGGGCCGCATAGTCGAACGGGCTGCCCAGCCGAAGCACCTGCGCATCCTCCAGCGCAGTGGCGCGCGTGAACCAGCTCAGGCCGTCGTCGGCGCCCAGCGTGGCGGACGTGAAGATCCAGGCCTTGGGCGCACGCGCGCGCTGCTCGGTCAGCATCTCGCGGATGTCGAGCGGCGACTCCACCAGGCGCACATGATGGCTGCCGAGATCGATCCAGCGCACCAGGCCGGGCGCCGCCTCGGCCAGGAAAGCCCGCGACTGAGCGCCGATCGCGCGCGCCCGCTCGTGCAGCTTGTGGACGTCCGGACCGACGTCCATCACCGTGCCCAGGGCTGTGGCAGCCGCATCGGCCGCGCCCGCGAGTGCCTGCAGCGAGGCGCGGAAATCGGCGTGCTCGGCACGCTCCTGCCAACGCAGCTTGAGCGCCACCCGCACCTCGCGCAAGGCGCCACCCGCGGCCAGCCGCAGATCGCGCGCCGCGCGCTCGATCGCACCCGCCAGAGCGGACCAATCGGCCAGGCCACGCGCCTGCTGCAGCCCGGTGGCCACGAGGTCGCGGCCGAAGTCGATGGCCTGGGCCGTGCCGACACTGCGCCCGAGGAACTGCACACCGGCCTCGACGAGCTGATGCGCCTCGTCGAACACCGCCACGTCCACGCTGGGCAGCAGCTCGGCCACGCCGGTGTCCCGCAAAGCGAGATCGGCGAAGAAGAGATGGTGGTTGACCACCACGACGTCGGCCGCCATGGCGTCCCGCCGCGCGCGCACCACGTGGCAGTCCGCGAAGCGCGGGCACTCCGTGCCGAGGCAGTTGTCGCGCGTCGAGGTGACCAGCGGCAGTACGGGTGATCGTTCGTCGAGCCCCTCGAGCTCGGCCAGGTCACCGCTGCGCGTCGTCGGGGCCCAGGCGCGCACGCGTTCCAGGGCGCGCACGGCAAAGCGGTCGGGCAGCAGCACGGGCTGGGCCGGCGTGCCACCGTCGCGCGCCAGGTCGAGCCGGTGCAGGCACAGGTAGCTCGCGCGCCCCTTGAGCAATGCCACGCGCACCGGCACGCCGAGCGCGTCCACCAGGCGCGGCAGGTCGCGCAGGAAGAGCTGATCCTGCAGGCTCTTGGTGGCCGTCGACACCAGGGCGCGGCGGCCCGCCAGCAGCACCGGCACCAGGTACGCGAAGGTCTTGCCCACGCCCGTTCCGGCCTCGGCGACCAAGGCGCCGCGCGAGGCGACAGCATCGGCCACGGCGCCGGCGAAGCGCTGCTGCACCTCCCGTTGCACGTAGTGGGGGTCGGCAACGGCCAGAGGTCCGTCGCCGGCGAATGCACGCGCGACGGCGTCCGACAGCCCGTCCTCGGCATGGCTGGCCGAAAAGGTCATCAGGCGGGTTCGGGCGGATCGACGAGCCCTTCGAGCTGAGCGATCTGGTCACGCAGCAGGAGCCGCCGCTTCTTCAGTCGGCGTAGCGCCAGGTCGTCCAGGGGCGTCTGCTCGGCAAGGCGGTCGATCAGGCTGTCGAGATCCGCGTGTTCCATGCGCAACTCGATCAGGCGACGTTGCGGTGAATGCAGGTTGGTTTCCATCGCGACGGGTCGAGTTTATGCCGACGGCAGGAGTTCACGCTGCAGGCGCCGATCCGCGCTCCCCGACCAGGCCTTGCCGTATATTGCGCGCATGCCCGCCAACGCCCCTGCGTATCGCCTGAGCGCTGCCACCGGCATGCACCGCGGCGACCGCCAGTACCAGCAGGACCAGGTGGAACTGCTCGCTCACGCGCGCGTGCCCGGCTGCGTGCTGGGCGTGCTGGCCGACGGCATGGGCGGCAAGAGCGGCGGACGCAAGGCGGCCGATCAGGTGATCATGGTGGCGCGCCAGCTCTACGAGCGTTTCCTGCCGCTGCGCGACGAGCCCGCGGAACTGCTCAGGCAGCTGGTGCTCGAGTCGCACCTGATGATCAAGCTCACGGCCATCACGGCCGAGGAAGAGCCTCACAGCACGGTGGCTGCCTTCGTGATCGGTCCCAACCGGCAGTGCGACGTCGTCCATGCGGGCGATTCGCGTGTCTATCACTTCCGGCGCGCGGACCTGGTCAGCCGGACCGTGGACCACTCGTTCGTGCAGCGCCTGGTCGACGAGGGCCAGATCACGGAGGAAGAGGCCAATGCGCACCCGCAGTCGAACCTGCTGACCGGTTGCCTGGGCACCCACCAGGATCCGCCGGTCTCGGTGCGCAGCCTTGGGGAACTCGAGGTCGGCGACACGGTGCTCGCCTGCTCTGACGGTCTCTGGCACTACTTCACGCCCAAGGAACTCGGCGCCATCGTCAATGCACTGCCCCCGCGCGAGGCCAGCGAGATGCTGGTGTCCAAGGCGCGGCAGCGTGCACGCGGCGGTGGCGACAACCTGTCGCTGGCCCTGGTCAGGGTCGAGCCGCTCGACGACTAGCCGTCTGCCGCAGCACCTTGAGCGTCGCGCGTCAGCGCGCGCCGGAGGCCGCATCCGGCAACGGCAGCGCCTTGCCCGGTGAGCGCCGCAGCGCATTCTGGCGCACGCGTTCCTCCACGGCCGCTCGATGGGCCTGCGCCTGTTCAGCGCGCCGCTGCGCAGCCAGCGCGCGCCGCGCGGCCGTCGCATCCGAGCCCGACGCGGCGGCGCGCTTTGCCGCCAGCACGCTGTCCGGATCACGGCCCGGGCCCGGTTTCGCCGCCGGCACCGGGGCCGCACGCTCCACGCCTGGCGCTGGCGCCGCTGGGATTGCGCTCGCCGCAGCCTCGCGCTGCAACCGCGCTGCTTCCCGCTGGCGCGCTCGCTGCGCGCGATCGCCTTCGTCGAGTGCCGCGATGCGGCGCTCGATGGCGTCCAGCCTGTCGAGCCGCTCGCGCTTCACGCGCTCGACGCACGTCGTCACGGCGAACTGGCCCCGGCATGCCGCCTCCGCCGCACGCGACTGCGACTCCACCTCGGCACGCTCGCGTTGCAGTTGCCGGCGCGACGCATCCCCGTCGGCGGCATGACCCGACAGCGCGAGTCCGAGCAGGGCGAGGCAGGCGCCCAGCCACGCCTCACGTGAGCGTGGTGTCCACATCGCGCCGCTCGAGCTGGAGATATTCCGACGACTGCATCTCGTTCAGCCGCGACACCGTGCGCGGGAACTCGTGCGCCAGCGGACCTGCGAGATAGAGCGCCTCCGCAGGCACCTCCGCACTCATGATGAGCTTGACGCGGCGGTCGTAGAGCACGTCGACCAGCCAGGTGAAGCGCCGCGCCTCGCTGGCCATGCGCGGGGCCATCTGGGGCACGTTGGACAGGATCAAGGTGTGGAAACGCGTGGCGATCTCGAGGTAGTCGTTCTGCGAGCGCGGGCCACCGCACAGCCACTTGAAGTCGAACCACACGACACCACCCGCCTTGCGTCGCGCCGTGATCTCGCGCTGTTCGATGTGAAGCACCGGATCCTCTTCCCGCGCTTCCGCGAGCTGACCGAACGCTTCGGCGAGTGCCGCATCGGCTGCATCGCCCAGGGGGCAGTGATAGATCTTCACCTGCTCGAGTGCCCGGCGCCGGTAATCGTGGCCCGCGTCGACGTTGATCACCTCGAGCCGCTCCTTGAGCAGCTCGATGGCCGGCAGGATGCGGTCGCGGTGAAGCCCGTTGGGATAGAGGCCGTCCGGGTGGAAGTTCGAGGTCGTGACGATCGACACGCGATTGGCGAACAGCGCCGCCAGCAGGCGGTGCAGGATCATCGCATCGGTGACGTCGGCGACATGGAACTCATCGAAGCAGATCAGCCGGAAGCGCCGGGCCATGCGACGCGCCAGCTCGTCGAGCGGATTGGCGGTGCCCTTGAGCTCCTGCAGCTCCCGGTGCACCTCGCGCATGAACTCGTGGAAGTGCAGGCGCGTCTTGCGCGTCAGCGGGACGGACTGGAAGAAGCAGTCCATCAGGAAGCTCTTGCCCCGGCCCACGCCACCCCACATGTACACGCCGCGCGGGATCGGCGGACGCACGAGCAGCTTGTGCACCGCGGTGCGCCGCCGCGCCTTGTAGGCGATCCACTCGTTCTCGCAGCGTTCCAGCGCCGCGATCGCCGACTGCTGAGCCGCGTCGCTCGCGTAGCCACGCTCCTTCAGCGTGGCTTCGTAGAGGGCGCGGACTCCCACGGACGCCGCAGGCTCAGAAGTTGAGGGTGCGCTTGTCCACCGCCAGGGCGGCTTCCTTGGTCGCCTCCGACAGCGACGGGTGCGCATGGCAGATGCGCGCGATGTCCTCGCTGCTGGCCTTGAACTCCATCGCCACCACCGCCTCGGCGATCAGTTCCGAAGCATAGGGGCCGACGATGTGCACGCCCAGGATCTCGTCGGTGGCCGCGTCCGCCAGCATCTTGACCATGCCGGTGGTGTCGCCCAGCGCGCGCGCGCGTCCATTGGCCATGAAGGGGAAGCTGCCCGCCCTGTAGGCGCGGCCCTCGGCCTTGAGCTGCTGCTCCGTCTTGCCCACCCAGGCGATCTCCGGGCTGGTGTAGATGACCCAGGGGATGGTGTCGAAGTTGACGTGGCCATGCTGGCCGGCGATGCGTTCGGCCACCGCCACGCCCTCCTCCTCGGCCTTGTGCGCGAGCATCGGGCCGCGCACCACGTCGCCCACCGCCCAGACATTGGGCAGGCTGGTGCGGCACTCGGCGTCGACGACGATGGCGCCGCGCGCGTCGAGCTGCAGGCCCACGGCGGCCGCGTTCAGGCCCTCGGTGTGGGGCACGCGGCCGATCGAGACGATCAGGCGCTCCACCTGCAGCGTGGCCGCCTCGCCCTTGGCCGTCGTATAGGCCACGCTCACGCCGTCGGCACCGGATGTGACCTCCCCGACCTTGACGCCGAGTTCGATCTTCAGGCCCTGCTTCGTGAAGGCCTTGTGCGCCTCCTTGGCGATCTGCTCGTCGGCCGCGCCGAGGAAGGCGGGCAACGCCTCGAGGATCGTCACCTCGGCGCCGAGGCGGCGCCACACCGAGCCCATCTCCAGGCCGATGACACCCGAGCCGATCAGGCCCAGCGTCTTGGGCACTTCAGGGATGCGCAACGCGCCGTCGTTGCTGAGGATGCGCTGCTCGTCGAAAGGCGCGCCGGGCAGCGCGCGCGCGCTCGAACCGGTGGCGACGATCACGTGGCGACCGACCAGCGTCTGGCCGCCGACGGCCACCTCGTAGCCGGCGTCCGTGGCCCTGACGAACGAACCTCGGCCGTGGAAGAAGCTGACCTTGTTCTTCTTGAACAGGTAGAGGATGCCGTCGTTGTTCTGCCTGACGACGCCGTCCTTGCGCTTGAGCATCTTCGCGACGTCGATGCGCAGGTCCTTCAGGCCGATGCCGTGCTCGGCGAAGTGCTTGCCGGCATGCTCGAAGTGTTCGCTCGACTGCAGCAGCGCCTTGCTCGGGATGCAGCCGACGTTGGTGCAGGTGCCGCCCGGCGC
The DNA here is from genome assembly GCA_035716845.1 of Burkholderiaceae bacterium. Lineage (GTDB taxonomy): Bacteria > Pseudomonadota > Gammaproteobacteria > Burkholderiales > Burkholderiaceae_C > CADEEN01. The sequence goes on from DASTJE010000148.1 coordinate 35,527, forward strand.
CGGGCCGCCCTTGTCGTTGGTCCAGGCATCGATGCAGGCCGTGTTGAAGCCCAGCTGCGCGGCGCGGATGGCGGCGATGTAGCCGCCCGGGCCGCCGCCGATGACGACGACGTCGAATGATGTGCTCATGGTGCGCGCCTCAGATGTCGAACAGCAGGCGCGCCGGGTCCTCCAGCGCCTCCTTCATCGTCACCAGGCCGAGCACCGCCTCGCGGCCGTCGATGATGCGGTGGTCGTAGCTCATCGCCAGGTAATTGATGGGGCGCACGACGACCTGGCCGTTCTCCACCACCGCGCGGTCCTTGGTGGCATGCACGCCGAGGATGGCCGACTGCGGCGGGTTGATGATGGGGGTGGACAGCATCGAGCCGAACACTCCGCCATTGCTGATCGAGAAGGTTCCGCCCGACAGCTCCTCGATCGAGAGCTTGCCGTCCTTGGCCTTCTGGCCGAACTCGGCGATCTTCTTCTCGATGTCGGCAAAGCTCATCTGGTCGACGTTGCGCAGGATCGGCACCACCAGGCCGCGCGGGGACCCCACGGCGATGCCGATGTCGAAGTAGCCGTGGTAGACGATGTCGTTGCCGTCCACGCTGGCATTGAGCACCGGGTACTTCTTCAGCGCCGCCACGGCCGCCTTGACGAAAAAGCTCATGAACCCGAGCTTGACGCCGTGTTCCTTCTCGAAGCGCTCCTGGAACTTCTTGCGCATCTCCATCACCGGGGCCATGTTGACCTCGTTGAAGGTGGTGAGGATGGCGTTGGTCGCCTGCGACTGCAGCAGGCGCTCGGCCACGCGCGCACGCAGGCGGCTCATCGGCACGCGCTGCTCGGGCCGGTCGCCCAGGGAAGGCGCAACCGGCGGCGCGACGGCGGGCAGCGGCTTGGCCACGGCGGGCGCCGCCGGCACGGCCATCGGCGCAGGCGCAGCGGGGGCAGCGGCCACGGCACCGAGCACATCACCCTTGGTCACGCGGCCGTCACGGCCCGTGCCGGGCACCGAACCGGGCGCCAGGCCGTGGTCGGCCATCAGCTTGGCGGCCGCGGGCATCGCCACGCCCGCCTTGCTCGCGGACGTCGCGGGCGCCGCGGCCAGCGCCGCCGCAGGCGCCGCGGGTGCGACGGCCGACGCGGGTGCCGCGGCCCCGGCCTTGGCCTCGGTGTCGATCGTGGCGATCACCTGGTCGCTCGTCACGGTGCCGCCACTGGCGACCACGTGCGAGGCCAGCACGCCGGCCGCCGGCGCCGGCACCTCGAGCACGACCTTGTCGGTTTCGATCTCGATCAGGATCTCGTCCATCGCCACGGCCTGGCCGGGCTGCTTCTTCCACTGCAACAGCGTCGCTTCCGCGACCGACTCCGACAACTGCGGAACCTTGACTTCGATGATGGCCATGTTGTTCTCTTGAATCCGTTTACTTGCTGAGCACGAAGCCCTTGAGCTTGCCGAAGGCCTGGTCGAGCAGCGCCTTCTGCTGCTCCTGGTGCAGGTGGGCATAGCCCACCGCCGGCGAGGCCGAGGCCGGGCGGCCGGCGTAGCCCAGCTTCTGGCCCTCGAGCATGTTCTCGTGGATCTGGTGCTGGGTGAAGAACCATGCGCCCTGGTTCTGCGGCTCGTCCTGGCACCACACGACCTCGGTGGCATTGGGGAAACGCTTCATCTCGGCTGCGAAGGCCTTGTGCGGGAAGGGGTAGAGCTGCTCCACCCGCAGGATTGCCACGTCCCAGGCCTTCTTCTCGTCGCGCCGCTTGATCAGGTCGTAGGCCACCTTGCCCGAGCAGGCGATCACGCGGCGCACCTTTTCAGGCTCGACTTCGGCGCGCGACGGGCCGATCACGGTGCGGAACTCCCCCTTGGTGAATTCCGACAGCGGACTGGTCGCATCCTTGGCGCGCAACAGCGACTTGGGCGTCATGATGATCAGGGGCTTCCTGAACATGCGCACCATCTGCCGGCGCAGCACGTGGAAGATCTGGCTCGCCGTCGTGGGCTGGACGATCTGCATGTTGTTGTCCGCCGCGAGCTGCATGAAGCGCTCCAGGCGCGCCGAGCTGTGCTCGGGACCCTGGCCTTCGTAGCCATGCGGGAGCATCAGCGTCAGGCCGTTGACGCGACCCCACTTGACTTCGCCGGAGGCGATGAACTGGTCGATCACCACCTGGGCACCGTTGGCGAAGTCGCCGAACTGCGCCTCCCAGATGACGAGCGTATTGGGCTCGGCGCTGGCATAGCCGTACTCGAAGCCGAGCACCGCCTCCTCCGAAAGGATGGAGTCGATGACGACGAACGGCGCCTGTCCCTCGGCGACGTTCTGCAGGGGCACGTAGGTACCGGTGTCCCACTTCTCGCGGTTCTGGTCGTGCAGCACCGCATGGCGGTGGGTGAAGGTGCCTCGGCCGCAGTCCTCGCCGGACAGGCGCACGCCATAGCCCGAGGCCACCAGCGACGCATAGGCCAGGTGTTCGCCCATGCCCCAGTCGACATTGATCTCGCCGCGCCCCATCGCCGCCCGGTCGGCCAGCACCTTCTCGACCAGCGGGTGCGCCTTGAACTCCCTGGGGATCGTCGTGATGCGCTCGGCCAGTCGCTTGACCTCGGCCAGCGGCAGCGCGGTGTCAGCGCCGTCGGTCCACTTGCGGCCGAGGAAGGGCGCCCAGTCGACCGCGTACTTGCTCTTGAAATTGGTCAGCACGGGATCGGCCGTGTGCTTGCCGGCGTCCATGGCCGCACGCAGGGCCTTGACCATCGCGTCCGGGCCGTCCGCGGGCAGCACGCCCTGGGCCACGAGCTTCTCGCCGTAGAGCCGACGAGTACCGGGGTGCGCTGCGATCTTCTTGTACATCAAAGGCTGTGTCAGGCTCGGCGTGTCCTGCTCGTTGTGGCCGAGCTTGCGGAAGCAGATGATGTCGACCACCACGTCCTTCTTGAACTGCTGGCGGTAGTCCATCGCCAGCTGCGTCGCCAGCACCACCGCCTCGGGATCGTCGCCGTTGACGTGCAGCACCGGCGCTTCGATCATCTTGACGACGTCGGAGCAGTACAGCGTCGAGCGGCTGTCGCGCGGGTCGCTCGTGGTGAAGCCGATCTGGTTGTTGACCACGAGGTGCACGGTGCCGCCGGTGTAGTAGCCGCGCGTCTGCGCCAGCGCCAGTGTTTCCATCACGACGCCTTGCCCGGCGAACGCGGCATCGCCGTGCACCAGCACCGGCAGCACCTGGTTGCCCTCGCTGTCGCCGCGGCGGTCCATGCGCGCCTTGACCGATCCCTCGACCACCGGATTGACGATCTCCAGGTGCGAGGGATTGAAGGCCAGCGACAGGTGCACCGGCCCCCCGGCAGTCGACACGTCGCTCGAGAAGCCCTGGTGGTACTTCACGTCGCCGGCCGGCAGATGCTCGGGCGCCGTGTGCTCGAACTCGGCGAACAGGTCCTTGGGCATCTTGCCCAGCGTGTTGACGAGCACGTTCAATCGGCCACGGTGCGCCATGCCGATCACGATCTCCTGCACGCCGTGCGTGCCGGCGCGCTGCACCACTTCGTCCATCGCGGCGATGAAGCTCTCGCCGCCCTCGAGCGAGAAGCGCTTCTGGCCCACGTACTTCGTGTGCAGGTAGCGCTCCAGCCCCTCGGCGGCCGTGAGGCGGTCGAGGATGTGCTTCTTCTGCTCGGCCGTGAAGTTGGGCTTGCTGCGGATCGACTCGAGCCGCTCCTGCCACCAGCGCTTCTCCGTCGGCTCGGTGATGTGCATGAACTCCGCGCCGATGGTGCCGCAGTAGGTGTCGCGCAGGGCCTGCAGGATCTCCCGCAGGGTCATGTTCTCGGCCTTGGTGAAGTAGGTGTTGGCGGCCGAGAACGTGATGTCCATGTCCGACTCGGTCAGGTCGTAGAACGCCGGCTCGAGTTCGGGGATGCGCAGTCGCTCCTGGCGCTTGAGCGGATCGAGATCGGCCCAGCGGCTGCCCAGGAATCGGTAGGCCGCGATCAGCGACTGGACGTGAACCTGCTTGCGCGCGACCGCGAGGTCGGCCTCGCTGGCCCGCAGTGCGAAGGCGTTGGCCTTGGCGCGCTGGGCGAAGGATTCGACGACGGGGGCATGGGCGACGTCGCGGTTGTCAGAACCATCGACCGCCGGCACGTTCTGCAGCTTGTCGAAGTAGTCGCGCCAGTTGTCCGGCACGCTGCCGGGATTGTCGAGATAGGCTTCGTAAAGCTCCTCGACGTAGGGGGCGTTACCCCCGAACAGGTACGAGTTCGACCTGTATTGCTGCATCATCGTCGCTCACCTTTCGCCGCGGTTTCCACGGCTTCGATGGGTTCCAAAACCTTCCGCGACCCGGCTTCACCGGTGGGCGGATTAGCGTTCCGCCTTGCGACGCACCCGTGGGGCACGGCCAAGGCCAGGAAGGACCAATTCAATCCAAGACACGGACTTTAGCACCCGTGCCTTTCGCAAGCCTGAACGCGCACGGCCGGAAACACCCGCTTCTCGCGCCTTTGGCCTCTGCGGCCCGCAGGCATGCTCGACGGATGTCCGAGCGCGTGATCCTGATCCGCCGCGACGCGCCAGCCAAGCCGCGCGCGGGCGATTCCTGCAACGGCTGCGGCGTGTGCTGCCTGGCCGAACCGTGTCCGCTGGGCATGTTGCTGAGCGGTATGCGGCATGGCGCCTGCAGGTCTCTGCGCTGGTCGCACGACACCGGCCGCTACCGGTGCGGCGCACTGCCGAGCCGGCCGGCATGGCGCTGGCTGCGCCCGGCCGTGGCGCGCTGGATCGGTGCGGGCCGCGGCTGCGACTCCGACGCCGAGGTGCGCCCGCCCGGGGCCGCCTGAGAGGTCGTCAGGCGCCGGCGCCGGCCAGCACCCGTTGCCGCGCCGACCGGTACTCGCCGGCGAGCCGGTCGACCAGCGCCGCCGCCGGCAGCACGCCCTTGACGGCAGCGATGCCCTGGCCACAACCCCAGATGTCCTTCCAGGCCTTCGACTTCGAGCCCTCGCCACCGCCGAAATTCATCTGGCTCGGGTCGCTTTCGGGCAAGCGGTCAGGGTCGAGCCCGGCGGCGCGGATCGAGGGCTTGAGGTAGTTGCCGTGCACGCCGGTGAACAGGCTCGAGTACACGATGTCGTCGCTCGTGCCCTCGACGATGGCCTGCTTGTAGGCATCGGACGCCCGCGCCTCGTCGGTGGCGATGAAGGCCGACCCGATGTAGGCCATGTCGGCGCCCATGGCCTGGGCGGCGAGCACACCGTCGCCGGTGGCGATCGAGCCCGACAACGCGAGCGGTCCGTCGAACCAGTCGCGGATCTCTTGCACCAGCGCGAACGGGCTCTTGGTGCCGGCATGCCCGCCGGCCCCTGCGGCCACCGCGATCAGCCCGTCGGCGCCCTTCTCGACGGCCTTGTGCGCGAAGGCGTTGTTGATGACGTCGTGCATCACGACGCCGCCCCAGGCGTGCACGGCCTGGTTGACCTCGGGCCGCGCGCCCAGCGAGGTGATCACCAGCGGCACCTTGTAGCGCGCGCAGACGGCCATGTCGTGCTCGAGCCGGTCGTTGCTCTTGTGCACGATCTGGTTGATCGCGAACGGCGCCGCGGGCCGCTCGGGGTGGTCGCGGTCCCATGCGGCCAGCGTCTCGGTGATCTCGGCCAACCACTCGTCGAGCTGCGAGGCGGGCCGCGCGTTGAGCGCCGGCATCGAGCCGACGATGCCGGCCGTGCACTGCGCGATCACGAGCTTGGGATTGCTGATGATGAACAGCGGCGAGCCGATCACCGGCAAGCGCAGTCGCTGCAGCAGCGGCGGCAACGCCATCAGAAGGCCTCCAGCGCCAGGGCGTTGACCGCCTCGTGGCCCTCCAGGATGGCGTCGCGCAGGCCGGGCACCTTGCTCAGCATGTGCTCGGCGTAGAAGCGCGCGGTGACGGCCTTGGCATCGTGGAACGCCTCGTCCTCGCTGCGCCGGTCCTCCGCGACGATCAGCGCGCGCGCCATCTGCCAGCCGGCCATCACGTTGCCGGCCAGCATCAGGTAGGGCACCGAGCCGGCGAACACGGCGTTCGGGCTGGCCTTGGTCCGGCCGGCCACGAAGTCCACCACCTCGACGAAGCACTGGCGGGCGGCACCCAGGTGCTTGAGCATCGACCGGCTGGCATCGCTCGAGCGGCCCGCGAGCGCCGCCTCCGTGGCCTCGATCTGGCGCGCGATGGCCTTGGCCACGGCGCCGCCGTCGCGGGCGGTCTTGCGCCCCACCAGATCGTTGGCCTGGATCGCCGTGGTGCCCTCGTAGATCGTCAGGATCTTGGCGTCGCGCAGGTACTGGGCCGCACCGGTCTCCTCGATGTAGCCCATGCCGCCGTGGACCTGCACGCCCAGCGACGCGACCTCCAGGCTGATCTCGGTGCTGTAGCCCTTCACCAGCGGCACCATGAACTCGTAGAAGGCCTGGTGCTGGCGGCGCGCCTCGGCGTCCGGGTGCGCATGCGCCCCGTCGTAGGCGGCCGCAGCCACGATGGCCAACGCACGGCAGCCCTCGGTGTAGGCACGCATCGTCATCAGCATGCGCCGCACGTCGGGGTGGTGGATGATCGGCGCGCTCGTGTGGATCGAGCCGTCGACCGGGCGGCTCTGCACGCGTTCGCGCGCATACGACACGGCCTTCTGGTAGGCGCGCTCGGCCACCGCGATGCCCTGCACGCCCACGGCGTAGCGGGCGGCATTCATCATGATGAACATGTACTCGAGGCCCCGGTTCTCCTGGCCGACGATCCAGGCCGTCGCCCCGCCGTGGTCGCCGTACTGCAGCACGGCGGTCGGGCTGGCCTTGATGCCGAGCTTGTGCTCGATCGACACGCAGTGCACGTCGTTGCGCGATCCGTCGGGCAGGATCTTCGGGCAGATGAACAGCGAGATGCCCTTGACGCCCTCGGGCGCGCCGACCACGCGGGCGAGCACCAGGTGGACGATGTTGTCCGCCATGTCGTGATCGCCATAGGTGATGAAGATCTTGGTGCCGAAGAGCTTGAAGCTGCCGTCGGGCTGCGGCTCCGCACGCGTGCGTACCAGCGCCAGGTCGCTGCCGGCCTGCGGCTCCGTCAGGTTCATCGTGCCGGTCCAGGACCCGTCGATCATGCGCGGGATGTAGGCCTGCTGCTGCTCGGGCGTACCCGCGGTCAGCAGGGCCTCGATGGCACCGTCGGTCAGCAGCGGGCACAGCGCGAAGCTCATGTTGGCGCTGTTGAGCATCTCGATGCAGGCCGAGGCAATGGTCTTGGGCAGACCCTGCCCGCCGAACTCGGCCGGGTGCTGCAGGCCCTGCCAGCCGCCTTCGGCGAACTGCCGGAACGCCTCCTTGAAACCGGGCGTCGTCGTGACGCGACCGTCCTTGAGCGTCGAGGGGTTCCTGTCGCCCTCCCAGTTCAGCGGCGCCACGACGCCCTCGTTGAACTTGGCGGCTTCCTCGAGCACCGCCGCGGCGGTGTCGACGCCGGCCTCCTCGAAGCCGGGCAGGCGCGCCACGGCCTCCAGATCGGCCAGCTCCTTCATGCAGAAGAGCATGTCCTTGACGGGAGCGCGGTAGGTCATCGTGTTCTCCAGGGCAAAGAAAAGGGCGCCGCGGCGCCCTCGTCGGGGTGCGCCTTACAGCGCCTTGACCAGCTCCGGCACTGCGGCGAACAGGTCTGCCTCCAGGCCGTAGTCCGCGACGCTGAAGATCGGCGCCTCGGGGTCCTTGTTGATGGCCACGATCACCTTGCTGTCCTTCATGCCGGCCAGGTGCTGGATCGCGCCGCTGATGCCGCAGGCGATGTACAGCTGCGGCGCCACGATCTTGCCGGTCTGCCCGACCTGCCAGTCGTTGGGCGCGTAGCCCGCGTCCACCGCCGCTCGGCTGGCGCCCAGCGCAGCCCCGAGCTTGTCGGCCAGCGGGCTCAGCACCTCGGTGAACTTGTCCGAACTGCCCAGCGCACGCCCGCCGCTGACGATGATCTTGGCCGCCGTGAGCTCCGGACGGTCGAGCTTGGCGATCTCGGCACCGACGAAGGCGCTCAGGCCGCTGTCGGCCACCGCGGCCAGGCTTTCGACCGCGGCGCTGCCGCCTGTCGCGGGCGCCGGGTCGAAGCCGGTGGTGCGGATGGTGACGACCTTGATGGCATCGCCGCTCTGCACGGTGGCCATCGCGTTGCCGGCGTAGATCGGGCGCTCGAAGGTGTCGGGGGCGAGCACCTTGGTGGCGTCGCTGACCTGCGCCACGTCCAGCAGCGCGGCCACGCGCGGGGCGACGTTCTTGCCGTGCGCGGTGGCCGGGAACAGCAGGTGGCTGTAGCCCTTGGCCACGGCCAGCACCTGGGCCGCGACGTTCTCGGCCAGCTGCTCGGCCAACTGCGGGGCGTCGGCATGCAAGACCTTGGCCACGCCCTGGATCTGCGCCGCGGCCTGCGCGGCGCCCTGCGCATTGTGGCCGGCGACGAGGACATGAACCTCGCCGCCGCACTGCAGCGCGGCGGTGACGGTGTTGAGGGTGGCGCCCTTGAGGGTGCCGTGGTCGTGTTCGGCAATGACGAGGACGCTCATTCAGATCACCTTGGCTTCGTTCTTCAGCTTCTGCACGAGCGTGGCCACGTCGGGCACCTTGACGCCGGCACCGCGCTTGGGCGGCTCGGCCACCTTGAGGGTCTTGATGCGCGGGGCCACGTCCACGCCCAGGTCGGCCGGCTTGAGGGCCTCCAGCGGCTTCTTCTTGGCCTTCATGATGTTGGGCAGCGTGACGTAGCGCGGCTCGTTCAGGCGCAGGTCGGCGGTGATGACCGCGGGCAGCACCAGGCGCACCGTCTCCAGGCCGCCGTCGATCTCGCGCGTGACGGTGATCTTGCCGTCGGCCAGCTCGAGCTTGCTGGCGAAGGTGCCCTGGGCCCAGCCAGTGAGCGCGGCCAGCATCTGGCCGGTCTGGTTGCAGTCGTCGTCGATGGCCTGCTTGCCCAGGATGACGAGGCCGGGCTGCTCGCGGTCGACCAGGGCCTTGAGCAGCTTGGCCACCGCCAGCGGCTGCAGTTCGAGCTCGGCCGGGGTCTCGACCAGGATGGCGCGGTCGGCGCCGATGGCCATGGCCGTGCGCAGCGTCTCCTGGCACTGCGCGACACCACAGGACACGGCCACGATCTCGGTGGCCACGCCCTTCTCCTTCAGGCGCACCGCCTCCTCGACCGCGATCTCGTCGAAGGGGTTCATGCTCATCTTGACGTTGCCGGTGTCCACGCCGCTGCCGTCGGGCTTGACGCGCACCTTCACGTTGTAGTCGACCACCCGCTTCACGGGCACCAGAACCTTCATCGGGGGCAGCTCCTGTTGGTTGTCGGACGCAATTGACGTTAACGTCAATTGCGATTCTAGGCGCCGGCCGTGAGTCCGCGGCCGCCACCCGGGTCGAACCATAAATCGAACGATCGTTCTATTTTAGACGCGCCCCCCTCCCGGAGGACGGCCGTCGCAGCCCACGCTCGCGACGCCGCCCGGGGCCCCTGGCCCCGGTGCGGGCGCGCTACGCGCGGCCCTGCAGCGCCTCGCGCGCCCCGCGTTCGACGTCGATCCGGCGCAGCAACGCCAGACCGAGCACGAAGAACAGCGCGGTCGACACGATGGCCAGGCGATGGTTGCCCGCGGTCGCCCAGGTGACGAGGCCGTAGGTCAGCGGCCCGACAATCGCCGCCAGCCGCACGGCAAAGGTCCACAGGCCGAAGAATTCAGCCAAGCGCTCGGGCGGCGCGAGCAGGCCGGCCATCGCGCGACCGGCCGACTGGCTCGACCCCATGCAAAGGCCCGCCAGCCCCGCCGCCACCCAGAACAGGCCTGGCGTCGTGGCCAAGGCCGCCAGCACGCACATCACGATCCAGCCCACGAGCGTCCAGGCCAGGGCGCGGCGGTGGCCCGCCCTGTCCTGCCAGTAGCCGAACGCGAACGCACCGACGGCCGACGCGATGTTGACCATGAACACCAGGGTCATGGTCTGTGCCTGGTGGAAGCCCAGCACCTGCTCGGCGTACACCGCGGCCAGCGCGATCACCACCGCGATCCCGGCCTGATAGGCCACCGAGCAGGCCATCAGCCAGCTGAAGTCGCGGTAGCGGCGTGCCTCGTGCCATGTACGGGCCAGGCGCCGCAGCGACTCGCGCACGCCCTGGGCGGCCTGGAGCTGCGCCACGGCGCGCTCGCGCAGCAGCATGAACGTGGCCAGGGAGGCGAAGCCGTACACCGCGGCGGTGATCGCCATCGTCACCGGCACGAACTGCTCCGCGCGCTGGCCCTGGCCTTGCGCCCACAGCACGTAGCCCAGCGACAGGCCGAGCGACAACATGCCGCCGAAGTAGCCGAAGCTCCAGCCCCAGCCCGACACCCGGCCGAGGCTGTCACGGCGCGCCAACTCTGGCAGGAAGGCGGCGGTCAGCGACTCGCCGTACGAGTAGAAGACGTTCGAGACGACGATGGCCGCCATCGCGAACGCCACGTCGCCGCGGCCGCAGCCTGCGAGCCCCAGCGTGGCAAGCACGCAGCCTGCCGTCGTCATCGCCAGCAGGCGCTTCTTGGCGGCGCGCAGGTCGGCATAGGCGCCCAGTGCCGGCATCGTCAGCATCACGATCAGGCACGACAGCGCCAGCGCCGAGGTCCACGCGAGCGTGGCCCAGTCGGCATTGCCGGCCACCACGCCCACGAAGTACGAGTTGAAGACCGCGGTGAGGACGACGGTCGTGTAGCCCGAGTTGGCGAAGTCGTACATCGCCCAACCGAACACCTCGCGCTTGCGCACGCCGGGGTTGAGGGTGTCCTGGGCGAACAGCGCCATCGTTCAGGATCGGTGTTGGTGCCCGGGGCCGGAATCGAACCGGCACGCCCTCTTTCGAGAGGCGGCGGAGTTTAAGTCCGCTGTGTCTACCGATTTCACCACCCGGGCGGGTTCGCGGCCCACGGCGTCGGCGCGCGACTCGAAAGGCACCTCAGAACGCCACGACCTGGCCCGACGCCAACGACTGCGCGGCCGCATCCGCCAGCTTCTGCGCCGCCACGCCATCGTCCACCGTGCTGCGGAACGGCGCACCCGATTGCAGGCACTCGAAGAAGTGAGCCAGCTCGAGCCGGTAGGCGTCGCGGTAGCGTTGCAGGAAGAAGTGCTCCGGCTTCTCGGCATGCACGCCCGATGCATCGGATTGCACCACTTCACTGGGCTTGTGGTTGCCGCACTGAAGCATGCCGCGGCTGCCCAGCACCTCGAAGCGCTGGTCGTAGCCGTAGGCCGCGCGCCGGCTGGTGTTGATCTGGCACAGCCGGCCCTTGCGCGTGCGGATCGTCACCACGCTGGAGTCGATGTCGCCCACCGCGGCGATGGCCGGGTCGGTGAGCACCGAGCCGGTGGCGTAGAGCGTGGCCGCCTCGTCGCCCTCGTCGACGCACAGGATCCAGCGGAACACGTCGAAGTCGTGGATCAGCATGTCGCGGAAGATGCCGCCGGAGGCCTTCAGGTACTCGGCCGGCGGTGCGCCGGGGTCGCGGCTGGTGATGACCAGCATCTCGGGCACTCCGACGTCGCCGCGCGCGAGGCGCTGCTTGGCCTCGTTGAAGGTCGGGTCGAAGCGGCGCTGGAAGCCGATCATGCAGGACACGCCGGCCGCCGCCACCGCGCGCGCGCAGTCCTCGGCGCGCGCCACCGACAGATCGACCGGCTTCTCGCAGAAGATGTGCTTGCGCGCCGCCGCCGCGCGGTGGATCAGGTCGCTGTGGGTGTCGGTGGGCGAGCCGATCACCACCGCGTCGATCGACGGGTCGGCGAGCACCGCCTCGGGCGTGGACACCTGCGCGCCCAGTGCCTGCGCCAGCTGCGCCGCGCTGCCGGCCACGGGATCGCACACGGCCTTGAGCGCGACGCCCGGCAGCGCGGCCAGGTTGGTGGCGTGGATGCGGCCGATGCGGCCGGCGCCGAACACGGCGACGTTCTTCATGGGGCTCTCCTCAGGGAACGGGAATTCACTCGGGTTGCGCGCCGGGCACCCACTGGTCGTAGTCGACCAGGGCACCGGTCATCACGCCGGATTCGGGGCTGAGCATGTAGCTGACGAGGCCGGCGAGCTCATCGGGCTTGGCGAGCTGGCCCATCGGGCGCCCCGCCTCCGCCCTCTGCAGCCAGTCGTCCGGCGCGTCGTGCGCCTTCTTCTGGATCGCCGCTTCGCCGGGCGTGTCCATCCAGCCGGCCATGACGCCGTTGCAGCGGATGCGGTGCCGGCGGAACGACTGTGCGACGTTCTTGGTGAGGTTGGCCAGCGTGGCCTTGGACGCCGAATACGGCACCAGGAACGACTGCCCGCAATGGGCCGACTGCGACAGGATGTTGACGATGGCGCCCGGCGCCTTGCGTTCGAGCAGGTGGCGCACCAGCGCCTGCATCAGCAGGAACGGACCGCGGGCATTGGTGTCCATCTGCGCCTGCCACATCTCGAGGGTGGTGTCGAGCAGAGAGCCGCGATCGGTGGTGGCGGCCGAGTTGACCAGCGCATTGACCGCGCCCAGGCGTTCGATGGCCGTGGCCATCAGTCGCGCGCAGTCCTCGGGCCGCGCCACGTCGGCGGCGACGAATTGGCATGGCGTGCCGAGCGCGCTCACCTCGGCCGCGGCCGCTTCGCCCAGCGCCGCACGGCGCCCGCTGATCACCAGCCCGGCCGCTCCCTCGCGCGCCAGGCGCTTGGCGATGGCCAGCCCCAGGCCCTGGGTACCGCCGGTGATGACGCAGCGGGTGGCAGCGTGGCGGGTCGCGATGGGTGTCGTCATGGCGTGTCGGCCGGTCGAAAGGGGTGGAATACTGTAGCCGCCCATGAGCTCCACAACCCTGACCTTTCCCGCCGGGCGTCGCTTCGACCTCGCCTGCCTCGGCCGCCTCGCGGTCGACCTCTACGCCCAGCAGTTCGGCGCGCGGCTGGAGGATGTGGCCAGCTTCGCCAAGTACCTGGGCGGCAGCTCGGCCAACATCGCCTTCGGCGCGGCGCGGCTGGGGCTGCGCGCGGCAATGATCTCGCGCGTCGGCGACGAACAGATGGGGCGCTTCCTGGTCGAGACGCTGCAGCGCGAGGGCTGCGACACCTCGATGGTGCAGGTCGACCCCGAGCGCCTCACCGGCCTGGTGCTGCTCGGGCTGAAGGACCGCGACACCTTCCCGCTGTTGTTCGTGCGCGAGAACTGCGCCGACATGGCCGTCGAGGCGGCGAAGATCGACGAGACCTTCATCGCCGACTGCCGGGCCCTCTTGATCACCGGCACGCACCTGTCGCAGCCCACCGTGCGTGCGGCCTCCACGCGCGCGCTCGAACTGGCCGGCCGCCACGGCACGGTGCGCGTGCTCGACATCGATTACCGGCCGGTGCTGTGGGGCCTGACCAAGCGCGGCGAAGGGGCCAACCGCTACGTGCCCGACGCCAAGGTCACGGCCAGCCTGCAGGCCATGCTGCCGCACTTCGAGCTGCTGATCGGCACCGAGGAGGAGTTCCTGATCGCCGGCGGCGTGCCGGGCGACCTGCTCGGCTCGCTGCGCCGCGTGCGCGAGGTGACGCCGGCGGCACTGGTGGTCAAGCTCGGCGCCAAGGGCTGCTGCTTCATCGACGGTGCCGTGCCGGCACGGCTCGAGGATGCGCCTACCGCCGTGGGCGAGCGCATCGAGGTGTTCAACGTGCTCGGCGCAGGCGATGCCTTTGCCGCCGGGCTGATGACCGGCCTGCTGCGCGGGCAAGGGTTCCTGGAGGCGGCGCGCCTGGCCAACGCCTGTGGCGCCATCGTCGTCTCGCGACATGCCTGTGCCCCGGCGATGCCCACGCCGGCCGAACTCGTGCACTGGTTCAGCGGTCACCGCACGCCCAGGGTCGACGCCGATCCGGTGCTGGCGCACCTGCACCGCGTCACCGCGCCGCGACCGGCCTGGCCCGAGCTGTGCGTGATGGCCTTCGACCACCGCACGCAGTTCGTCGACATGGCGCAGGCGACGGGTGCGCCCTTGTCGCGCCTGCCCGTGCTCAAGCAGCTGCTGCTGCAGGCCGCCGACCGCACGCGCGCCGATCTGCGCCTGGACGGCCGCGCCGGGGTGCTGATCGACGGCCGTTTCGGGCTCGACGCCCTGTGCGACGCCACCGGCCGCGGCCTGTGGGTCGGCCGGCCGGTCGAGCAGCCGGGCTCGCGGCCGCTGGCCTTCGACGGCACGCGCTCGATCGGCAGTGCGCTCGTGGAGTGGCCGCGCGAGCAGGTGGTCAAGTGCCTGGTGCACTACCACCCGGACGACGAGGCCGAGCTGCGCATCGCGCAGGAGGAGCGGCTGCGCGAGTTGTGGGAGGCCACGCGGGCCAGCGGCCACGAGCTGCTGCTCGAACTGATCCTGCCGAGGGACATGGCCTCGTCCGTGCCGCCCGACGAGGCGGTGCTGCGCGCGCTCAAGCGGCTCTACAACCTCGGGCTCAAGCCCGAATGGTGGAAGCTCGCCCCGATGCGGGCCGACGGCTGGAGCGCACTGGCGGCGCTCGTCGCCGAACGCGACCCGCATTGCCGCGGCGCGGTGATCCTCGGCCTCGACCAGCCGCTGGAGGCGCTGTGCGAGGCCTTCGAAGCCGCCACGCACCCCATCGTCAAGGGCTTCATGGTCGGCCGCACGATCTGGGGCGACGCCGCACGGGCCTGGCTCGCCGGCCGCCTCGACGACGGCGGCCTCGTGGCCGAGGCCGGTGCGCGCTATGCGCGCCTGGTGCGGGCCTGGCAGCACCGCAAGGAGAACCCGCGATGAGCACGCGCCGACTGACGATGGCCCAGGCCCTGGTGGCCCATCTGGCCGCCCTGCGCCTCGAACACGAGGACGGATCGCTCGTGCCCTGGTGCGCCGGCGTGTGGTCGATCTTCGGCCACGGCAACGTGGCCGGGCTGGGCGAGGCCTTGTGGCAGCAGCGCTCGGCGCTGCCGACCTTCCGCGCCCACAACGAACAGGCGATGGCCCATGCGGCCATCGCGTTCGCGAAGGCGAACTTTCGCCAG
This sequence comes from Burkholderiaceae bacterium, assembly GCA_035716845.1. Taxonomy (GTDB): domain Bacteria; phylum Pseudomonadota; class Gammaproteobacteria; order Burkholderiales; family Burkholderiaceae_C; genus CADEEN01. The sequence goes on from DASTJE010000148.1 coordinate 50,564, forward strand.
CGCGTGATGGCCGTGACCACCTCGATCGGCCCGGGCGCGACCAATCTGCTGACCGCCGCTGCGCTGGCCCACGTGAACCGGCTGCCCGTGCTGCTGCTGCCGGGCGACGTGTTCGCCTCGCGCACGCCCGATCCGGTGCTGCAGCAGGTGGAGGACTTCGGCGCCGGCGACGTCAGCGCGAACGACGCCTTCCGCCCCCTGGTGCGCTACTTCGACCGGCTCACCCGCCCCGAACAGGTCCTGAACGCCCTGCCCCGCGCGGTGCAGGTGCTGACCGACCCGGCCGCCTGCGGGCCGGTGTGCCTGGCCCTGCCGCAGGACGTGCAGACGATGGCCTTCGACTGCCCGGAGGCCTTTCTGCAGCCGGCGCCCCTGCGCCTGCGGCGCGCAGCCCCGGATGTGCGCGAACTCGCCGCGGCGGCAGCCCTGCTGCGTGCGTCGCGGCGCCCGTTCGTGGTGGTGGGCGGTGGCGTGCTCTACAGCGAGGCCGGCGCCGCGCTGGCCGCCTTCTGCGAGGCCCACGGCGTGCCGATGGGCGAGACGCAGGCCGGCAAGGGCAGCGTCGCATGGCACCACCCGCTCAACGCCGGCGCGATCGGCGTGACCGGCTCGCCGGCGGCCAATGCGCTGGCCGCCGAGGCGGACCTCGTGATCGCGATCGGCACCCGGCTGCAGGACTTCACCACGGGTTCCCACGCCTTGTTCGCGCGCGCCCGCCTGCTGTCGGTGAACGTCCAGCCGTTCGACGCTGCCAAGTGGGGCGGCGCCGCGGTGGTCGGCGATGCACGCACCGTGCTGGACGCCCTGGCACCGCCGCTGCGCGACTGGCGCGCAGACGCCGCGTGGACGACGGACGCCCGTGCGCGCGTGGCCGCCTGGAACGCGCGCGTCGAGGCCCTCACCACCGTCGAGCCGCAGGGCGAGCTGCCCTACGACGCCGAGGTGATCGGCGCGGTGCGCGACTCGGCCGAACGCCCGAGCGACGCCCACGACATCGTCGTCTGTGCCGCCGGCACGCTGCCCGCCGAACTGCACAAGCTCTGGCGCAGCGCCCACCCCGGCGGCTACCACATGGAGTACGGCTATTCGTGCATGGGCTACGAGATCGCCGGCGCGCTGGGCGTGAAGATGGCCCGCCCCGAGTGCGAGGTGATCGCGATGGTGGGCGACGGCTCCTACCTGATGCTCAACAGCGAGATCGCGACCTCGGTGATGCTGGGTCTGAAGATCATCGTCGTCGTGCTCGACAACCGCGGCTTCGGCTGCATCCAGCGCCTGCAGCTGGCCAGCGGGGGCACGCGCTTCAACAACCTGCTCGAGGACTGCGTGGCCGAGGGCGGGCACGACGTGCGCATCGACTTCGCCGCGCATGCGGCGAGCCTGGGTGCCGACGCCGTGCACGTGCGCAGCGTGGCCGAGTTGAGTGCGGCGATGCGCCGCGCGCGCGCCGCCGCGCGCACCCAGGTGATCGTCATCGACACCTCGCCGATGCGCACCACGGCCGACGGCGGGTGCTGGTGGGAGGTCGCCATCCCCGAGGCCTCGGAGCGCTCCGCGGTGCAGTCCGCGCGCGCGGCCTACGTTGCCGCCAAGAACCAACAACGCCCCTGAAGGAATCCGCATGCCCTGGAACGTGCGCATCGGCATCAATCCCCTGTCGTGGATGAACGACGACCTGCCCTCGCTCGGCGGCGAAACGCCGCTCGAGACGGCCCTGGCCGAGGGGCGCGAGATCGGCTATGACGGTTTTGAACTGGGCAACAAGTTCCCGAAGGACGGGCCGGGCCTGAAGGCCAAGCTCGACGAGTTCGGGCTGGCCTGCGTGTCGGGCTGGTATTCGGGCTTCCTGGCCGAAGACAGCGTGGACCATGAGATCGAACGCTGCGTCGGCCACATGGAGAAGCTGGCCTTCAACGGCGTCAAGGCCCTGGTGTACGGCGAGGTGGCCGGCTCGATCCAGGGCCGGATGGATCGGCCGCTGCGCGAGCGGCCGCGCTGGCGCGACGACGCGGCCTGGCAGGGCTACGCACAACGGCTGAACGCGTTCGGCGCCCACCTGCGGCAGCGCTACGGCCTCACGCTGGCCTACCACCACCACATGGGCGCCTACGTCGAGTCGCCGGAGGACATCGACGCCCTGATGCACCTGACCGACCCGGCGTGCGTGGGGCTGCTGTTCGACACCGGGCACGCGTACTACGGCGGCGCGAGCGACCCGGCGGCGCTGCTCGCACGCCACGCCTCGCGCGTCGTGCACGTGCACTGCAAGGACGTGCGACCCGGCGTGATCGCCAAGGCGCGCAACGACGGCTGGAGCTTCCTGCAGGGTGTGCTGGCGGGCACCTTCACCGTGCCGGGCGACGGCGTGATCGACTACGACGCGGTGCTGGGCGTGCTGCACCGGGCGGGCTACCAGGGCTGGCTGGTCGTCGAGGCGGAACAGGACCCGGCGGTGGCCCCGAGCTACGTCTATGCGAAGAAGGGTTACGACACCCTGCGCCGCATCGTCGATCGCCTGTCGGCGGAGGGTGCGCGATGACCAGCCCGCTGCTCGCCAAGGCGGCCCGCAGCGGTCGCGAGATCGTCAACGTGACACCGGAGCGCGCGGGCTGGACACACGTGGGCTTTCGCGCGCTGAGGCTGTCGGCCGGCGACGTCGAAGCGCTGGAGACCGGCTCGCGGGAGCTGTGCCTCGTGGTGCTCGCCGGCCGGGTCGACGTGACAGTGGACGACACCCCCTATCCGCACCTCGGCAACCGCGACCGGGTGTTCGACGAACGTGCGCCGGCGGCGCTCTACGTGCCGTCGGGCCACCGCGTGACGATTGCGGCACATGCACCGGCGGAGGTGGCGCTGTGCACCGCGCCGTGCGACGACCGGCCGCGCGCGGTGCGCGCGATCGACCCGGCAACGATGAAGCGCAGCGTGCGCGGCCAGGGCAGCAACACACGCCATATCTGCGACATCCTGCCGCACGACGACCCCACGGCCGCGCACCTGCTGGTCGTCGAGGTGCGCACGCCGGCCGGCCACTCGTCGAGCTACCCGCCGCACAAGCACGACAGCGAGACGCCGCCCGCCGAGACGCAGCTGGAGGAGACCTACTACCACCGGATCAACCCGCCTCAGGGCTTCGCCTTCCAGCGCGTCTACACCGACGACCGCAGCCTCGACGAGGCCATGGCGGTGGAGGACCACGACGTGGTGATGGTGCCGCGCGGGTACCACCCGGTGGTCGCGCCGCACGGCTACGATCTGTACTACCTCAACGTGATGGCCGGCCCGAACCGCCACTGGGTGTTCCGCAACGACCCGGCGCACGAGTGGATGCTGCAGCCACGCTGAATCGAGATTCCGCCAATTCCATTTCCAAGGAGACCGACATGGGCGCCCCCGAGGCCTTTACCACCACCGCCGACATTGGTCACTGGATCGCCGGCCGGCGTCTCGCCGGCGCCAGTGGCCGGCAGCAGGCCGTCTACAACCCGGCCACCGGCGCGGTCGCGCGCCAGGTGGCACTGGCCTCCACGGCAGAGGTCGATGCCGCCGTCGCCGCCGCGAAGGCGGCCTTCCCCGCCTGGGCCGACACGCCGCCGATCCGGCGCGCGCGCGTGATGCTGAAGTTCCTCGAACTCGTGAATCAGCACCGCGACACGCTGGCCGCGATGATCACCGCCGAGCACGGCAAGGTGTTCACGGACGCACAGGGCGAGGTGACGCGCGGCATCGACATCATCGAGTTCGCCTGCGGCATCCCGCAACTGCTCAAGGGCGACTTCACCGACCAGGTGTCCACCGGCATCGACAACTGGACGCTGCGCCAGCCGCTGGGCGTGGTCGCCGGCATCACGCCGTTCAACTTCCCGTGCATGGTGCCGTGCTGGATGTTCCCGGTGGCCATCGCCTGCGGCAATGCCTTCGTGCTCAAGCCCAGCGAGCGCGACCCTTCGCCTTCGGTCTTCATGGGCGAGCTGTTCAAGCAGGCCGGGCTGCCCGACGGCATCTTCAATGTGGTTCAGGGGGACAAGGTCGCCGTCGACGCGCTGCTCGGGCACCCGGACGTCAGGGCGCTGTCCTTCGTGGGCTCGACCCCGATCGCGCAATACATCTACGAGACCGGCGCACGCAACGGCAAGCGCGTTCAGGCCCTGGGCGGCGCCAAGAATCACATGGTGGTGATGCCCGATGCCGACATCGAACAGGCGGTGGACGCCCTCATCGGCAGCGCCTACGGCTCGGCGGGGGAGCGTTGCATGGCGATCTCCGTGGCGGTGCTCGTGGGCGACGTGGCGGACCAGATCGTGCCCCGGCTGGCCGAGCGCGCCCGCTCGCTCAAGGTCAAGAACGGCATGGAACTCGACGCCGAGATGGGCCCCATCGTCACCCAGCAGGCCAAGGAACGCATCGAGGGTTACATCGGGCTCGGGGTCGAAGAGGGCGCGACGCTCGTCGTCGACGGTCGCGGATTCAAGGTTCCCGGCCACGAGCGTGGCTTCTTCACCGGCGGCACGCTGTTCGACCACGTGACGCCCTCGATGCGCATCTACAGGGAAGAGATCTTCGGGCCGGTGCTGGCCTGCGTGCGAGTGAAGGACTTCGCGGAGGCCATTCAACTCGTCAACGATCACGAGTACGGCAACGGCGTGGCCTGCTTCACCAGCGACGGCAACGTGGCGCGCGAGTTCGCGCGCCGCATCCAGGTGGGCATGGTGGGCATCAACGTACCGATCCCGGTGCCCATGGCGTGGCATGGTTTCGGAGGCTGGAAGAAGAGCCTGTTCGGCGACATGCATGCCTATGGCGAGGAAGGCGTGCGCTTCTACACCAAGCAGAAGAGCGTGATGCAGCGCTGGCCGGCCTCCATCGGCAAGGGCGCCGAGTTCGCGATGCCGGTTTCCAAGTAGGACCGCGCAGCCGCAAAGAAAAGGCCCCGCAGTGCGGGGCCTTCTTCATTCGCGGTGCGAGTCGCTGGAGGCGCGGGCGGGAGTCGAACCCACCTAGGCGGATTTGCAATCCGCTGCATAACCGCTTTGCTACCGCGCCGTCTAAGGACAAGGCCCGGATGAACCGGGCCTTGAATCCTGTCGAGTCCTGGAGCGGGAAACGAGTCTCGAACTCGCGACCTCAACCTTGGCAAGGTTGCGCTCTACCAACTGAGCTATTCCCGCGTTGCTCTTCGCCCGACTCACGCCGGGCGAAGACGCGCATTATAGCCACACTTTTTCAATGCGGAAGCGCGTCCGCCGCGCCGGCCGGGTCGACGCCACCCGCCGCCGCCTTGCCCGCCTCGCCGGCAGGCTCCTCGTCGGGCAGCGGCTGCGGCACGGCCTCGAGCGCAAACTCCAACACGCGATCGATCCACTTCACCGGCACGATCTCGAGGTGGTTCTTGACGTTCTCGGGGATGTCCTGCAGGTCCTTGACGTTGTCCTCGGGGATCAGCACGGTCTTGATGCCGCCGCGGTGCGCCGCCAGCAACTTCTCCTTCAGGCCGCCGATCTGCGTCACCTCGCCGCGCAAAGTGATCTCGCCGGTCATCGCCACGTCCGCCTTGACCGGAATGCCGGTAAGCGCCGACACGAAGGCGGTCGTCATCGCGGCGCCAGCACTCGGTCCGTCCTTCGGCGTTGCGCCGTCGGGCACGTGGATGTGGATGTCGCGCTTCTCGAAGAGCTCGTCCTTGATGCCCAGGCGGCGCGCGCGGCTGCGCACGACCGAGCGTGCCGCCTCGACCGATTCCTTCATCACGTCGCCCAGCTGGCCGGTGCGGATGATGTTGCCCTTGCCCGGCATCACCGCCGCCTCGATGGTCAGCAGGTCGCCACCCACCTCGGTCCAGGCGAGCCCGACGACCTGACCGACCTGGTTCTTCTTCTCAGCGCGCCCGAAGTCGAACTTGCGCACGCCCAGGAAATCGTTGAGGTTGCCCTCGTCGACGACGACCTTGCCCTGGTAGGTCTTGAGCTGCAGGCCCTTGACCGTCTTGCGGCAGATCTTGCTGATCTCGCGCTCGAGCGAGCGCACGCCCGCCTCGCGCGTGTAGTAGCGGATGATGCCGCGGATCGCATCGTCGAGCACGTCGAGCTCGTCGTCCTTCACGCCGTTGTTCTTGCGCTGCTTGGGCAGGAGGTAGCGCTTGGCGATGTCGACCTTCTCGTCCTCGGTGTAGCCGGAAAGCCGGATCACCTCCATGCGGTCGAGCAGCGCAGGCGGGATGTTCAGCGAGTTCGACGTCGCCACGAACATCACGTCGGACAAATCGAAGTCGACCTCGATGTAGTGGTCGCTGAAGGTGTGGTTCTGCTCGGGATCGAGCACCTCCAGCAGCGCCGAGGACGGGTCGCCGCGGAAGTCCATGCCGAGCTTGTCGATCTCGTCGAGCAGGAATAGCGGGTTGCGCACACCCACCTTGGACAGCGACTGCAGCACCTTGCCCGGCATCGAGCCGATGTAGGTGCGGCGATGGCCGCGAATCTCGGCTTCGTCGCGCACTCCGCCCAGGGCCATGCGTACGAACTTGCGGCCGGTCGCGCGCGCCACGCTCTGGCCGAGCGAAGTCTTGCCCACGCCGGGGGGGCCCACCAGGCACAGGATCGGGGCCTTGACCTTGTCGACGCGCTGCTGCACCGCGAGGTATTCGAGGATGCGTTCCTTGACCTTTTCGAGCCCGGCGTGATCCTCGTTGAGCACGTCCTCGGCATGCGCCAGGTCGTGCTTGATCTTGGTCTTCTTGCTCCAGGGCAGATTGACCAGAGTGTCGATGTAGTTGCGCACGACGGTGGCCTCGGCCGACATCGGCGACATCAGCTTGAGCTTCTTGAGCTCGCCCTCGGCCTTCTTGCGCGCTTCCTTGGACATGCGCGCGGCCCTGATCTTCTTCTCGAGGTCCTCGAGGTCTGCGCCCTCCTCGCCGTCGCCGAGCTCCTTCTGGATGGCCTTGACCTGCTCGTTGAGGTAGTACTCGCGCTGGCTCTTCTCCATCTGGCGCTTGACGCGGCCACGGATGCGCTTCTCGACCTGCAGGATGTCGACCTCGTGCTCGAGCAGCTCGAGCAGCTTCTCCATGCGCTTGCCGACTTCGTCCAGGTCGAGCACCGACTGCTTGGCCTCGAGCTTGAGCGGCAGGTGCGCGGCAATCGTGTCGGCCAGGCGGCCGGCATCGTCGATGCCGGCAATGCTCGTGAGGATCTCGGGAGGAATCTTCTTGTTCAGCTTGACGTACTGGTCGAACTGCTGCGTCACGGCGCGGCGCAGGGCCTCGATCTCGGGCGTGGCGTCGGTCAGCGGGGGAATCGGCCGCACCTCGGCCACGAAGTGCTCGCCGGTGTCGGTGATCGCGACCGTCGTCGCCCGCTGGGTGCCTTCGACGAGCACCTTGACCGTGCCGTCGGGCAGCTTGAGCATCTGCAGGATCGACGACACGCAGCCGACGTCGAACATGTCGTCGGCCTTGGGCTCGTCCTTGCCGGCGGCCTTCTGCGCCACCAGGACGATCTGCCGTCCTGCCTCCATCGCCGCTTCGAGCGCCTTGATGGACTTGGGTCGCCCGACGAACAGCGGGATGACCATGTGCGGAAACACCACCACGTCGCGCAGCGGCAACAGCGGCAGCGTGATCGGGTCCGCGGGGAGGATGGGATGACCAGACATGAGGGAGTCCTCTCTTTCTCAGGCCCACGTGGGGCCCGAGGCCGGAAAGTCAAGCCGAGCCAGGCTCCGGCACGCGCTCAGGCGCTGGCCTTGGCCTGCTCGCGATACACCAGGAGGGGTTTCGCCCCTTCCTCGATGTTGTGTTCGTCGACCACCACCTTGGCGACTCCATCCATGTTCGGCAGGTCGAACATGGTGTCGATCAGCGCCAATTCGACGATCGAGCGCAGCCCGCGGGCGCCAGTCTTGCGGGCCAAGGCCTTGCGGGCGATGGCGCCCAGCGCCGAGGGCCGGATCTCGAGTTCGACGCCGTCCATCGCGAACAACTTCTGGTATTGCTTGACCAGGGCGTTGCGGGGTTCGGTGAGGATCTGGATCAGGGCGTCCTCGGTCAGCTCACCGAGCGTGGCGACCACCGGCAGCCGGCCGACCAATTCGGGGATCAGGCCGAACTTGATCAGGTCCTCCGGCTCGGCGTCGCGGAACAGGTCGGCCGCGCGTTTTTCGGTCTTGCTGTGGACCGACGCGCCGAAGCCGATGCCCGAGCGCTCGGTGCGGTTCTGGATCACCTTCTCAAGGCCGTCGAACGCGCCGCCGCAGATGAACAGGATGTTGGTCGTGTCGATCTGCAGGAAATCCTGGTTCGGATGCTTGCGCCCGCCCTGCGGCGGTACGCTGGCCATCGTGCCCTCGACCAGCTTCAGCAGGGCCTGCTGGACCCCTTCGCCGGACACGTCGCGCGTGATGCTCGGGTTGTCGGCCTTGCGGCTGATCTTGTCGATCTCATCGATGTAGACGATGCCGCGCTGCGCCCGCTCGACGTCGTAGTTGCAGTTCTGCAGCAGTTTCTGGATGATGTTCTCGACATCCTCGCCCACGTACCCTGCCTCGGTCAGCGTGGTCGCATCCGCGATCACGAAAGGCACGTTGAGCAGGCGCGCCAGCGTCTGCGCCAGCAGCGTCTTGCCCGAACCGGTGGGCCCGATCAGCAGGATGTTGCTCTTGGTGAGCTCGACATCGTCCTTGCCCCCGAGGTGCTTGAGGCGCTTGTAGTGGTTGTATACCGCCACCGACAGGGTGCGCTTGGCGGTGTCCTGCCCGATCACGTACTGGTCGAGGATGGACTTGATTTCGGCAGGGGTGGGCAGGTCCGACTTGGCGGTCTTGCCACCTGCGCTCTCGGCCGGCGCCTCGTCGCGGATGATGTCGTTGCACAGCTCGATGCACTCGTCGCAGATGAACACCGAGGGCCCGGCGATGAGCTTCTTCACCTCGTGCTGGGACTTGCCGCAGAACGAGCAGTAAAGAACCTTCTCGCCGGTACTACCTTTTTTGTCGGCCATGAGCACGCCTTGGGAGGTCAATGGATCATAGAACATGCCCCGCACCCCAGGAGGCGCGGAAAAAAGGCCCCTTTCGTGGCGCGGATCACGGCTTCACCGTGTCTCAAGGGCGCTTGTCGAGCACCTGGTCGACCAGGCCGTAGTCCTTGGCTTCGCCCGCCGACATCCAGAAGTCGCGCTCCATGTCCGCCGCAATTCGCTCGACCGGCTGGCCGGTGCGATCGGAGTAGATGCGGTTGAGCTGCTCGCGTGTCTTGATGATCTCGCGCGCCTGGATCTCGATGTCGGTTGCCTGGCCCTGGGCGCCGCCCGACGGCTGGTGGATCATCACGCGAGAGTTCGGCAGGGCCATGCGCTTGCCCTTGGCGCCCGCCATCAGAAGGAAGCTGCCCATGCTGGCGGCCATGCCCATGCACAGCGTGGACACGTCCGGTTTGATGAAGTTCATCGTGTCGAAGATCGACAGGCCCGCACTGACGCTGCCACCGGGCGAGTTGATGTACAGGAAGATGTCCTTGTCCGGGTTCTCGCTCTCGAGGAAGAGCATCTGCGCCACGACCAGATTGGCCGTCTGATCGGTCACCGGTCCGACCAGGAAGATCACCCGCTCGCGCAGCAGGCGCGAGTAGATGTCGTAGGCGCGCTCGCCGCGGCCCGACTGCTCGATGACGATGGGCACCATGCCCAGACCTTGGATGTCCTGCACGCTCATGGCTTGTCTTCCGGGTTCTGAAACACTGTCGCAGCGACTATAACGGCACGTCCCGAAAGACAAAGGCGCCGCGGCTCTTCGCCGCGGCGCCTCGGATACGGAAGGAAGGCCGCTCAGGCCGCCATCAGTTCGTCGAAGGGCAACGTCTTGTCGGCCACCTTCGCCAGCGACAGCACATGGGCGGTGACGTTGCTCTCGATCACGATGGCTTCCACCTCGGCCATGCGCTGGCGATCCGAGAGGTACCACCGCATCACCTCGGCCGGCTTTTCGTAGCTCTGGCTCATCTCCTCGATGTGCGCCTGCAGCTGCTCGGGCTTGGCCTGGAGGTTGTTGGCGCGCACCAGCTCGGCCACGACCAGCCCCAATCGCACACGCCGCTCGGCCTGCGGCTTGAAGAGCTCGGCGGGAATCGGCGCCTTCTCGGCATCCTTGACCCCACGCTGCTTGAGGTCGGCGCGCGCGGACTCGACCATGCGCTCGGTCTCGTTGTCCACCAGGGCCTGAGGCACGTCCAGCTCGGCGGCCTTCAGCAGCGCATCCATCACCGCCGCCTTGTTGCGCGCCAGCACTCGGAACTTCACCTCGCGCTCCAGGTTCTTCTTGACGTCGGCCCGCAAGGCCTCGACGGTGGGCTCCTTGAGGCCGAGCGACTTGACGAACGCCTCGTTGACCTCGGGCAGGTGCTGGGCCTCGATCTTCTTCATGGTCACCAGGAAATCGGCCTCCTTGCCCGCCACGTCCTGGCCGTGGTAGTCCGCCGGAAAGGCGACCGGAAAGGTCTTGCTCTCCCCCGCCTTCATGCCCCGCACGCCCTGGTCGAATTGCGGCAGCATCTGTCCCTCGCCGACGATGAACTGGAACGCCTCGGCCTTGCCGCCGGCAAACGGTTCGCCGTCGATCTTGCCCTCGAAGTCGATCGTCACGCGATCGCCCTCGGCGGCGCCCTCGGAGGCTGGGCGCTGCTGGAAGGTGCGGCGCTGCTTGCGCAGGATTTCCACCGTCTTGTCGATCGCGGCGTCCGTGACCTCGGTGGCAACGCGCTCCACGTCGACCTGCGAAAGATCGCCGATCTTCACGTCCGGGTACACCTCGAAGGTGGCGTCGAAGGCGATCTGCCCATCGGCTGCGTCATCCTTCTGGGTGATCTTGGGGGCACCGGCCACGCGCAGCTTGGCTTCGCTGGCCGCGGCGCTGAAGGCCTCGCCGACCTTGTCGTTCATCACTTCGTACTGCACCGAGTAGCCGTAGCGCTGCGCGACCACGCTCATCGGCACCTTGCCGGGGCGGAAGCCGTCGGCACGGACCGTGCGCGCGAGCTTCTTCAGGCGGGATTCGACCTCGCCGTTGATGGCATCCACCGGCAGCGAAAGGGTGATGCGGCGTTGCAGCTTTTCCAGGGTTTCGACAGTGACCGTCATGGCAGGACTCTCGGTGAAAACGAATGCGTGGTGCGCGGGGGGGGACTCGAACCCCCACGCCGGTAAGGGCGTCAGGACCTAAACCTGGTGCGTCTACCAATTTCGCCACCCGCGCGGGCGGCAGCCGTTGTGGCGGCGCGGAATTGCGGATTCTAGCGGGGCGCGGGCGTGTCTTCGCGCACCCTGAACCAGGCGGCGTAAAGCGCGGGCAAGGCCAGCAGCGTGAGCGCAGTGGCCACGATCAGCCCGCCCATGATGGCCACGGCCATGGGACCCCAGAAGACGCTGCGCGAAAGGGGGATCATGGCGAGCACCGCGGCCGCGGCCGTCAGTACGATCGGGCGGAAGCGCCGCACCGCGGACTCGACGATCGCCGTCCACGCCGGCACGCCGTGCCGGCGGTCCTGCTCGATCTGGTCGATCAGGATCACCGAGTTGCGCATGATCATTCCGGCCAGGGCGATGAAGCCCAGCAGCGCGACAAAGCCGAATGGCCGGTCGAGCAGGAGCAGCGCTGCGGCCACGCCGGCAATGCCCATCGGTGCGGTCAGCACCACCAGGAACGCTCGCGACGCGCTCTGCAGCTGCAGCACCAGCAGCGTGAACATGATGAACAACATCAGCGGCACGCCGGCGGCGATCGAATCCTGACCCTTGCTGCTCTCGGCCACCGCACCCGCGATCTGAATGGCATAGCCCTGCGGCATGCGCGCCTGCAGGGCCTGCATATCGGGCCAGACCTGGGCCGTCACGGTCGCGCCCTGCACGCCGTCGACGACGTCGCCCTGGACGGTGACGGCGAACTGGCGGTTCTCGCGCCACAGGATGCCGGGTTCCCACGCCAGTTCGGCATGTGCGACCTGAGACAACGGCACGGCACGCCCGCCGGCGGTGGGCAGGTAAGCGGCTGCCAGGTCGGTGATGGCCCGTCGCTCCTCGGCGGGCTGGCGCAGCACGATGTCCACCAGCTTGTCGCCCTCGCGATACTGGCCCACGGTGGTCCCGGTCAGCACCGTGCGTGAGGCCGCCGCGAGCCCCTGGCTCGTCACGCCCAGCACGCGCGCCTTGTCCTGGTCCACCGTCAGGCGCAGCGTCTTGACGCTCTCGTTCCAGTTGTCGTTGACGCCACGCATTGCCGGATGCCGACGCAGCGCGGCCTTGGCCTCGTCGGCCCATGCGCGCACCACCTTCGCGTCGGGCCCCACCACGCGGAACTGCACCGGGTACGGCACCGGCGGCCCGTTGGGCAGGAGCTTGACGCGCGCGCGAACCTCGGGGAATTCGGCCGCCAGCAGCGCCGGCAGACGGCGCCGCAGCGCCTCGCGCCCAGCCAGGTCGTCGGGCATCAGGATGAACTGGCTGACGTTGCTGTTCTGGAAGATCTGGTCCAGCGGCAGGTAGAACCGCGGCACGCCCGATCCGATCCAGGACGTGACCCTCGAAACGCCCTGCTCGGCGAGCATGCGCTGCTCGAAGCGTCGCGCCACGGCTTCGCTCTGCTCGACCGTGGAGCCCTCCGGAAGCCACAGGTCCACCAGCACCTCGGGCCGATTGGAGTCCGGGAAGAACTGCTGCTGCACGCGCCCCATGCCGAGCAGGCCCAGCACGAACACCAGCAACGTGGCGCCGATCGTGATCCAGCGGTACCGCACGCACCAGTCCACGGCGCGGCGGAAGCGGCTGTAGAACGGCGTGTCGAAGAGCTCGCGCGGACCGTCGTCCGACGCGGCGTGGCCGCGTGTGCGCAGCAGACGTGTGCCGAGATACGGCACGAAGTACACCGACACCAGCCACGAGATCACCAGCGCGGCCGTCGTCACCGCGAAGATCGCGTACGTGTATTCGCCGACGGTCGACTTGGCCAGCCCGATCGGCAGAAAGCCGGCCGCCGTGATCAGCGTGCCGGTGAGCATCGGCATCGACGTCACGTCGTAGGCGAACGTGGCGGCACGGACCTTGTCGAAGCCCTCCTCGAGCTTGCGCACCATCATCTCCACCGCGATGATGGCGTCGTCCACCAGCAGGCCCAGCGCGATGATCAGGCTGCCCAGCGAGATCTTGTGCAGGCCGACACCCCAGTAGAACATCGTCACGAAGGTGATCGCGAGCACCAGGGGAATGGTGATCGCGACCACCAGGCCGGGCCAGATGTCGATTCGCAGCGGCCGCAAGTGCAGGCCCAGAGAGATGAAGCTGACACCGAGCACGACCACGACCGCCTCGACCAGCACGCGAACGAACTCGCCCACCGATCGCTCCACCGCCCGGGGCTGGTCCTGGATCTGCGCCAGGTCGATCCCGGCAGGCAGCGTCGCCTGGATCGCCGTCGTCTCGGCCTTCAGGGCCTTGCCCAGCGCGATGATGTCGCCGCCCTTGGCCATCGCCACGCCGATCGCGATCACGGCCCGCCCCTGGTGGCGCACCTTGACGGCCGGCGGATCCTGCGTGCCTCGCGTCACGGTGGCGATGTCGCCCAGGCGCATCTGCGCCGCCTGGCCCGTGTTCGCATTGAATGCCCGGATCGGGAAGCGCCTGAGATCCTCGACCGAGTTGAACTGCCCGCCGATGCGCACCTGCAGGTGCTCTTTGCCGGTGTCGATCTGGCCCGCCCCCTCGACCGCGTTCTGCGCTGCCAGTTGCGCGATGACCTGGTTGAAATCGAGCCCGAGCGTGGCCAGGCGACGGTGCGAGATCTCGACGAAGATTTTCTCGGGCTGCACGCCGAAGAGATCGACCTTGCCCACGTCCCGCACGCGCAGCAGGCGCTCGCGCACGCGGTCCGCGTGCTCGCGCAGCTCCTCGTCGCTGAACCCATCGGCCGACAGCGCGAAGATCGACCCGTAGACGTCGCCGAAGTCGTCGTTGAAGACCGGGCCGACCACGCCTGCCGGCAGCGTGGCACGGATGTCGCCAACCTTCTTGCGCGCCTGGTACCAGATGCCACTCACCTCGCGAGGCGGCGAGCTGTCGCGCAGCTGGAGGATCGTGAGCGATTCGCCCGGCTTGGTGTAGCTGCGGATGATGTCCGCGTAGGGCACGTCCTGCAGCGCTCGCTCGATCTTGCTGGTCACCTGCTCGGCGACCTGCTCGGCGCTGGCGCCGGGCCAGAAGGCCTGCACCACCATGGCGCGGAAGGTGAAGGGCGGATCCTCGTCCTGGCCAAGCTGGAAGTACGACACCATGCCCAGCAGGAGCAGGACCACGATGAGGTAGTGGGTCAGCGCCGGATGCTCCAGCGCCCAGCGCGACAGGTTCAGGCGCGAGGGCGCGCGCTCGCCGTGGTCCATGCGCGACTCCTCAGCGCACCGCCGCGGCCGACGCGGGCACCGCCGGCGCCGCGTAGATCGACACCTTCTGGCCCTCGGTCAACGCGTGCACGCCGGCACTCACGACCGTCTGGCCGGCGCTGACGCCGCCCGCCACCAGCACCGCATTGCCCTCGGCGCTCGACACCTGGATGCGCTGCGCGCGCACCGTCATGCTGGTGCGGTCCAGCACCCACACGCTCGAGTGGCCCTGTTGCTCGAACACCGCCTGCAGCGGCAGGCGCAACAGGCCGGGCTGAGGCAAAACCGTCAGGCCGACCGTCACGGTTCGCCCGAGAGAAACGTCCTGGCGCGACAAGTCGGCCTTCACCAGATAGGTGCGCGTCACCGGATCGGAGGCCGCGGCCACTTCACGGATGCGCGCCGGCGAGTCCTGCGCCTCGGGCTCACCCCACATCCGCACGTGCAGCACGCCGGGGCGCCCCCTCAGAGCACGCAGCGCGTCGACCTGCTGTTCAGGGACGGAGAACACCACGTCGCGTGGTCCGTCGTGCGCCACGCGGATCACCGGGGCCCCGGCGGCGAGCACCGCACCGGGCTCCGCCTCCACGGCCGTGACGACACCCGCGGCATCGGCCGTGAGCAAGGAGTACCCGGTCTGGTTTCCCTGCACGCCCGCCTGGGCGCGCGCCTGTTCCCACTGCGCCTGCGCCGCCTGGTGGGCATGCTCCCGGCGTTCCAGTTCCGCAGCACTGATGAAGCCCTGGGCCCGCAGGTCGCGGTAACGCTGCAAGTCGGCTGCAGCCTGCGCAGCGTTGGCCTGGGCGACGTGCATGGCCGCACGCGCCGCCTCCTCGCCAAGTCGCAGGTCCTGCGCGTCGAGGCGCGCCAGGACTTGCCCTGCACGCACCTGGGCGCCGACGTCCACCGCGCGGCTGACCATCTTGCCGGCGACGCGAAACGACAGTCGCGACTCCGTGCGCGCCCGCACCTCACCCGCGAATTCAACGCGCCCCCCCGTGGAGCCGTCGCCGATGGTGATCGTGCGCACTGCGCGAACCGGCTCCGGCGCAGCGGGTGCTTTCGAGCACGCCGCCAGGAGCACCGCGGGCATCAGGAGAAGGACAAGGAACTGACGCGGCATGGTGGGAATGTCATTCGTGGGGTGGGCGGGACAGAGCCTGTCATCAGCATTTATTAATGACTGACCGGTCAGTAATATACTGACCTCGCGCGCCGCCTGTCAACCAAGCCCACGGCCTCGCGGTCAAGCGACACGCCTCGCCCGCGTATCGCACGCCCGTGGACAATCGCCGACGTGCCCGTCGATCACTACGAGAACTTTCCAGTCGCGTCCTGGCTCTGCCCACCCGCACTGCGCGAGCCCATCGAGGCGATCTACCGCTTCGCCCGCACGGCCGACGACATCGCCGACGAAGGCGCCCAGACAGCCCTCGAGCGCCAGCGCGACCTCGACGACTACACGCTGGCATTCCAGGCCGCACTCGACGGACGGCCCGTCGCGCGCTGGCGCGACGTGATGCTGCCGCTCGCAAGGGCCGTCCACGCCCACGCACTGCCGCGCCACCTCTTTCTGGACCTGCTCTCGGCATTCCGGCAAGACACCGGCAACCCGTGCTACACGAACCGGGAAGACCTGCTGGACTATTGCGCACGCTCCGCCAATCCAATCGGTCGCCTCTTGCTCCACCTCGCGCAGCAGGACGACGATCAGCTGCTCGAACAGTCGGACGCCGTGTGCTCGGCGCTCCAGCTGATCAACTTCTGGCAGGACCTCTCGATCGACCTGCCGCGAGGCCGCTGCTATGTGCCGCGTGTCGACGCCCGTCGTCACGGCATCGCCCTCGCGGAGCTCGGGTCCGCAATCGACACCGACGCCACGCGCGCCCTCGTGGCTGAACTCATCAACTGGTCGCGCGCCCTGATGCTCAGGGGCGCACCCCTGGTGCACCGGCTCCCGGGCCGTTTCGGATGGGAACTCAGGCTCGTCGTCCATGGTGGACTGCGAGTGCTCGAGAAGATCGAGCGCGGCGGCTGTCGCGCCTTGAGCCGACGCCCGACGGTGGGCGTCGCCGACCTGCCCCGCCTCGCATGGCGCGCGCTGTGGATGCGACGTGGCACGCCGACCTCCACGCCTGCGGAGCGGCGGGGGACCGTCGCATGACGCCGCAGCAGTACGCGCAGGAACGCGCCGCCCGCAGCGGCTCGTCCTTCTACTACGCGTTCCGTTTCCTGCCACCGGACCGACGCGCCGCCATCACCGCGTTCTACGCGTTCTGCCGAGAGATCGACGACGTGGTCGATGAGGTGTCGGATGCCGGCGTGGCGGCAACCAAACTCGCATGGTGGCGCGAAGAGGTCGCCCGCGCCTACGCGGGAAGACCCAGCCATCCGGCACTGCAGGCCCTCATGCCTCATGCATCGGCGTACGCCATCGGCGCCGACCACCTCCTGGCCGTGATCGAAGGCTGCGAGATGGACTTGCGGCAGACGCGCTACCTCGATTTCGCGGGGCTCTCGCGCTACTGCCACCTCGTGGCAGGGATCGTCGGAGAGGTGGCGGCCAACATCTTCGGCCGCACGCAGGTACAGACCATCGCATACGCCCATCGCCTGGGCCTGGCGATGCAGCTGACCAACATCATTCGGGACGTGGGCGAGGACGCTCGGCGCGGACGCATCTATCTCCCGCTGGACGAGCTGCAGCGCTTCGACGTCAAGGCGGCCGAGTTGCTGCGCCGCGATGCGCCCTGGGGTTACAGCGAGCGCTTCACCGACCTGATGACCTTCCAGGCCGACCGTGCCGAGCGCATCTTCGACGAAGCGCTCGCGCTGCTGCCTCCCCTGGACCGCCGGGACCAGCGCCCGGGCCTCGTGATGGCCCAGATCTACCGCACGTTGCTGGACGAGATCCGAGCCGATGGCTTTCACGTGCTGCACCAGCGCATCGCATTGACGCCGCTGCGCAAGGTGTGGATCGCCATGCGAACGCATTGGCGCGCACGCTGAGTGCCTTGATGAAGGGGATCGCCGTCGTCGGGGCGGGCTGGTCGGGCCTGGCAGCCGCAGTGCGCGCCACGGCGGCGGGCGCGCGCGTGACCTTGTTCGAGATGGCGCGCGCGCCGGGCGGGCGGGCGCGGACCGCGACGCACGGCGACCACGCAGCGCTCGACAACGGGCAGCACATCCTGATCGGCGCCTACCGTGACACGCTGCAGTTGATGCGCGAGGTCGGAATCGAGCCGGACGCGGTACTGCTGCGGCGACCGTTGAGCCTCGTCGATGCCGCCGGCCATGGGCTACGCCTCCCACCAGGTCATGCGGGACTTGCCTTCGTCCGCGCGGTCTGGCGCCACCCGTCGTGGTCCCTGCCGCAGCGCTGTGCGCTGCTGCACACGGCCGCGCGCTGGCGCTGGCGCGGCTTCCGCGCCCCCACACATCTCTCGGTGGCCGCGCTGACGTCCCACCTGCCGGAGCCGATCCGACGCCAACTGATCGCCCCTCTTTGCA
This sequence comes from Burkholderiaceae bacterium, assembly GCA_035716845.1. Lineage (GTDB taxonomy): Bacteria > Pseudomonadota > Gammaproteobacteria > Burkholderiales > Burkholderiaceae_C > CADEEN01. Next base: position 68,487 of record DASTJE010000148.1, read on the forward strand.
TGGCCGCACTCAACACGCCGCCAGAGCTGGCGAGCGCGGAAGTCTTCCTGCGAGTGGTTGGCGACGGGTTGCTGTCCGAGGCGGGAGGATCGGACATCCTCCTGCCACGGCGTCCACTCTCGGAACTGTTTCCGGCGCCGGCCCTCGACTGGTTGCGATGCCATGGTGCGAACGTGCGGCTGACCACACGCGTCGAGTCGCTCGAACGCGCCGCTGCGGGGCGCTGGCTGTGCAACGGCGAGCCTTTCGATGACGTCGTGCTCGCGTGCACGGCCACGGAAGCTGCCCGCCTGGCCTCGACCATCTCGCCCGCCTGGTCGGCGCAGACGGGGAGCTTCCACTACGAGCCGATCGTGACCGTCTACCTTCGAGGGCGGGGGCCGGCCTGGCAGGACGCGATGGTCGCGCTGGACGACGCGGATGCTGCGCCTGCGCAGTTCGCATTCGATCTGGGCGCCGGCGATGCCTCGCGTCAAGGCGTCGCGGCCTTCGTCGTCAGCGCCGCATCTGCGTGGGTGACACGCGGCCTGCAAGAGGTGGCCGAGACCGTGCTTGCGCAGGCCCGCTCGGCGTTCCCACGTCACGACTGGACCTTGCTGCGCGCGATTGCGGAACGCCGCGCGACCTTCCTCTGTTCGCCAGGCTTGCAGCGCCCCACGGCACACATCGCTGGCGGACTGTGGGCGGCCGGGGACTATGTCGAAGGCCCCTACCCGGCCACGCTGGAAGGCGCCGTACGATCGGGCGCTGCCGCTGCGCGACACGCGCTTGCCAGCTGATCGCACGGGGTCCGACGACTTTTCGTCATCCGAAGTTCGTTTTCGTCATGCAAGAATACGCGTCGGGTCGAAGACTCCGTCACCCTGATCCCATGGCACGAACCGACGCGACAACACCGAGCATCCAGGTGCTCGAACGCGCCTTCACCCTGCTCGACGCCCTCGCCGGCCAGCCCGAGCCGATGGCGCTGAAGGACATTGCCGAGCGCACGGGCCTGCATCCGTCCACGGCGCACCGGATCCTGAACGACCTGGCCGCGGGGCGTTTCGTCGATCGGCCGCAGGCAGGCACCTACCGGCTCGGCATGCGCCTGCTGGAGCTGGGCAACCTCGTCAAGGCGCGCCTGTCCGTGCGCGACGCGGCGCTGGAGCCGATGCGCGAATTGCACCGGGCCACGCACCAAGCGGTGAACCTCTCGGTGCGCCAAGGCGACGAGATCATCTACATCGAACGCGCGTACAGCGAGCGTTCCGGAATGCAGGTCGTGCGCGCCGTCGGCGGGCGCGCGCCCCTGCACCTGACATCGGTGGGCAAGCTGTTCCTTGCAGCCGACGACAAGGAGCGCGTGCGCGCCTACGCGGCCCGCACCGGCCTTGCCGGCCATACGCGCAACAGCATCACCCAACTGTCCTTGCTCGAGCGTGAACTCGCCTCGGTGCGTGCCCACGGCATGGCCCGCGACGACGAGGAGCTGGAGATGGGGGTGCGTTGCGTTGCCGCGGGCATCTACGACGACGCGGGAAAGCTCGTGGCGGGGCTGTCGATCTCGGCGCCGGCCGATCGCCTCGAACCCTCCTGGGCAGATCGCGTACGGTCCACCGCAGCGGCCATTTCAGCGGCGCTCGGCTTCCAGCCCGCTGTCGAACCGCGCTGAGGTGATCGCCAGGATCTAGCTGTGGGGGCGCGCCAGTTCCGGCGTGCTGGTGATCCAGTGCCGGATGCGTTCGGCGTCACCGATGCGGGAATACTTGCCCGCGGAATCCAACAACACCATGATCAGCTTGCGGCCGGCCATCTGGGCCTGCATCACCAGGCAGCGCCCGGCCTCGGAGATGTAGCCCGTCTTCTGCAGGCCGATGTCCCAGGTGCCACTGCGAACCAGGCCGTTCGTGTTGCGGAACTGGACGTTGCGCTTGCCAAGCGTGACGGCGAATTCCGGCGAAGTCGACAGACGCCGGATCATGTCGTGCTTGTCGGCCTCCCTGACAAGCAAAGCCAAGTCGGTGGCACTGGATTGGTTGCTGCTGGACAACCCCGTGGGCTCGACGTAGCGCGTGTCCTTCATGCCCAGTTCCTGCGCCTTGCGATTCATCGCGTCGACGAAGGCCGGCATCCCGCCCGGGTAGTGCCGCCCGAGCGCATTCGCTGCGCGGTTCTCGCTGGCCATCAGGGCAAGGTGCAGCATCTCCTCGCGCGTCAGCGAGGTTCCGACGCGCAGCCGCGAGCCACTTCCCTTCTCGGTGTCGACGTCCTCGCTGGTGATCGTCAGCGACTCGTCGAGGGGCAGTTGCGCCTCGGTCACGACGAGCGCCGTCATCAGCTTGGTGATCGACGCAATCGGCAGCACGGCCTGCGGGTTCTTGCTGAACAGCACTTCGCTGGTGTCCTGGTCCATCACCAGCGCAACGCCGGACTTCAGGTCGAGCGGGTCATCGGCGCCGTGCAGGCCATAGATCTGGCCGAACGAAGGGCGCGCCGGGACGAGCTGCGCACGCCGCTTGGGCGTTCGCACAGAGGCCTTCTTGACCGCGTTGCCCTGCGCCTTGACGGCCTGGCTGGCTGGGTTCCGCTGGGACTGCGCCGCAGCGGGAAAGGCGCACAACGCCACCAAGGCCAGGGCCACGGCCCAAGCACCCCAGCGGGAATGGTTGATTCGATTCAACGGAGCACCTTCGGCAAAACTTGGAACGCAGTGTAGGAGACAGAAAAAAAGCACGCAAGATCATTAACTTGCGTGGCTTTCCTAAAGTTCTTACTGGATTTCCCTAGGAAATGACGGAATTCACGCTTCACCCCTGCGCCGCCACCCGCTCAGTGTTGCTGTACAGCTTGTTCAGGGCTGCGAGGTACGCCTTCGCCGACGCCACCACGATGTCGGGGTCCGCACCCACGCCATTGACCACGCGCCCACCCAACTGCAGCCGAACGGTGACCTCGCCTTGCGATTCTGTGCTGCCGCTGGTGATGGCATTGACCGAATAGAGGAGCAATTCGGCGCCGCTTTGCACCTTCGACTCGATCGCCTTGAGGCTCGCGTCCACCGGCCCGTTGCCATCGCTGTCGGCCCGGAACTCCTCGCTGCCGACGGCCACCGCCACGCTCGCGTGCGGCCGCTCCCCCGTGGCCGAGTGCTGGTCCAGCGCCAGCAGCCGGTAGTGCTCCTGCACGTGCGTCACGCTCTCGTCGCCGACCAGCGCGATGATGTCCTCGTCGAAGATCTCGCTCTTGCGATCGGCCAGATCCTTGAAGCGCGCGAAGGCGGCGTTGATCTCCGCTTCGCTCTCGAGTTCGACGCCCAGGTCCTGCAAGCGCTGCTTGAAGGCATTGCGGCCCGAGAGCTTGCCCAGCACGATCTTGTTGGCGCTCCAGCCGACATCCTCGGCGCGCATGATCTCGTAGGTATCGCGCGCCTTGAGCACGCCGTCCTGGTGGATGCCCGACGCATGCGCGAACGCGTTGGCCCCCACCACCGCCTTGTTGGGCTGCACCACGAACCCGGTCGTTTGGCTGACCATGCGCGACGCCGGAACGATCTGGCTCGTGTCGACACCGACATCGAGCCCGAAGTAGTCGCGCCGCGTCTTGACGGCCATCACGATCTCTTCGAGGGACGTGTTGCCGGCGCGCTCGCCCAGGCCATTGATCGTGCATTCGACCTGTCGCGCGCCGCCGATCTTCACGCCCGCCAGCGAGTTGGCCACGGCCATGCCGAGGTCGTTGTGGCAGTGCACGCTCCAGACGGCCTTGTCGCTGTTGGGGATGCGTTCGCGCAGCGTGCGGATGAAATTGCCGTAGAGCTCCGGCACGGCATAGCCGACCGTATCCGGGACATTGATCGTCGTGGCGCCTTCGGCGATCACCGCCTCGAGCACGCGGCACAGGTAGTCCGGGTCACTGCGGTAGCCGTCTTCGGGGGAGAACTCGACGTCGTCACACAGATTGCGGGCAAACCGCACGGCCAGGCGCGCTTGCTCGAACACCTGGTCCGGCGTCATGCGCAGTTTCTTCTCCATGTGCAGCGGCGACGTGGCGATGAATGTGTGGATGCGTGCGCGCACGGCCGGCTGCAAGGCTTCCGCTGCGCGCGAGATGTCGCGGTCGTTGGCGCGCGCCAGCGAGCACACCGTGCTGTCGCGAATGTGCGACGCGATCGCCCGCACGCACTCGAAGTCGCCATTGGAACTGGCCGCGAACCCAGCCTCGATCACGTCGACCTTCAGGCGCTCCAGCTGTCGGGCAATACGCAGCTTCTCGTCCTTGGTCATCGATGCGCCGGGCGACTGCTCGCCATCGCGCAAGGTGGTGTCGAAGATGATCAAACGGTCGGAGCTCATCGGTGATCCTCGTGGTGGACTGAAAACGAAACGGCCCGCTGGCAGGGTGCCGCGGGCCGTCGATGGAGGGGTGAACCTGGTCGCAGATCGATCAGCGCGCGGACGGCACTCCTAGGAGTAGCAGCGAAGCGGTGCGTGTCGACATGGCACGGAATGTAGCACGGCACCGTTCAGCGGTGCAGCCCCGCCTCGTCCGGTTCGTCGGTCGACGTGGCGATCACGCTGGTCTGCAGTCCCTTGGCCTTGCGCCAGGCATAGACCACGTAACCCGACAGCCCGTAGATGCAGAACAGCCCGAACAGCACGATGGGCGGGTGGATCGTGATCACGGCGAACGCGAGGGCGATCGCCACCACCACGATGAAGGGCACGCTGCGCCGGAAGTTCACGTCCTTGAAGCTGTAGAACGGCACGTTGGTGACCATCGTCAGTCCGGCGTAGAGCGACACCGCGAAGGCGGACCACGCCAGCCATTCAATGCGAGTGACGCCCTTGAACCCCGCATCATCCATCACCCAGACGAAGCCGATCACCAGGGCGGCCGCCGCAGGGCTGGGCATGCCCTGGAAGTAGCGCTTGTCGACGACGCCGATGTTGGTGTTGAAGCGTGCCAGCCGCAGCGCCGCACAGGCGCAATAGACGAAGGCGGCGATCCAGCCGGCCTTGCCGAGACCCTTGAGGGCCCATTCGTAGACGATCAGCGCCGGCGCAGCCCCGAAGCTGACCATGTCCGAAAGGCTGTCCATCTGTTCGCCAAATGCACTTTGCGTATGCGTCAGGCGCGCCACTCGGCCGTCCAGGCTGTCGAGGACGGCTGCACAGAAGATGCCGATTGCCGCGTTCTCGAAGCGCCCGTTCATCGCCATGACGACGGCGTAGAACCCCCCGAACAGGGCCGCCAGCGTGAACAGGTTGGGCAGGATGTAGATGCCCTTGCGACGAGGCCGCGGCGGGGCCTCGTCGGGATCGTGTACGTCGAGGTCGTTCATCGATCACGAGGATAGCGCAGCCGCGTCCCTCGGGGGCTCAGTTGCGACTCTTGTCGACCAGCTTGTTGGCCTTGATCCAGGGCATCATGGCGCGCAGCTTCTCGCCCACCACCTCGATGTCGTGTTCGGCCGTCAGGCGGCGGCGCGACATCAGGGTCGGCGCGCCGGCGCGGTTTTCGAGGATGAAGCTCTTGGCGTATTCGCCGGTCTGGATGTCCCTGAGCACCTGGCGCATCGCAGCCTTCGTCTGCTCGGTGACGATCTTCGGGCCGGTCACGTACTCGCCGTACTCCGCGTTGTTCGAGATCGAGTAGTTCATGTTGGCGATGCCGCCCTCGTAGATGAGGTCGACGATCAGCTTGAGCTCGTGCAGGCACTCGAAATAGGCCATCTCGGGGGCATACCCAGCCTCGACCAGCGTCTCGAAACCCGCCTTGATCAGCTCGACCGTGCCACCGCACAGCACCGTCTGCTCGCCGAACAGGTCGGTCTCGGTCTCCTCGCGGAAATTGGTCTCGATGATCCCGGCCTTGCCGCCGCCGTTGGCCACTGCATAGCTCAACGCAAGGTCGCGCGCCTTGCCCGACTTGTCCTGGTGCACGGCGATCAGGTGGGGCACGCCTCCGCCTTGGGTATAGGTGTTGCGCACGGTGTGGCCCGGAGCCTTGGGCGCCACCATCCACACGTCGAGATCCTCGCGCGGCACGACCTGGCCGTAGTGCACGTTGAAGCCGTGCGCGAAGGCCAGCGATGCGCCCTGTTTGATGTGCGGCGCCACGTCGTTGGCGTACACGCTGGCGATCTGCTCGTCGGGCAGCAGGATCATCACCACGTCCGCGCTCTTCACCGCGTCGGCCACCTCGGCCACCTTGAGGCCGGCCTTCTCGACCTTGGCCCACGACGCGCCGCCGCGGCGCAGACCCACCGTCACCTTCACGCCGCTGTCGTTGAGGTTCTGGGCGTGTGCGTGCCCCTGCGAACCGTAGCCGATGATCGCCACGTTCTTGCCCTTGATCAGGCTGAGGTCGGCGTCCTTGTCGTAGTAAACCTTCATTCGTTCTCTCCAGAAAGATCGTGACTGCGCCCGGCCGGGCGCGCTTCTACACCCTGAGGATGCGTTCCCCGCGCCCGATGCCCGAGGCGCCGGTGCGGACGGTTTCGAGAATCGCCGCACGGTCGATCGCGACGAGGAAGGCATCGAGCTTGGAACCGTCGCCGGTCAGCTCGATGGTGTAGCTCTTGTCGGTGACGTCGATCACCCGCCCGCGAAAGATGTCGGCCATGCGCTTCATCTCCTCGCGCTCCTTTCCCACCGCCCTGACCTTGACGAGCATCAGCTCGCGCTCGGTGTAGCTGCCTTCGGTCAGGTCCACGACCTTGACGACCTCGATCAGGCGGTTCAGGTGCTTGGTGATCTGCTCGATCACCTCGTCGCTGCCCGTGGTGACGATGGTCATGCGCGACAGCGACGCGTCCTCGGTGGGCGCCACCGTCAGGCTCTCGATGTTGTAGCCCCGGGCTGAGAACAGCGCAACGACGCGCGACAGGGCGCCGGGCTCGTTCTCGAGCAGCACGGCAATGATGTGTTTCATGGGATGCCTCGATTCCTCTTTTCGCCGCCCTCCCCCGGTGCCGGTAAGCGCCGGGCTCGGCGGTCAATAGATTCGTCGTTGTGGGTCACGGCCCGCACCGCGGGCCGCGCGCTCGGCTGCCTAGAGGTCCTCGGACCCCAGCAGCATCTCGGTGATGCCCTTTCCGGCCTGCACCATCGGCCACACGTTCTCTGTCGGGTCGGTGCGGATGTCGATGAACACCGTACGGTCCTTCAGGCGCATCGCCTCGCGCAGCGCCGGCTCCACGTCGGCCGGCCTCTCGACCAGCAGGCCGACATGGCCATAGGCCTCGGCCAGCTTGACGAAGTCGGGCAGCGCATCCATGTAGCTGTGCGAATAGCGTCCCCCGTAGTCCAGTTCCTGCCACTGCCGCACCATGCCCAGGTAACGGTTGTTGAGGGAGAGGATCTTGACCGGCGTGTCGTACTGCTTGCAGGTCGACAGTTCCTGGATGCACATCTGGATCGAGCCCTCGCCGGTGATGCAGAACACGTCCGACTCCGGCTTGGCCAGCTTGATCCCCATGGCGTAGGGCAGGCCTACCCCCATGGTGCCCAGGCCGCCGGAGTTGATCCAGCGCCTCGGCTCGGCGAAGCGGTAGAACTGCGCCGCCCACATCTGGTGCTGGCCGACATCGCTCGTGATGTAGGTGTCGCGGCCCTGGGTGAGCTTCCACAGCGTGTCGACCACGTACTGCGGCTTGATCACCTCGCTGCTGTTCTTGTAGGACAGGCAGTCACGCTTGCGCCACTCGTTGACCTGCGACCACCATGCATTCAGCGCGTCCTTGTCGGGCCGGGACTGCGACTCCTTGATCTGTGCGATCAGCTCCTGCAGCACGTCCTTCACGTCGCCGACGATCGGGATGTCGACCTTCACGCGCTTCGAAATCGACGACGGATCGATGTCGATATGCACGATCTTGCGCTCGACCTGGGCGAAGTGCTTCGGGTTGCCGATCACGCGGTCGTCGAACCGTGCCCCGACGGCCAGCAGCACATCGCAGTGCTGCATCGTCATGTTGGCCTCGTAGGTGCCGTGCATGCCGAGCATGCCCAGGAACTGCGGGTCGCTGCCGTCGATCGCACCCAGTCCCATCAGCGTGTTGGTGCACGGCACGCCCAGCAGGTGGACCAGCTCGCGCAGTTCCGCCGAAGCCTCCCCGAGGATCACGCCGCCACCGCTGTAGATGTAGGGGCGCTTGGCCGCCAGAAGCAGTTGCACCGCCTTGCGGATCTGGCCCCCGTGCCCCTTGCGGACGGGGTTGTACGAGCGCATCTCGACGCGCTCGGGGTAGTGGAACGGCGCCGTCTTGAGCGACACGTCCTTCGGGATGTCCACCACCACCGGGCCCGGACGGCCGGTACGGGCGATGTGGAACGCCTTCTTGACCGTCGAGGCCAGGTCGCGCACGTCCTTGACGAGGAAGTTGTGCTTGACGATCGGGCGCGTGATGCCGACGGTGTCGCACTCCTGGAAGGCGTCCAGACCGATCGCCGGGCTCGGCACCTGGCCGGTGATGATCACCATCGGGATCGAGTCCATGTAGGCCGTGGCGATGCCGGTCACGGCATTGGTCACGCCCGGACCCGAAGTCACCAGGGCGACGCCGACGTCGCCCGTGGCGCGGGCATAGCCATCGGCGGCGTGGATCGCCGCCTGTTCATGGCGCACCAGGACGTGCTCGATCGAGTCCTGCTTGTACAGGGCGTCGTAGATGTAGAGAACGGCCCCACCCGGATAGCCCCAGAGGTACTTGACCCCTTCGGCCTGCAGGCAGCGGACCAGGATCTCCGAGCCATTGGGCTCGGCGGATTGAGCGGAGGGAGAAGGCGGCTGTGCCGAAGCGGCACGCTTGACTTCCGCGGCAGACATGTCCATTGGTCGAACCTCTGAAAAATCTCTCTGACGAGAATCCATCGGTGTTCCTCTTCGCACCCTTGTGAGGCGGATGTGGAACCTGCGCGGTTGATGGGTCGCGCCCCTGTGGGCGACGCGGCCAAGAACCGAAAGAGCGTTGTGCGGAGCAGCATTATTACATCTCCTCGCCACGGCGCGCGATGCGGAGCGCCGGGCCCAGGGGCGGTGACATAATCCGCGCCGCTCCCGAGCCGGGGGCCGGCCTGTGCGAGCGCCCGATTGGCGACCGACAAAGAACTCTCCGATTTCCTCAAGAGCGTCGAAAAGCGCGCCTTCAAACGCACGGCCTACACCGTGCGCAGCGATGACGCCGCACTGGACATCGTCCAGGACGCGATGATTCGGCTGGCCGAGAAGTACGCCGATCGCCCGGCCGAGGAACTGCCGCTCGTCTTCCAGCGCATCCTGTCCAACGCCACGATGGACTGGTTCAGGCGCCAGAAGGTGCGCAACGCGGTCGTCGTCAACCTGTCCGAGTTCGAAGGCGCTGACGACGAGGGCGGCGACTTCGACCTGCTGGAAATGCTGGACACGTCCGACTCGGCGGTCGGCACCGAGAGCGCCGCGGACACCGTGGGACGCCAGCAGGTGATGGCCTTGATCGAGGACGAGGTGGCGAAGTTGCCCGGCCGTCAACGGGAAGCGTTCCTGCTTCGTTACTGGGAGGAACTGGATGTAGCAGAGACCGCCGCGGTCATGGGGTGCTCGGAAGGCAGCGTGAAGACGCATTGCTCCCGGGCTGTCCATGCTTTGGCCAAGGCGCTGCGCACCAAGGGAATCTCGCCATGAACAAGGTTACAACTTCGGCGGCGCTCGAAGCACGCTTCGCGGCCCGCATCACGCAAGCGCTTGACCGCCAGGTGGCCGCACACAGCGCGCCTGACGTCGAGGAACGGCTGCGGTTCGCCCGCGATCAGGCGCTGGCGCGCGCGCGCGCGGCGCGGCAGTCGTCCGCCGCGGGCGCGCCGGTCGTGGTGGGCCTTCGCGACGGTACGGCAGGCCTGTCGGGGCCGCATCAGGAACATACGCCCTGGTGGCTTCGGTTGTCCGCGCTTCTGCCTTTGATCGTGCTGCTCGCGGGCTTGCTCTGGATCGACCACCGTTACGCCCAGGCCCAGATCGAGGCTGCGGCCGAAGTCGATGCCGCCATTCTTTCCGACAGCCTGCCGCCCGACGCCTACCGCGACCCTGGGTTCGTGGAGTTCCTGCGCTCGTCGCGGCCTTGAGGGTCAAGGCGTGACGGCACCGCCCTCCTCACCCCCGCCGGGCGGCCCGTGCGCACGATGGGCCAATGTGCTCGTCCTTGCGCTGGCCGTGGCGGCGGCCCCCGCTGGCGCCCAAAACCTGGTTGGACCTGCGCGGACCGAGTGGTCGACACTCACGCCCGCCCAGCGCTCGGCGCTCGCACCGCTGCAGCGCGATTGGGCGGCCATCCCGCCGGCCCAGCAGCAGAAGTGGCTCGAGATCGCCAACCGTCAGCACACCCTGCCGCCTGATGAGCAGGTTCGCCTTTCCCAGCGCATGACCGAGTGGGCGCGCCTGTCGCCCCAGGAGCGCGCGCGCGCCCGCCTCAATTTCCAGGAAACGCGCCAGGTGAGCAACGAGGAGCGCCAGCAGCAGTGGGAGAGCTACCGGGCGTTGCCAGCCGATCAGAAACGCGCCTTGGCCGAGCGAGCCCAGCGCCCATCCCCCCAGAAATCCAAGACTCCGCCGGAGCCCCCCAGCTCGGTCAAGTCGAACGTGGTGCGCGGCACGGTGACGCCCGCATCGCCGCCGCGTCCGGTCGGCCCGACGGTGGTGCAGCGCGGCGCCGGCGCCACCACCAACCTGGTGTCCAAGCCGCCCGCGCCGCCGCTGCACCAGCAGGCCGGTCTGCCCAAAGTGGTGGCCACGCCGGAATTCGTCGACAAGGCCACCTTGTTGCCGCAGCGTGGGGCCCAAGGCGCTGCGGTCGCCCCCAAGCCAGACAAGTCCGGCGCGTCGCGATGAGCGACCCTGAGCGAATGACGGCGGCACTCGCCGCGCCGCCGCCTGGACTGCTCAGGCGCCTGGCCGCCTTCGTCTACGAAGGGGTGTTGCTCTTCGGTGTCGTGATGATCGCCGGCTACCTGTATGGATCGCTGACACAACAGCGCCACGCGCTGGAGGGCCAGACCGGGTTGCAGGCCTTTCTGTTCGTCGTGCTGGGCATCTATTTCGTGACGTTCTGGTCCCGTGGCGGCCAGACTGTCGCGCTGCGCGCCTGGCACTTGCGTGTGGCCCGCGCCGACGGTGGCCCGGTCAGCCAAGGGCGTGCCTTGGCGCGCTATTTCGCGGCATGGCTGTGGTTCCTGCCCGCGCTCCTCGTGGCGCGCCTGGCCGGCCTGCACTCGGCGTGGCAGATCTTCGCGCTGATGACCGTCGGTGTCCTGGCCTATGCCCTCCTCGCTCGGCTGCACCCGCAACGGCAGTTCTGGCACGACGCGCTGTGCGGCACGCGCATCGTCACCTGGCGGCCGGCCCCGCGACGGGCACAATCGCCGGCATGACCAACGAGTTCAAGGGGCGCACGGGGCTCGACCGCATCGTGCGCGCCGCCGGCTATTCGTGGCAGGGCGTGCGTGCCGCCTACACCCATGAGGCCGCCTTCCGCCAGGAGACCTGGCTGGCTGCCGTGATGCTGCCGGCGGCCTTCTGGCTCGGGCGCGACTGGATGCAGACCGCCCTGCTGGCCGCGACGGTCGTGCTGGTGCTCGTCGTCGAGCTGCTGAACTCCGCCGTCGAGGCGGTCGTCGATCGCGTCTCGTTCGAACGCCACGCGTTGTCGGGACGCGCCAAGGATTACGGCAGTGCCGCCGTGCTGCTCGCGCTGCTGTTGTGCGGCGCCACGTGGGCGGCGGCGCTGTGGCAACGCATATCGCAAGGCTGACCATGGGCATTGCCGTCGCCGTGTATTGCGGTTCGCGACTGGGCGATTCACCGGCCTTCGAGACGGCGGCACGCCGCATCGGCCAGTTGCTCGCATCAGCTGGCGACACGCTGGTCTACGGGGGCGGCCGGGTCGGCCTGATGGGCGCGGTGGCCGACGCCGCGCTCGCGTCAGGCGGTCGTGTGATCGGCGTGATCCCGCAGGCACTGATGGATCGCGAAGTCGGCCATGGCGGGCTTTCCGAACTGCACGTCGTCCAGACGATGCACGAGCGCAAGCACCTGATGGCCTCGCGCGCCGACGCCTTCATCGCCCTGCCCGGGGGCATCGGCACCCTCGAAGAGCTGTACGAGATGTGGTCCTGGCAGCAACTCGGGTACCACGACAAGCCCGTCGCCTTGCTGAACGTCGAGGGCTACTACGACGCCCTGCTGGAATTCATGCGCGGCAGCCACCGGCGCGGATTCGTCTCGAGTGCCCAAGCGTCGGCGCTGGTCGTCGACGACGACCCTGCGCGCCTGCTGGCACGGGTGAGAGAGTCGGCCGTACGCGCCACCGCACCGGACGACTACTCGAGAATCTGATCGCGCTGCGCTGCGCGCGGCGCTCAGACAGCCGCTTCGTCGGTCTCGCCGGTTCGGATGCGAACCACTTGCTCGACGGGGGTCACGAAGATCTTGCCGTCGCCGATCTTGCCCGTCTTGGCAGCCTTCACGACGGCTTCGATGCAGCGCTCGACGTCGTCGTCCTTCACCACGACCTCGATCTTCACCTTCGGCAGGAAGTCGACCACGTACTCCGCCCCGCGATACAGCTCGGTGTGCCCCTTCTGGCGCCCGAAGCCCTTGACCTCGGTGACCGTCAGGCCCGACACACCGACATCGGCCAGGGACTCGCGCACTTCCTCGAGCTTGAACGGCTTGATGATGGCAGTGATCTGTTTCATGGCGCAGGCTCCGATGGAAAGACTGGAAAGGATTTAAGCACGGAACTTCGAGGTGATGGGATACCGCCAGTCGCGGCCGAAGGCGCGGTGCGTGATGCGGATGCCCACCGGCGACTGGCGCCGCTTGTACTCGTTGACCTTGATGAGCCGGGTCACCCGCTCCACGGTCGCGCGCTCGAAGCCGCCGGCGACGATCTCCTCGACGCTCTGGTCCTCCTCCATGTAGCGCGCGAGGATCGCATCGAGCACGTCGTAGGGCGGAAGGCTGTCCTGGTCGGTCTGGTTCGGCCGCAGTTCGGCCGAAGGGGGGCGCGTGATGATGCGCTCCGGGATCACGGCGCCCAAGCTGCCGTCGGCGAGCAGGCTCGGCTGGGCGTTGCGCCATCGCGCCAGTCGATAGACCAGCGTCTTGGCCACGTCCTTGATCACCGCGAATCCGCCGGCCATGTCGCCATACAGCGTGCAGTAGCCGGTGGCCATCTCGCTCTTGTTGCCCGTGGTCAGCACGATGCGGCCGCTCTTGTTGGACAGCGCCATCAGCAGCGTGCCGCGGATGCGCGCCTGCAGGTTCTCCTCGGTCGTGTCCTCGGGGCACCCCTCGAACTGCGGCGCCAGCGCCGCACGGAACGCATCGAACATGGGCGCGACGGGAATCTCGTCGTACTGCACGCCCAGTCGCCGTGCCATGTCGCGCGCGTCGATCCACGAGATGTCGGCCGTGTAGGGCGACGGCATCATCACCGCGCGCACGCGCTCGGGCCCCAGGGCATCGACCGCCACGGCCAGCACGAGGGCCGAGTCGATGCCGCCGGACAGGCCGATGATGGCACCCGGGAACCCGTTCTTGCCCAGGTAATCGCGCACGCCGGTGACCAGCGCGGCCCAGACCTGTGCCTCGGGCTCGGGCACGGGCGTGACCGTGCCGCTCACCGAGCCGCCCTCGACAGCCGCAAATGCCAGCGCTTCCTCGAAGCTCGGTGCGCGCATCGCCACGCGCCCCTGTGCGTCGAGCGCGAAGGACGCGCCGTCGAACACGACCTCGTCCTGGCCGCCGACCAGATGCGAGTACAGCAGGGGCACACCCGATGCCCGGGCGCGATCGGCCATGCGTTGCTCGCGCTCCTCGGCCTTGTCGATGTGAAAGGGCGAGGCATTGAGCACCGCCAGCACCTCGGCCCCGGCTGCCCGGGCGCGCTCGGCCGGCTCGTCGAACCACGCGTCCTCGCAGATGAGCACGCCCACGCGCACGCCGCCCACCGAGAAGACCAGCGGCTCCAGCCCGGCATCTCGCCCTGAGGCGAAATAGCGCCGCTCGTCGAACACCTGATAGTTGGGCAACTCGCGCTTGCAGTGCGTGCCGAGCACCGTTCCCCCCGCCAGCACCGAGGCTGCATTGAAGCGCAGCGGCTGCACGGTGGACTTCGTCCTAACATCGCCGCGCTCGCCGAACTGGTGCGGGTGCCCCACCAACAGATGCAATCCCTCGCAATGCGCAAGTCGCCGTGCCATCGACTCGAGCGTCTCGGCACACGCCCGCATGAAGCTCGGGCGCAGCAGCAGGTCTTCGGGCGGATAACCGCACAGCGCGAGTTCCGGCGCGACGACCAGTTGCGCGCCGCACGCATGCGCCCGCCGCGCAGCCTCGACGAGCTTGTCGGAATTGCCTGCCAGATCGCCCACGGTGGCATTGATCTGGGCCAGCGCGACCTTGAGTGCAGCCACGTGCAAGCGAAGTGAATCGTGAGCGGGAATTATCTCATCCGGGTCCATGACGACCCAGGCGCGATCGACGCTGCGGCCTGGAACGATCTGCTCGGGTCGCAGGACGCGCCGACGCCATTCATGCGCCACGAGATCCTGGCTGCGATGCATCGCAGCCGAAGCGCCGCGCCCGAAACCGGCTGGACGCCCTGCTGGCTCACCCTCGAGCGCGACGCGACGCTGCGCGCCGCATGCCCTCTGTACCTGAAGAGCCACTCCTACGGCGAGTATGTCTTCGACTGGGCCTGGGCCGATGCGTACCGCCGGCACGGCCTGGCGTACTACCCCAAGCTGGTCGGCACCGTGCCGTTCACGCCGGTGCCCGGTGCGCGCCTGCTCGCGCGCAGCGAGGCCGAGCGCGACCTGTTGCTGCAGGCCGTCGTCCGGCTGGCCGCCGAGCACGGCCTGTCCTCGGCCCACCTGCTGTTCCTCTCCGAGACCGATCGCGCCGCCTGCGCGCGCAACGGCTGGATGCTGCGCGAAGGCGTGCAGTTCCACTGGCGCAATCGACACCCCGTGCCCTACGCCGGCTTCGAGGACTTCCTCGCCAGTCTTCAGCGAGACAAGCGCAAGAAGATCTCACAGGAACGGCGCCGCGTCGCCGATGCCGGCGTCGTCCTCGAAGCCGTCGAGGGCGCGGCCATCGACACGTCGCTGTGGGACTTCTTCTACCGTTGCTACACCCTCACCTACCGGGCCCACGGCTCGACGCCCTACTTGGCCCGGGCATTCTTCGACGATGTGGCGCGCAATGCCCCCGAGCAGTGGCTGATGTTCGTTGCCCGTCGCGGCGGGGATCGCATTGGCGCTTCGCTGGTAGGCCTCGATCCGGCCCATGGCACGGCCCACGGCCGTTACTGGGGCGCGGTCGAGCCGGTGCCCTGCCTGCACTTCGAAGCCTGCTACTACGCGCCGCTGGCCTGGTGCATCGCGCGCGGCTACCGCCGCTTCGAGGGTGGCGCCCAAGGCGAGCACAAGATGGCGCGTGGGCTGCTGCCGGTGCGCACCTGGTCGGCGCACTGGCTCGCCGACGCGCGGTTCGCCAGTGCCGTGGACGACTTCCTCGCGCGCGAGGGCGCCGGCGTCGGCGCCTACCTGGAGGAACTCGGCGAGCGCAACCCCTTCAAGAGCTGAACCGCCATCACGTTCGTGTCGCGCGTCAGCGCTGCCTGGCGCTCCAGCTGCGCATGCCCTCGGCCACTTCGGCCTTCGCGCCATCGACGCCGTCCCAGCCCAGCACCTTGACCCACTTGCCCGGCTCGAGGTCCTTGTAGTGCTCGAAGAAGTGCTGGATGGTCTTGAGCCGAGCGGGGTTGAGGTCCTCGTGCGAGCGCCACTGGGAGTAGATCGACAGGATCTTGTCGGTGGGAACGGCCAGCAGCTTGTTGTCACCGCCTGCCTCGTCCTGCATCCGCAGGATGCCCAACGGCCGACATGCACAGACCACTCCCGGAATCAGCGGCACCGGCGTGACCACCAGCACATCGACCGGGTCGCCGTCGTCGGCCAGCGTTTGCGGGATGTAGCCGTAGTTGCACGGATAGTGCATGGCCGTGCCCATGAAGCGATCGACGAACAGCGCACCACTCTCCTCGTCGACCTCGTACTTGATCGGGTCGGCGTTCATCGGGATCTCGATGATGACGTTGAACTCGTCGGGCGCCTTCGCGCCAGGCGTCACGTTGTGCAGGCTCATGGGGTCGTGGTCCAGCGAACAGGGATTACCCGGATTCTAGGGACCGCCCTTGCGGTCGCCTGACGCGGCCGACTGGGCGCGCAGGCCGTGCGCCGGGAATCGCGCGGGTAAAACACGGGACGGCGCAGCTTCAAGCTCGCTTAGCATTGCGGGTTGTTCCGGTTCGCTGCGAAGCACCGGTCCACAAGAAACGAGCAGACCAACAGCAAGGAGCATCCTTCATGTCGACCACCATGGCGCTGTACATCGCGCTGGCCTGCGGTCTCGCAGCCGTGCTGTACGGCTTCTTCCAGAGAAGCTGGATCCTCAAGCAGGACGCTGGCAATGCCCGCATGCAGGAAATCGCCGGTGCCGTGCAGCAAGGCGCCGCCGCCTACCTGGCACGCCAGTACAAGACCATCGCCATCGTGGGTGTGGTGCTGGCCGTGCTCATCGCCGTCTTCCTCGACGGCACGACGGCGACGGGCTTCGTCGTCGGCGCCGTGCTGTCGGGCGCTTGCGGCTTCATCGGCATGAACGTCTCGGTGCGCGCCAACGTGCGCACCGCGCAGGCGGCGACCAAGGGCATCGGCCCGGCGCTGGACGTCGCCTTCAAGGGCGGCGCCATCACCGGCATGCTGGTCGTCGGCCTGGGCCTGCTGGGCGTGGGCATCTTCTTCTGGTTCATCACGATGAACGGCCAGATGACCCCCGACAAGAGCCTGGCGTCGCTGCTCAAGCCGATGCTGGGCCTGGCCTTCGGCTCCTCGCTGATCTCGATCTTCGCGCGACTGGGTGGGGGCATCTTCACCAAGGGCGCCGACGTGGGCGCCGACCTGGTGGGCAAGGTGGAAGCCGGCATTCCCGAGGACGACCCCCGCAACCCGGCGGTGATCGCCGACAACGTGGGGGACAACGTCGGTGACTGTGCCGGCATGGCCGCCGACCTGTTCGAAACCTACGCCGTGACGCTGATCGCCACCATGGCGCTGGGTGCGCTGATGGTCACGGGCTACGGCCTGCAGGCCGTCGTCTACCCGCTGCTGCTGGGCGGCGTGTCGATCATTGCCTCGATCATCGGCGTGGGCTTCGTCAAGGCGAGCCCCGGCATGAAGAACGTGATGCCCGCGCTCTACAAGGGCCTGGTCGTCGCGGGCGTGCTGTCGCTGATCGCGTTCTACTTCGTCACCGTGGCCGTGATGCCCGCCGACGCACTGGGCGCCGGCACGCACATGCGCCTGTGGGGTGCCTGCGTGGTCGGCCTGGCGCTGACCGCCGGCATGGTGTGGATCACCGAGTACTACACCGGCACCGACTTCGCGCCGGTGCGGCATGTCGCGCAGGCCTCGACCACCGGCCACGCCACCAACATCATCGCCGGCATCGGCGTGTCGATGAAGTCCACCGCGTGGCCGGTGATCTTCGTGTGCATCGCCATCTTCGCCGCCTACTCGCTGGCCGGCCTGTACGGCATCGCGGTGGCAGCCACCTCGATGCTTTCGATGGCCGGCATCATCGTCGCGCTCGACGCCTATGGCCCGATCACCGACAACGCAGGCGGCATTGCCGAGATGGCCGATCTGCCCGACAGCGTGCGCGACATCACCGACCCGCTGGACGCCGTGGGCAACACCACCAAGGCCGTGACCAAGGGCTACGCGATCGGCTCGGCCGGACTCGCGGCGCTGGTGCTGTTCGCCGACTATACGCACTCTCTGGAGGCGCGCGGCATCCACGCCACGTTCGACCTGTCGAATCCGAAGATCATCATCGGCCTGTTCATCGGCGGCCTGATCCCCTACCTGTTCGGCGCCATGGCCATGGAGGCGGTGGGCCGCGCGGCCGGTTCGGTCGTCGAGGAGGTGCGCCGCCAGTTCCGCGAGATCAAGGGCATCATGGAAGGCACCGCCAAGCCGGAGTACGGCAAGGCCGTCGACATGCTGACGACCGCGGCCATCAAGGAGATGATGATCCCCTCGCTGCTGCCCGTGGTGGTGCCCATCCTGGTGGGTCTCCTGCTCGGCGCCGAGGCCCTGGGTGGCCTGCTGATGGGCACGATCGTCACCGGCCTGTTCGTCGCCATCTCGATGTGCACGGGCGGCGGCGCGTGGGACAACGCCAAGAAGTACATCGAGGACGGCAACCACGGCGGCAAGGGCAGCGACGCGCACAAGGCCGCGGTGACCGGGGACACCGTCGGCGACCCCTACAAGGACACCGCCGGCCCGGCCGTCAACCCGCTGATCAAGATCATCAACATCGTGGCGCTGCTGATCGTCCCGCTGCTGCCGGCGGGCGCCGGAGCGCACAAGGCCGCCGTCCCCGCGACGGCCCCTGCCGCGGTGAGCAGCACGGCCGCCCCCGCTGCACCAGCGGCGACTCCGGCGGCCCCAGCGGCATCGAAGTGACACCGGTCGCAGCCTGATCGCTGCACGCGATAGAGCCCGGGCTTGCCCGGGCTCTTTCTTGTTGAGGACCGAAGGCAGCGCACTCGATCCGCGCTGACGGATGCGGCGCCGAGCGAGGCCCGCATGTCCACGGGCCGCGCCCGCCGCACTGCCGGCACCCTTCGAGCCGACTGGGTGCCAGCCCCCTGGGATCGGCGCCGCGGGCTGCGGCGGACGCCCTCCTACGCAGCCTGCCTGAAGGCCATCACGCCCTGGTTGCGCAACGTGCGCAGGAGGGCGAGTTCCTTCTCGCCGAGTTCGATGCCTCCGGGATGGCCCTGGTCGGCGTAGATCAGGGCGAACGGCGCCCCCTTGAGGACCAGCGGCAGCAGGAGGAACGACGGCGCTGCGACCTGGGCTCGGAACCACCCCGGCAGCCGACCTGCGATCCCGGGCTGCGTCGCGTCGGCAATCAGCGTGTCCGCACCTTTGAGGCAGACCGCCGTGAACAAGTCCGGCGCCGCGCCGGGCGCTGGTACGAGCGGCACGCGCATCGCGGCGGCAACCTCGGCAGCCCCGTCACCCAGGCCGAAGCGCCCGGTCAGGGTATTGGTCTTCGGATCCCGCAGACAGAACACGACACGCCTGAACTCGAGCGCTCGGAACATCGTCTCGAGGATCATGCGGAGCACCTCGTTGAGCTTGAAGCTCTCGCCCACCATGTGAGTGGTGATGTCTTGCACGCCCTGCGCCAGTACCTCGGCCACCTTCGCCGTGTCGCGGGCCGGCGCCGGCTCGTCGAGCGAGGACAGGTCGGTCGCGCGCAGCGTATGTTCCGACAGGGAGTCGTCGGGCAGCGATGCCGTCGCCTCGCCCGCCAACAGCCGGCGCGCGCGCGCCTTCGCGCCGAGCTGCAACTGCATCGCCTGTGTGAGCGTCGACAGGCGCTGCTGCGACGATGCGGCGGCCTGCTCGAGGTTCTCGCGATCGACGCCCAGCGCACGCCCGTAGCGCTCGACGATGACGTCGAACCGCGACTGCTTGCCGTCAGCGGCCTCCAGCATGGCATCGGCCATTTCGGTGGCCATGCGGCCGAGCCAGCGCTGGCGGTCGAGTCCCGCCGCCGGGATCGGGCGCGCCGGCGGCTCGCCCTCCGGTGAGCGCATCGCGCGCTGCAGGCTGTCGGGCAGGCCCCAGGCCTTGGCCACGCCCGCGCCGATGTCCTGGTAGGTCAGCCCCAGCACACGCCGCGCGGCACTCGCCTCGTCCAAGGCCGCCCCTCGAGCCGTAGCCGGTTGCACGAAGGCGCGGACCTGGCGCGCCTCCTCGGGAAAGTAGAACTCCACGAGCAGGCGCCCCAGACTCTGGAACATGGCTGCCAGGAACGTCTCCTCGGCCTCGCGCGCCACCGGCGTCAGTGCGTCGGCCAGCGTGGCGGCCATCAGGGCGCGCAGGTACTCCTCCTTGATCTGGTCGGCATGGCGCTTGTCCTGCATGCGCTCGAGCAGCACGAGCGAGAGTGCCATGTTGCGAATGCCGGCGAATCCCACCAGGGCCACCGCGCGCGAGACGGTGCTCACCGGGCCTCCCGCAGTCTTGAAGTGGGCCGAGTTGACGACGCGCAGCAGCTTGTTGGTGAGCGCCACGTCCTTGAGGATCTCGTCGGACAGGGTCGACAGGTTGTGGTGCTCGGAATTCGCCACGCGCTGGATGCGCGCCACGGCATCGGAAAGAGCAGGAAAGTCGCCGCGGTGCTTCATGCGGCGCATCAGGAAGTCGAGGGTGCCGTGGATGTCGCCGGCGCCAGCCTCCGGTGCCGCCGCGGCCGGCACGGCAGTGTCACCGGCAAGCCAGCGGTCGAGCGCGTCGCGCATGCCCGCCACGGCGGCCGTTCGTTCGCCCGGATGCCGCGCCAGGGCGCGCTGGGCCAGCTCGCGAAGCGCCTCGTCGATCGGCTCGCCGCGAGCGTTCACCGCGGGCACCTTCAAGTCCTCGACCTGGACGCGCGCCAAGGCGCGCAACGGGTCGCGCTCCGAAAGAAGCCTCTCGCCACTCAGCAGCTCGGCCAGCAGGACGCCGGCGGCGAACACGTCCATCGACGGCTGCGGCGCGGCGCCACGAGCGGCCTCCGGCGCGATGTAGCCTGGCGTGCCGCAGACCATGCCCCGCTGATCGGCAGCCACCCGCCCCGCATCGTCCATGTGCGCTGCGATGCCGAAATCCATCACGCGCGGCTGCCCGTTGGCGTCGAGCAGGATATTCGAGGGCTTCAGGTCCCGGTGCACGATGCCGCGCTCGTGCGCCGCCGCCAACGCGTCGAGGACGCATCGCATCAGAACGGCCGCCTCGCGGGCAGGCATCGGTGCGGCACGCTCGCGCAGATGAGCCGCCAGCGTCGGTCCGGGGACATACTCGAACACCAGGTACGGGCGCCCCTCGTCCTCATCGGCCTCGAACACGGGCACGATGTGCGGGTGGGCCAGGCGGCTGACTGCACGCGCCTCGTGCAACCACTCCTCGAGCGCCACGCCGTCGTGCCCGACATCGAGCAGCTTGAGCGCCACCTCGCGGTCCAGCCGGGCGTCGTGCGCCAGCCAGACCGTGGCCTGGGCGCCACGCCCAAGCTGGCGCACCAGCGAGAAGCGGCCCACGCGCGCGGGCTTGACGGGAGCTCTCACTCGTCGTCGTCCTCGTGGCCCAGGGCGCTCGCATAGCTCGCACTGGCCTGCAGCGCCGCCGTCAGGTCGCGCAGGCTGATCCCGAGCACGCGCACGTAACGCTGAACGACGCGCTCGAGGGCGGCCTGCTGCCGCTCGGGCGGCAAGGCGAGCGCGTCGACCGCCTCGTTGGCCGCACTGCCAACGGTGCGGATGACATCGTCATCGGTATCGGGGTGCCGCACCGGCGTGTCCAATGGCAGGCGCCGGATCATGTGCAGCACGGCATCGTCCATGCCCCACCAGCGGGCCACGGCAATGCCCATGCCCTCGACCTCGGTGCCCAGCACCGCGAATCCAGCCGCCAGCTCCGACAACCCGGGATCCTCGGCCTCGCCCTCGCGCGCACCCGGTCCGGGCTGCATCAGGCGCAGCACCTGACGCATCTCGTCCGGAAAGTGGTAATGGGCGACGAGGCGCCCGAGGTTCTGCATCAGTGCCACCAGGGCCACCACTTCACCGTCGTACCCGGCAGGTCGAAGTGACTGCGCCAGGCGCGCGGCGCGCATGGCCTTGCCCACGGCACGCTCGAGCGCGCGTGCCCCTTCGGCGTCGAGGGGACCCGGCCAGTCGCGCAAGCCATGTGCGGCCCGCCGCACACCCTGCAGCCCGATCATCGCAATGCTCCGGCGCACCGTCAGCACGGGGCCGTTGCCCGACACCTGCGAGCCACGCACCTGGGCGCTGTTGACGGCTCGCAGGAGTTCGAGCGTCATCGCGGGGTCGTGCAGCACGACCTGCGCCAGTTCCTCGGTGTGCTCACGCTCCATCAACGCCAGCCGCGCAGCGCGGCTCGCGGCGCCCGGCAGGGCCGGCAGCGCGCCAATCTGGCGCACGCGCGCGATGAGCTGCTCGTGCGCCTTGCCGCCCTGTTCCTGGTCGTTCTCGAGCCACCCCTCGAGTGCACGCGCCAGGGTGCGGGCGCTGCGATATCGCTGCCGAGGCTGGCGGTCGGTCGCGCGGTTGGCGATGGCCCGCAGCACGTCCGGCACGGGGCGCGGCAGGTCCCACGGCAACCGGATCAGCTCGCGCCCCAAGGGCGCCAGGCGCGCCAGCGCGGCGCCGATGTCGGGCTCCTCGAGCGCCGGTGCGCCGGCGAGCAGGCCGTGCATCACGAGGGCCAGTGCCATGACGTCCTGCTCGGCCGCCGCGCGCGACGCCTGGCGCTCGCCAGCCGCGCCCGCGATGTCGGCTTCCAGGCCCCACGCCACTTCGAGTCCCATCAGACGCACGCTGCCGGCCTCGGAAAGCTGGATCAGGAAGGGCTGGATGTCATGGTGCGTCGCGCCGGCATCGTGCGCATACGCCAGCCCCTGTGCCGCCTGGGCAATCCATCGGGCGACGTCGGCCGGCGCATCACCGTCACGGCGCCTCGATCGCTCGCTCAGCAAAGGACCGAACGCAGCGTCGTACGCGACGAAGGGCCAGCGTTCCTGCTCGCCGACCTCGACGACATGCGCCAGATGTGGGTGGGACAGTCGCCCCGCCCGTCGTGCACGATCGAGCCAGGCATTCAGCGCCGCGGTGTCGACCGGCTGCTGCCTCGGCAGCACCAGCAGGAGGTCCTGGCCGCTGCGCGGGTCGTGCACGCGCCATGCCATGAGCCGCGCGCTGCGCCCGACCAGCTCACGCAATGCAAAGCGCCCGAGTCGACGAACGGCAGCGGGCGGAGCAGCGGTGGGAGGGGTCGCGACGGCGGCCATGCGGGCAGGACGCAGGTGGAATCTGCATCGATTGGATCGCGCCCCGCCCTGTCCCGATGGGCCGAAGTGGCGGTGAAATGCGCCCCAGATTGCCGTTCCCGGCCTGCCGTGCGCGAGCGCCGCGGCGCGATTCCCCCTGCAAGGCGAGCCTGCTGCCCCTGTGTCAGAATGCCTCGGCGTTCGCAGGCCGGCCCGGACACGCCGGCGCGACAGGAGAGGGAAAGTTCAATGAGCAGCGAACTGATCAAGCACGTCACCGACGGATCCTTCGAGACCGATGTGCTGAAGGCCGACACGCCGGTGCTGGTGGACTACTGGGCCGAGTGGTGCGGGCCCTGCAAGATGATCGCGCCCATCCTCGACGAGCTGTCCAAGCAGTACGAGGGTCGGCTCCAGATCGCCAAGATGAACGTCGACGATAACCAGGTCGTGCCCGGCAAGTTCGGCATCCGCGGCATCCCGACGCTCATGCTCTTCAAAGGGGGCCAGCTGGCTGGAACCCTGGTCGGCGCGCATCCGAAGGCGAAGTTCACCGCCTTCATCGACGGTCACCTATAATCCTGCCATTCGCCGGCCTCCTGCGGGAGTCTGGCGCCAAGATGCCAGCCCGTCGCCGTCGGTCTCGATGACAGACGCCGCGTCGCGGTACCGGCCCCTCCCCTGACGAGTCCACGCAGCGCGACATCCTCGCGCAGGGCGTAGCCGCAGGGGACTCGGACACCCTCATCAGGCCCCGGGGTCGGCAATGCAGGCCATGCGCGAGGCACGCGTGCGGCCAACCTATGGGGTCCCCCCTTATGCACCTTTCCGAACTCAAAGCCTTGCACGTTTCGGCCCTGATCAAGATGGGCCAGGAACTGGAGATCGAGAACGTCGAACGCCTGCGCAAGCAGGAGCTCATGTTCGCGATCATGAAGAAGCGCGCCAAGGCCGGCGAGCAGGTCTTCGGCGACGGCGTCCTCGAGGTGCTTCCCGACGGCTTCGGCTTCCTGCGCGCCATCGACACCAGCTACATGGCGTCGACCGACGACATCTACCTCTCGCCCAGCCAGATCCGGCGCTTCAACCTTCACACCGGCGACATGGTCGAAGGCGAGGTGCGCGTGCCCAAGGACGGCGAGCGCTACTTCGCGCTGGTCAAGGTCGACCGCGTCAACGGCGTGACGCCCGAGGAGAACAAGCACAAGATCATGTTCGACAACTTGACGCCGCTCTTCCCGAAGGAGCAGTTCAAGTTGGAGCGCGACGGCCTGAAGGCCGACGAGAACATCACCTGCCGCATCATCGACCTGGTGGCGCCGATCGGCAAGGGCCAGCGCGCGCTGCTGGTGGCGCAGCCCAAGACCGGCAAGACGGTCATGATGCAGCAGCTCGCGCACGCCCTGGTGGCCAACCACCCGGACATCCACCTCATCGTGCTGCTGGTCGACGAGCGCCCCGAGGAAGTCACCGAAATGGTGCGCTCGGTGCGGGGCGAGGTCATCAGCTCGACCTTCGACGAGCCGGCCGCACGCCACGTCCAGGTGGCCGAAATGGTGATCGAACGCGCCAAGCGCCTGGTGGAGCTGAGGAAGGACGTGGTGATCCTGCTCGATTCGATCACCCGCCTGGCACGCGCCTACAACAACGTCCTGCCTTCGTCGGGCAAGGTCCTCACCGGCGGCGTGGACGCCAATGCGCTGCAGCGGCCAAAGCGCTTCTTCGGCGCGGCGCGCAACGTCGAGGAAGGTGGCAGCCTGACCATCATCGGCACGGCGCTGATCGACACCGGCTCGAAGATGGACGAGGTCATCTACGAGGAGTTCAAGGGCACCGGCAACTGCGAGATTCACCTCGATCGCCGCATGGCCGAGAAGCGCGTCTATCCCTCGATCCTGATCAACAAGAGCGGCACGCGGCGCGAGGAGCTGCTGCTCAAGCCCGAAATCCTGCAGAAGACCTGGATTCTGCGCAAACTGCTCTATCCGATGGACGAGATCGAGGCGATGGAGTTCATCCTCGACAAGATGAAATCGTCGAAGAACAACCTCGACTTCTTTGACATGATGCGGCGGGGCGGTTGAGCTGGCCGTCCGCTATAATTTGCGTTTTCCCGCCACCGGCAAGTGCGTCGCAGTGCGGCGTGGCTACCACACACCCAGCGAGAGTTCCATGAAAGAAGGCATCCACCCCGGCTACCGCGAAGTCTGCTTCGTGGACCTTTCCAACGGTTTCCAGTTCGTGACCCGCTCGACGGTGCAGACCAAGGAAACCATCAAGCTCGACGACGGCCGCGAACTGCCGCTGTTCAAGATGGAGACCTCCAGCGAGTCGCACCCGTTCTACACCGGCACGCAGAAGAGCGTGGACAACCTCGGTGGCCGCGTCGAGAAGTTCCGCAACAAGTTCAAGGTCGGCATCAAGAAGTAGGGAGCTGCGTCCCCCTCTCCCCGGAAAGGGCAGCGTCGGCTGCCCTTTTTTGTTGCGTGCACCCGATGAGGAGGCATCATGCGCAGGCTGCGAACATGACCGCTCCCACCCACACCCCCGCGCTTGTCAGCCAGGATGCCGCGCAGCGATTGCCGCGCGTCGCCCTGTGGCTGTTCTGCGCGGCCTACGTGCTGCCGGGTCTGTTCGGCCGTGACCCTTGGCGCAACGCCGACCAGACCGCCTTCGGCTACATGCTGGCCATCGCCGAAGGGCGTACGCCATGGTGGTCGCCGACGCTGGGCGGCCTGGCGCCGGACAACGCCGTGTTCCCGCACTGGCTGGGCGCCGCCGGCATCGCGCTGTTGTCGCCGTGGCTCGACGCTCCCGTGGCGGCACGCATCCCGTTTGGCCTGCTGCTGGCCGGCGTGTTGATCCTCACGTGGTACGCCTGCTACCACCTCGCACGCACCGAGGCGGCCCAGCCGGTGGCCTTCGCGTTTGGCGGCGAAGCTGCCATGGTCGACTATGCCCGGGCGATCGCAGACGGCTCGCTGCTCGGGCTGATCGCCACGCTGGGATTGCTGCAGCTCGGACACGAGACGACGCCCGAGCTCGCCCAGTTGTTCGCGGCAGCACTGGCGCTCTGGGCCGTGTCGGCTGCACCGCACCGCGAGCGGCAGACCCAGCTCGCGATCCTGGTCGCACTGCCGCTGCTGGCGGCCAGTGGGGCGCCCACGATGGCCCTGCTGTTCGGCGTCGCCACCACCGGCCTCGCGCTGCAGTCGAGCGACAGGCGGATGAAGCGCTTCGCGCGTTGGATCGGCGCGGCGACTGCCTTGTCCGCGGCGTGCGGCGCGGTGCTGGGCACCTGGGCATGGCGCGTCGGCTTCGAGGCCGATGCCGCGCAGGGACTTCAGTTGGCACGACTGTTCCTCTGGTTCCTGTGGCCCGTGTGGCTGCTCGTGATCTGGACGCTGTGGCGCTGGCGGCATCACTGGACCCAGCCCCACATTGCCGTGCCGTCCGCCCTGGCCGCAGTCGCGCTTGCGGCCTGCGTTGCCGGTGGCGGTTTCGACCGCGCACTGATGATCGGGTTGCCGGGCTTCGCCGTGCTTGCTGCCTTTGCGCTGCCCACGCTGCGCCGCGGTGCCGCCTCTGCCATCGACTGGTTCTCCGTCTTCTTCTTCACGACCGCGGCCATTGCGATATGGGTCATCTATGCGGCGATGGTCACCGGGGTGCCCGCCAAGCCGGCCGCCAACGTCGCCAAGCTGGCGCCCGGATTCGAGATGCACTTCTCGTGGCCCGCGCTCCTGCTCGGTGCCCTCGCCACCCTGGCGTGGCTGGGCCTCGTGCGCTGGCGCACCGGCCGGCATCGCGCAGCGCTGTGGAAGAGCATGGTGCTCCCCGCGGGCGGTGTCGCCCTCGCCTGGCTGCTGCTGATGACCCTCTGGCTGCCCCTGCTCGACTACGCGCGCAGCAATCGACCATGGGTGGCCCGTATCGCGCCTCACGTGCCGGCCGATGCATGCATCGCCGCCCCGGGCCTGCCGCGGCCTTTCATTGCCGCGCTCGAGCAATACGGGCGCTGGCGCGTGGACGCGCGCGACGAAGGGAGCTGCGCGGTGCTGCTGCGCCAGGATCGACGCAGCCAGCCCCTGCCAACGCCTGAGGGCTGGACGGTGGTCGCCCGCGTGAACCGCCCAACCGATCGCGAAGAGACGACGCTGGTGCTACGCCGCCGGCCCTGAGCCTGCGCGCACGCGCGCTGCAGGCAGCACCAGTCGGAAGCTGGAGCCACGGCCAGGTTCGCTCTCGACCTGAAGTTCGCCGCCGTGTCGCTGCGCGACATGCTTGACGATCGCCAGCCCGAGCCCGGTGCCGCCGGTCTCGCGGGAGCGGCTGCCGTCGACGCGATAAAAACGCTCGGTCAGGCGCGGCAGGTGTTCGCGTGCGATGCCGATACCGCTGTCGCGCACCTCGAACACGCCGCAACCGTCCGCCTCGCGTACCGCCCACACGAGGTCCACGCGTCCGCCCTCCGGCGTGTAGCGCACCGCGTTGCTCGCGAGGTTGACCATTGCGCTGAGCAACTCGCCTTCCACGCCTGCAACGCGGCAGTCCCCCTGCACGCTCAGCGCCAGTGCGTGCCGTCCCTGCGACAGCGCCTGCGCGTCCGCGTGCACGCGTTCGAGCAAGGCGTCCACCTCGACCCAGCGGTCGGTGGACGGCCTCGGGCTGCCCTCGAGCTGGGCCAGGGTGAGCAGGTCGTCGACGAGCGACTGGATGCGGCAGGTCTGCTGGCGCATCAAGGCCAGCACGCGTGGCTGCTCGGCGCTGGTCAGCGGCACGCTGTCCAAGGTGTCGACGAAGCCGGCGAGCACGGTGACCGGGGTGCGCAGTTCGTGCGACACATTGGCCACGAAGTCGCGTCGCATCGCCTCTGCACGCGCGCGCTCGGTCACGTCCTGCGACAGCACGAGCTTCTGGCCGTCGCCGTAGGGCCGCACCAGCACCGAGAGCAGGACACGCCCCGGCCCGGCGGCGAACTCCAGCGGCCGGGAGAAGTCCTCGTCCTGCAGGTACTGCACGAAGGCCGGCGCACGCACGAGGTTCGTCACCTTCTGTGCCCGGTCGCGCACGGGGTCGAGCCCGAAGTGATCCGCCGCGCGCGCATTGAACCACTCGAGGTGATCGTGCGCATCCAGCAGCAGCACTCCGTTGGGCGAGGCCTCGATGGCGGCGAGAAACTGCCGCAGCCGCTCGGCTTCGTCGGCGATGCGGCGCTCCCGAAGGCGCAGCGCGCGTTCGACGCGATAGCCCATCTCGCCCCAGAATCCGCCATCGCGCGGCGCGGCCGCATCCTGCGCGCCACGAAGCCACGCCAGCAGTCGCCCCGCCTTGAGGCCGTCGGTCAGTGCCGCGATGCCCACCCCCGACACCGCTCCGATGCAGGTGCCGACGATCGCCGCGCCGGCGACCGCACCGACGAGCCAGCCCGCCGCCGCCCCGAGCGACAGCGCCATCCAGGTCCCGGCCAGACGCGCGAGCGCCGGGTTCATCGGGTCGCCTTGCGCGCGTCGCGCTTCGGGCCGAATGCTCCAGAGTGACCCGGCACGCTCATGCCAATGCCGTGCCGGCCTGGGTCAGGCGATAGCCCGCCCCACGCACCGTCTCCACCAGATGGGCGCAACGCACCGGCGCCAGCGCCTCGCGCAGACGCTTGATGTGCACGTCGACCGTGCGCTCCTCGATGAAGACATGATCGCCCCACACGCGATCGAGCAGCTGCGCGCGACTGTGCACGCGCTCGGGATGGGTCATCAGGAAGTGCAGCAGCCGGAACTCGGTCGGCCCGACCTTGGCCTCCCGCATCTGCCCGTCGACCTCGGCGGTCACCCGCCGCGTGGCCGGATCCAGCGTCAGCGCGCCCACCGCCACTGCATCGTCGAGCGCCTGCGGTGCCTTGCGCCGCAGCACCGCGCGCACGCGCGCGATCAGCTCCTTCGGCGAGAACGGCTTGGTGACGTAGTCGTCGGCGCCGACGTCCAGGCCGGCCAGCTTGTCGGCCTCCGCGGCGCGCGCCGTGAGCATGATCACCGGCAGCGGCCGGGTGCGGGCCGCGGCGCGCCAGGCCCGCAACAGGCCGAGGCCGGACTGCCCAGGCAACATCCAGTCGAGCAGCACCAGGTCGGGCAGCACCCGATCGACCGCCGCCAGCGCCTGCTCCGCGTTGACGGCGACGCTCACCTCGTGCCCCGCATGGCGCAAGTTGATCGCCAGCAGCTCGGCGATGGCCGGCTCGTCCTCGACGACCAGGATGCGCGTCATCGTCAGCGCACCGCGTCCTCGACGTCGGCCATCGAGGCGTGCCGCACGTCCGCCCCCTTGACGATGTAGATCACCGACTCGGCCAGGTTCTTGCCGTGATCGCCGACGCGTTCGATCGCCTTGGCGACGAACACCAGGTCGATCGAAGCGGAGATGGTGCGCGCGTCCTCCATCATGTAGGTGATGAGCTTGCGCATCAGACCCTCGAACTCGCGGTCGATCTGGTCGTCGGCCTTCAGCACCTGCAGCGCCTGCGCAGTGTCCAGGCGCGCGAAGGCATCCAGCGCCTTGCGCAGTTGAGCCACGGCGAGGTCCGCCTCGAGGGTGAGGTCGGACACCGGCAGGCGTTGCAGGTTCACCGTGGGGCTGTCCACCAGGCGCAGCACCGTGCGGGCGATGCGCGCCGCCTCGTCGCCCGCGCGCTCGAGGTTGGCGATGGTTCTGCTGACGGCGATGAGCAGCCGCAGGTCCCGCGCCGTCGGCTGTCGGCGCGCGATGATGGCCGAGAGGTCGCGGTCGATCTCCAGTTCCATCCGGTTGACCCGCTCCTCCTGCCGCAGCACCTGCGCCGCGACGTCGCGGCTGAGGCCGGACAGGGCCTGCACGGCCTGCGCCACCTGCGATTCCACGAGGCCGCCCATCTCGAGAACGCGGCTGGAGATACCCGCCAGCTCGGCGTCGAACTGCGTGGAAAGGTGCTTGTCGCCCATGGTGGTGCTCCCCCGGCTCAGCCGAAGCGGCCGGTGATGTAGTCCTCGGTTTCCTTCTTCCGCGGCTTCATGAACAGCTCGGCCGTGGGGCCGAACTCGATCAGGTCGCCCAGGTACATGTACGCGGTGTGATCCGACACGCGCGCAGCCTGCTGCATGTTGTGCGTGACGATGACCACGGTGTAGTCGCTCTTGAGCTCGTGGATGAGCTCCTCGATCTTGCCGGTGGAGATCGGGTCGAGCGCCGAGCAGGGTTCGTCGAGCAGCAGCACCTCCGGTTTGATCGCGATACCGCGCGCGATGCACAGGCGCTGCTGCTGCCCGCCGGAGAGTCCGGCGCCGCTCTGATCGAGCTTGTCCTTGACCTCGTTCCACAAGGCTGCCTTGCGCAGCGCCCATTCCACGCGTTCGTCCATCTCGACGCGCGGCAGCCGCTCGAACAGCCGCACGCCGAACGCGATGTTGTCGTAGATCGACATCGGGAACGGCGTGGGCTTCTGGAACACCATGCCGATCTTGGCCCGGATCAGCGAGACGTCCAGGCGCCGGTCCAGGATGTCCTGTCCGTCGAGCGTGACCTGCCCCTCGGCGCGCTGGTCGGGATAGAGTTCGAACATGCGGTTGAACACGCGCAGCAAGGTGCTCTTGCCGCAGCCCGACGGCCCGATGAAGGCCGTCACCTTGCGATCCGGGATGTCCAGGTCGATGTGCTTGAGCGCGTGGAAGCTGCCGTAATAGAAGTCGAGGTTGCGCACCGAAAGCTTGGCGCGTTCGGCAGCGGACGCAGGTGCCTTGTTGTCCATGGGGCGGTCGATCGGCCTCAGAGCCTGTTGCGGAACAGCACGCGCGCGGCGATGTTGAGC
The DNA here is from genome assembly GCA_035716845.1 of Burkholderiaceae bacterium. Taxonomy (GTDB): domain Bacteria; phylum Pseudomonadota; class Gammaproteobacteria; order Burkholderiales; family Burkholderiaceae_C; genus CADEEN01. The sequence continues at coordinate 99,253 of DASTJE010000148.1, forward strand.
GCCAGCACGCCCAGCGTGATGATGAACACCCCGGCCCAGGCCAGTTCGCGCCAGTTGTCGTAGGGGCTCATCGCGAACTTGAAGATCGTCACCGGCACGCTGGACATCGGCGCCGACAGGTCCGCGCTGAAGAACTGGTTGTTGAGCGCAGTGAACAGCAGCGGCGCCGTTTCGCCGGCGATGCGAGCCACAGCCAGCATCACGCCGGTGATGACACCCGCGCGTGCGGCCTTCAGCGTGACCGACCAGATCACCTTCCACTTCGGCGTGCCCAGGGCATAGGCGGCCTCGCGCAGCGCATTGGGCACCAGCACGAGCATGTTCTCGGTCGTGCGGATCACCACCGGGATCACGATCAGCGACAGCGCAAACACGCCGGCCCACCCCGAGAAGCTCTTGAAGCGCGACACCACGACGGCATACACGAACAGGCCGATGACGATCGACGGCGCCGACAGCAGGATGTCGTTGATGAACTGCGTGACGCGGCCCAGCACGCTGCGCTGGCCGTACTCGGCCAGGTAGACGCCGGCCATGACCCCGACCGGCGTGCCGATCGCCGTGGCCAGTGCCACCATCATCCCCGAGCCGACCAGGGCGTTCGCCAGTCCACCGCCGGCTTCCTGCGGCGGCGGCGTGCTCTGCGTGAACACCGACAGCGCCAGGCCTCCCAGCCCCATGCGCACGGTCTCGAACAGGATCCACGCGAGCCAGAACAGGCCGAAGGCCATGGCGGCCAGGGACAGGGTCAATGCCACCGCGTTGACGCGCTTGCGCTGGCGGTGCCGCCGCATGCGCGCGGCATCGAGCGTGGCGAGGCTCATGCGCGGCGCCCCTCCCGGCGCTTGAGCCGCACCAGCAGCAGCTTGGACAAGGTCAGCACCACGAAGGTGATGAAGAAGAGCACCAGCCCGAGGTAGATCAGAGACGCCTGGTGCAGGCCCGGATTGGCCTCCGCGAACTCGTTGGCCAGTGCCGAGGTGATGCTGTTGGCAGCCTCGAACAGCGACAGCGAGTCCAGCTGGTTCATGTTGCCGATGACGAAGGTGACCGCCATCGTCTCGCCCAGCGCACGGCCGAGACCCAGCATGATGGCGCCTACCACGCCCGTCTTGGTGTAGGGCAGAACCACCTTCCAGACCACCTCCCAGGTGGTCGAGCCCAGGCCGTAGGCCGACTCCTTGAGCATCGGCGGCGTGGTCTCGAACACATCGCGCATCACGGAGGCGATGAACGGGATCACCATGATCGCGAGGATGATGCCGGCCGAGAGGATGCCGATGCCCACGGGAGGCCCGGCCACCAGGGCCCCCAGGAAGGGCACGCCCGCCAGCACAGACTGCAGGGGTTGCTGCACGAATGTCGCCAGGATGGGCCCGAACACCAGAAGGCCCCACATGCCGTACACGATCGAGGGCACCGCGGCCAGCAGTTCGACGGCCACGCCGAGCGGTCGCCTCAGCCAGCCTGGAGACAGCTCGGTCAGGAACAGCGCGATCCCGAAACTCACCGGCACTGCGATCAGCAGGGCAATGGCCGACGACGCGAGCGTGCCGTAGATCATCACCAGGCCGCCATAGCGGTCGGCCACCGGATCCCACTCGCGTCGCCAGAGGAAGGACAGGCCGTAGGCCTGGATCGCAGGCCAGGCGCCGGCCACCAGCGAGGCGATGATGCCCGCCAGCAGCAGCAGCGTCAGCCAGGCCGCCGCATGCGCGGCCACGGCGAAGATCGCGTCTGCCCAGGGGGCACGCTGCCCGCGGGGGGGCGTCGCTGCGGCAGGCGTGGTGGACATGGGTCGGGCGGCCGCGGTGGAAGCGGCGCAAAGTGTAGCGGTCACGGACGACCCCAGCGGGGCCGGCCGATCACCGTCGAGTTCACTTGGCGACAACGCCCTTGCCGCCGGTGTCCCTGATCTCGCCCCAGGCCTTGCGGACTTGCGCCTTCACGCCATCGGGCATCGGCACGTAGTCCAGGTCGCTCGCCATGGTGTCGCCGTTGGCGAAGGCCCAGTCGAAGAACTGGAGCGCGGCCGCAGCCTGCGCCGGCTTGCCCTGGACCTTGTGCATCAGGATGAAGGTCGCGCCGGTGATCGGCCAGGCGTCCTTGCCCGGCTGCTCGGTCAGGATCTGGTAGAAGGTCTTGTTCCACGCCGCGCCGGCAGCGGCGGCCTTGAAGGTGGCGTCGTCGGGCTGCACGTACTGGCCCGCCGTGTTGCGCAGTTGCACGTGCGCCATCTTGTTGGCCTTGGCATAGGCGTATTCGACATAGCCGATGGCATTGGGCAGACGTTGCACGAACGCTGCCACACCCTCGTTGCCCTTGCCGCCGGCCCCCGTGGGCCAATTGACCGCGGCGCCCTCGCCCACCTTGGCCTTCCAGTCGGGGTTCACCTTGGACAGGTAGTTGGTGAAGATGAAGCTGGTGCCAGAGCCGTCGGCGCGCCGCACGACGGCGATCGCCGCATCGGGCAGCGCGAGCCCGGGGTTGAGCGAAGCGATGGCCGCATCGTTCCACTTCGTGACCTTGCCCAGGTAGATGTCGGCGAGCACGGCCCCGGTGAGCTTGAGCTGGCCCGGCGCCACGCCCTTGATGCTGACGACCGGCACCACGCCGCCCATCACCGCCGGGAACTGCACCAGCCCGTCCCTGGCCAGTTCCTCGTCGGTCAGGGGCGCGTCGGAGGCGCCGAAATCCACGGTCTTGCCCTTGATCTGCCGGATGCCGGCCGACGAGCCGACCGACTGGTAGTTGATCTTCTGCCCGGTGGCCTTGTGGTACGCATCGGCCCACTTGGCGTACAGCGGCGCCGGGAACGAGGCACCCGCGCCCGTGACGTCCTGGGCCGAGGCGCCAGCCGCCACGGTGAGCATCAGAGTGGCCGCCGCGAACAGGCGGGACAGCGAAGCGTTCATGCGCGAATCCTCGTCGTGGAGATGACGGGACACACTCTAGGCAGCGTTCGTGACACCTTCGTGACGGCCGCTCGACCGTCGCGTGACGCCAGGACGCGCGTGGCGCGTCAGGCCAGGGAGGCCGCCAGGCGCTCGGCCGCCGCTCGGGCAACCGAGGGCTCGCGCGCCTCCACCATCACGCGCAGCACGGGTTCCGTGCCCGAGGCCCGGATCAGCACGCGACCCTGGCCCGACAACTCGCGCTCGACCGCCTCGCGGGCCCGGCTCAGCCCTGGATGAGCCTGCCAATCGCTGCCCGCGGCAATGCGCACGTTGAGCAGCGTCTGCGGAAAGAGCTCGACACCCTCGAGCAACGCGGCCAGCGGCCGACCGGCCCGACGCACCGCCTCCAGCACCTGCAACGCGCTGACGATGCCGTCGCCGGTGGTGTGACGGTCCAGTGCCAGCAGGTGCCCCGAACCCTCGCCGCCGAGCGACCAGCCACGCGCGAGCAGTTCCTCCAGCACGTAGCGATCGCCGACCTTGGCGCGCACCAGGCTCACGCCCAGCCGCTGCAGGGCGACCTCGACGGCCATGTTGGTCATCAGCGTACCCACGGCGCCGGGAACGGCGTGCCCGCGCGCCAGCCGATCGGCCACCATCACGTACAGCAGCTCGTCGCCGTTGTACAAGCGCCCCGCCGCGTCGACCACCTGCAGGCGGTCGGCATCGCCGTCCAGCGCGATGCCGTAATGCGCTGCGTGCTCGGCCACCGCCTTGACGAGCGCCTGTGGCGCCGTGGCGCCGAAGCCGGCGTTGATGTTCGTGCCATCGGGACTGCAACCGATGCGCACCACCTCGGCGCCGAGCTCGTGGAACACGTCGGGCGCGACGTGGTAGGCCGCGCCATGCGCGGCATCGACCACCAGCTTCATGCCCTTGAGCGAGAGGTCGCCGGCGAACGTGCTCTTGCAGAACTCCACGTAGCGCCCGCTCGCGTCGTCCAGGCGCCTGGCCTTGCCCAGGCCGGCCGAGTCGACCCAGGCGGGATCGCGCTCGAGGGCCGCCTCCACCTCCAGCTCCCAGGCATCGGGCAGCTTCTCGCCGGTCGCGGAGAAGAACTTCACGCCGTTGTCCGGGTAGGGGTTGTGGGAAGCGCTGATGACGACCCCGAGATCGAGCCGCAGCGCCCGCGTCAGGTAGGCCACGCCGGGCGTCGGCAGGGGGCCCGAGAGCAGCACGTCGACCCCCGCCGAGGCGAATCCGGCCTCCAGTGCCGACTCGATCATGTAGCCGGAGATGCGCGTGTCCTTGCCGATCAAGACCGTCGGACGGGCGACACGGGTCTTCAACACCCGCCCCACCGCGTGCCCGAGACGCAACATGAAGTCGGGCGTGATCGGCGGTGTGCCCACGCTGCCACGGATGCCGTCGGTGCCGAAGTGACGTCTGTTCATGATGGACTCCCCTCCTCGTTCTTCATCGCCTGCCAGAGCTCGAGCGCGTCCACCGTCGCCGCCACGTCGTGAACACGCAGCACGCGCGCGCCGCGTTCCAGCGCCAGCGCGGCGGCGGCCACGCTCGCCGGCAGCCGTTCGTCGACCGCCCGGCCGGTCACCGCACCCAGCGTGGACTTGCGCGACCAGCCCACCAGCAACGGGCACCCCAGTGCCAGCAGCTCGGCGCCGCGCGCCAGCAAGGCGAGATTGTGCGCGACGCTCTTGCCGAAGCCGATGCCCGGGTCGAGCACGATGCGCTCGGCGACGATCCCCGCCCGTTGCGCCTCGTCGCGACGCAGCGCCAGGAAACTCGACACCTCGGCCACCACGTCGGCATACGCGGGCGCGGCCTGCATCGTGCCGGGCTCGCCCTGCATGTGCATCAGGCACACACCGGCCGTCGGGTGCGCCGCGACGGCCTGCAGGGCCCCCTGACGGCGCAACGCACGCACGTCGTTCACGATGTCGGCGCCCAGGTCGAGCACCGCACGCATCACGTCGGGCTGGCTCGTGTCCACCGAGATCGGCACCCCGAGCGTGACGGCGTGGCGCACCACCGGCAGCACGCGTGCGAGCTCCTCGTCGACGCTGGGCGTTCGTGCGCCCGGCCGTGTCGATTCGCCCCCGATGTCCAGGATGTCGGCGCCTTCGGCCAGCAGGCGTTCGCAGTGCGCCATGGCCGCGCCGGCATCGCCAAAGCGCCCGCCATCGGAAAAGGAGTCGGGCGTCACGTTGACGATGCCCATCACCCGCGGCCGGCCGAGGTCGATGCGGAAGCGGCTGGTTTGCCAGTGCGGGCCCATGGATCGCGCGAATGCCGGAGAAGAATGAGCAACGGGGCCGCAGCCCCGTCACGAGTCGACCTGAACCGTGTCCGGGCCCGCGTCAGGCCGTCGCGGTGGTCGTCTCGCCGGATCCGCCGACGGCCGGGGCCGTGCCGCCGCCCGACGGCGGTGCCGTCCCGCTCCAGTCCTTGGGCGTGCGCGGCGGGCGGCCGGACATGATGTCGTCGATCTGGTCGCTGTCGATCGTCTCCCACTCCAGCAGCGCATGGGCCATCGCGTGCATCTTGTCCTGGTTGTCCTCGATGAGCTTGCGCGCGATCACGTACTGCTCGTCGATGATGCGCCGGATCTCGAGGTCGACCTTCTGCATCGTCTGCTCGGACATGTTGACGTGCTTGGTGATGCTGCGCCCGAGGAAGACCTCGCCTTCGTTCTCCGCATAGACCATCGGCCCCAGCTGGTCGCTCATGCCGTAGCGCGTGACCATGTCGCGCGCGATCTGCGTCGCGCGCTCGAAGTCGTTGCTGGCCCCGGTGGTCATCTGGTTCATGAACACCTCTTCGGCGATGCGGCCGCCGAACAGCACGGAAATGGTCGAGAGCATGCGCTCCTTGTCCATGCTGTAGCGGTCGCCCTCGGGCAACTGCATCGTCACGCCGAGCGCCCGGCCACGCGGGATCACGGTGACCTTGTGCACCGGATCGGTCTTGGGCATCAGGCGCGCGACCAGCGCATGCCCGGCCTCGTGGTACGCCGTGTTGCGCCGCTCCTCCTCGGGCATGACCATGGACTTGCGCTCGGGGCCCATCATGATCTTGTCCTTGGCCTTCTCGAAGTCGACCATCTCGACCACGCGCGCATTGCGGCGCGCGGCGAAGAGCGCCGCCTCGTTGACCAGGTTGGCCAGGTCGGCCCCCGAGAAGCCCGGGGTGCCACGCGCCAGGATGTCGGCGCGGATGTCCTGTCCCACCGGCACCTTGCGCATGTGCACGTTGAGGATCTGCTCGCGGCCGCGGATGTCGGGCAGCGTCACGTAGACCTGGCGGTCGAAGCGCCCCGGGCGCAGCAGCGCCGGGTCGAGGATGTCCGGCCGGTTGGTGGCCGCCATCACGATCACGCCAAGGTTGGTGTCGAAGCCGTCCATCTCGACCAGCATCTGGTTCAAGGTCTGCTCGCGCTCGTCGTTGCCGCCGCCCAGGCCGGCGCCGCGGTGGCGGCCGACGGCGTCGATCTCGTCGATGAAGATGATGCACGGCGCGCTCTTCTTGGCCTGCTCGAACATGTCGCGCACACGCGCCGCGCCGACGCCGACGAACATCTCGACGAAGTCGGAACCGGAGATGGTGAAGAACGGCACCTTGGCCTCGCCGGCGATGGCCTTGGCCAGCAGGGTCTTGCCGGTGCCCGGGGGGCCGACCAGCAGCACGCCGCGCGGGATACGGCCGCCCAGCTTCTGGAACTTCTGCGGATCCTTCAGGAAGTCGACCAGCTCCTTCACCTCCTCCTTGGCCTCGTCGCAGCCGGCCACGTCGGCGAAGGTGGTGGTGTTGTTGGCTTCATCCAGCATGCGCGCCTTGCTCTTGCCGAAGCTGAACGCGCCGCCCTTGCCGCCGCCCTGCATCTGGCGCATGAAGTAGATCCACACGCCGATCAGCAGCAGGAAGGGCCCCCAGCTGATCAGCAGCGTCATCAGCAAAGAAGGCTCCTCGCGCGGCTTGACGTCGAACTTGACGCCGTTGGCGATCAGGTCG
>DASTJE010000149.1:0-5727 GCA_035716845.1 Burkholderiaceae bacterium
CGCTCGTCGAACGGGATCCAGGGCACCTCGTGCTGGCGCACGGTGACGAACAGGTTGTACTCGTGCAGCACCTTGTTGTGCTTGAGGTTGTGCATCAGCGCGTTGGGCGTGACACCGTCCTGCGAGGTCAGGAACACCGCCGTGCCCTCGGCGCGCGCCGGCGGGCTGACGAAGATCGCGGCCAGGAAGTCCGCCAGCGGGATCGCGTCGTCGCGCAGCTTGCCGGCCAGCAGCTTGCGGCCCTGGGTCCAGGTCAGCATCAGCGTGAACATGCCGATGCCGATCACGATCGGGAACCAGCCGCCGGCGATCAGCTTGAGCAGGTTGGAGGCGAAGAACAGCACGTCGATGGCGAAGAAGAATCCGGTGGCGGCCACGCACAGCGCCAGCGGATAGCCCCAGCCGTAGCGGATGACGAAGAAGGTCATCACGGTGGTGATCGTCATGTCCAGCGTCACCGCGATGCCGTAGGCGGAGGCCAGGTTCGACGAGGACTTGAACAGCACGACGGCCAGCACGATGAAGACGTACAGGCCCCAGTTCACGAAGGGCACGTAGATCTGGCCGGTGTCGCGCACCGAGGTGTGCAGGATCGCCATGCGCGGCAGGATGCCGAGCTGGATCGCCTGCTTGGTGACCGAGAACGCCGCCGAGATCAGCGCCTGCGAGGCCACCACCGTCGCCGCGGTGGCCAGGAACACCAGCGGCAGGCGCGCCCCCTCGGGCGCCATCAGGAAGAAGGGGTTCTCCACCGCCTCGGGCCGCGCCAGCAGCAGCGCCCCCTGGCCGAAGTAGTTGATCACCAGCGCCGGCATCACCAGGCCGTACCAGGCGACGCGGATCGGCAGCTTGCCGAAGTGGCCGAGGTCGGCGTACAGCGCCTCGCCGCCGGTGACCACCAGCACCACCGCGCCCAGCGCGACGAAGGCCACGCCGGGGGCCTCGGCGATGAAACTGGCCGCGTAGGCCGGGTTGAGGGCCACGAGGACCCCGGGGTTGGCCACCACGTGCGGCACGCCCAGCGCCACCAGGGCGCAGAACCACAGCAGCGTCAACGGCCCGAACCAGCGCCCGATGCCCGAGGTGCCGAAACGCTGCACCGCGAACAGCGCGGTCAGCACGACCAGCGTGAGCGGGATCACCCACTCGTGCAGCCCCGGCGCGGCCACCTCCAGGCCCTCGACGGCCGACAGCACCGAGATCGCCGGCGTGATGACGCCGTCGCCGTAGAAGACGGCCGTGCCGAACAGGCCCACCGTCATCAGCACGCGCCGCAGCGCCGGCGCGCGGCGCACCGCGCGCGTGGCCAGCGCCAGCATGGCGATCAGGCCGCCTTCGCCGTGGTTGTCCGCGCGCAGGATCAGCAGCACGTATTTGACGGAGATGACGACCGTGAGGGTCCAGAACACGAGCGACAGCACGCCCAGCACGTGCTCGGGCGTCACGGCCACGTGACCGCCGTGGAAGATCTCCTTGAGCGCATACAGCGGGCTGGTGCCGATGTCGCCATAGACCACGCCCAGTGCGGCCAGCGTCAACGCGGCCACCGCGGAGGGCGATTTGGCAGGGGTCTGGGCGCTCAAGCCACGCGGGGGCGGCCTGCTGGCCGCGCCTCTTATCGGAAAGCGCGCATTGTGCGCCGCAACAGCCTACTCGTAAATCTCGGCGTCGGGGTCCGTGGCTTCCAGCTCATAGGCCGCCGCCAGCATCGCCAGGCGGCCGATCACGCCGTACATGTAGAACCGGTTGGGCGCCGACGCGCCGGGCTTCACGCCGGGCCTGGGCAGCTGCGTGCTCTCGGCGAAGGCCAGCGGCACGAAGGCCGCGCCCGGGGCATTGAGGTTCTCGTCGATGCCGCGCTCGGCATGCACGCGGTAGAAGCCGCCGACGACGTAGCGGTCGAGCATGTAGACCACCGGTTCGGCCACCGCGTCGTTGACGCGCTCGTAGGTGGGCACGCCCTCCTGGATGATGACCTGGGTGACGGCCTGGCCTTCCTTGACCACGCTCATCTTGTTCTTGGTGCGGCGGTTGACGGCGTCGAGCTCCTTGGCGTCGCGCACCGTCATGATGCCCATGCCGTAGGTGCCGTTGTCGGCCTTGACGATCACGAAGGGCTTCTCGGTGATGCCGTACTCCTTGTACTTGCGGCGGATCTTGGTCAGCAGCGCGTCGGCATTGCTGCGCACGCACTCCAGGCCCTCCTCCTCGGCGAAGTTGACCTCGCCGCACTGGCCGAACATGGGGTTGATCAGCCACGGGTCCATCCCGAGCAGCTTGGCGAACTTCTTGGCCACCTCCTCGTAGCTCTGGAAGTGGTTGGTCTTGCGGCGCACCGCCCAGCCGGCATGCAGCGGCGGCAGCAGGTACTGCTCGTGCAGGTTCTCCAGCACCTTGGGGATGCCGCCCGACAGGTCGTTGTTGAGCAGGATGGTGCAGGGGTCGAAGTCCTTCAGCCCCAGGCGGTGCTTGCTGCGCTGCAGGGGTTCGATGACGAGCGTTCCGCCCTCGGGCAGCGGCAGCTCGACCGGGGCCTTGACCTCGGGGTCGAGCGTGCCCAGGCGCACGTTCAGGCCGGCCTGGTGGAAGATCTGCTTCAGGCGCGCCACGTTCTGCAGGTAGAAGGTGTTGCGCGTGTGCTTCTCGGGGATCAGCAGCAGGTTCTTGGCCTCGGGACAGATCTTCTCGATGGCCGCCATCGCCGCCTGCACCGCCAGCGGCAGCATCTCGGGCGTCAGGTTGTTCCAGCCCCCGGGGAACAGGTTGGTGTCCACCGGCGCGAGCTTGAAGCCCGCATTGCGCACGTCCACCGAGGAGTAGAACGGCGGCGTGTGCTCCATCCACTCGAGGCGGAACCAGCGCTCGATGGCCGGCATGGACTCGAGGATGCGCGCCTCGAGCTCGTTGATCGGGCCGCTGAGGGCGGTGATGAGGTGCGGGACCATGAAGGCGCCTCGAAGGGTGGGGCAACGATTCTAGGCAGGTGGTGGCGGACGCGCCGGCCGCAAGGGGGCCAAGAAAAAGGGGCCACCTCGCGGTGGCCCCGAATGCTCGCCAAGAGCAGGAGACGTCGGGAACGAAGGATTACTTGCTGTAGGCGGTCTCGCCGTGCGAGGTGATGTCCAGGCCTTCGCGCTCCTCTTCCTCGGTGACGCGCAGCCCGATCGTCATGTCGACGATCTTGTAGGCGATCAGCGCCACGATGCCGGAGATCGCGAGCGTCCAGAACACACCCTGCAGCTGCACCCAGACCTGGGTGCCGATGCCGCCCCACTCACCGCACTTGTTGGTGACGTAGTTGCAGATGCCGGTGCCGCCCAGGCTGGGCGCGGCGAACACGCCGGTCAGGATGGCCCCCAGGATGCCGCCCACGCCGTGCACGCCGAACACGTCGAGCGAGTCGTCGGCGCCCAGCAGGCGCTTCAGGCCGTTGACGCCCCACAGGCACAGCAGGCCCGCCAGCAGGCCGATGACGATGGCGCCCCCGAGGCCGACGAAGCCGCAGGCCGGCGTGATGGCCACTAGGCCGGCCACCGCGCCCGAGGCCGCGCCCAGCATCGAAGCCTTGCCGCGCATCAGCGCCTCCCCGGCCGACCAGGACAGTGCCGCCGCCGCAGTGGCGACCACGGTGTTCAGGAAGGCCAGCGCGGCCAGGCCGTTGGCCTCGAGGTTGGAGCCGGCGTTGAAGCCGAACCAGCCCACCCACAGCAGCGAGGCCCCGACCATCGTCAGCGGCAGGCTGTGCGGCGGCATGGCCTCGCGGCCGTAGCCCACGCGCTTGCCCAGCAGGTAGGCGCCCACCAGGCCGGCGATGGCGGCGTTGATGTGCACCACGGTGCCGCCCGCGAAGTCGAGCGCGCCCTTGGCCCACATGAAGCCGGCCGCCGCGGTCACGGTCTCGAGCGTCTTCTCGCTGGTGATCGCGTCAGGGCCGTCCCAGTACCACACCATGTGGGCGATCGGGATGTAGGCGAAGGTGAACCACAGGACCGAGAACAGCAGCACCGCGGAGAACTTGATGCGTTCGGCGAAGGCGCCGACGATCAGGCAGCAGGTGATGGCCGCGAAGGTGCCCTGGAAGGCCACGAAGGTCAGCTCGGGCAGGTAGACGCCCTTGCTGAAGGTGGCCGCCACCGATTCCGGCGTGACGCCCTTGAGGAACAGCTTGTCGAGCGTGCCGAAGAACGGGTTGCCGGCGGTGAAGGCCAGCGAGTACCCGTAGACGACCCACAGGAGGGTGATCAGCGAGAACACCATGAACACCTGCATCAGCACCGACAGCATGTTCTTGCTGCGCACCAGGCCGCCGTAGAACAGGGCCAGGCCGGGGATGGTCATCAGGATCACCATGGCGGTGGCCACGGTCATCCAGGCGGTGTCGCCCTTGTTGGGGGCGGGCGGGGTGGCGGCCGCGGCAGGCGCGGCTTCGGCAGGGGCCGCGGCCGCGGCGGGTGCGGCGGCGGCAGCCGAGGCCGCCTCGGACGCGGCCGGTGCGGGCGCGGCCTGCGCGAAGGCCGCCCCGGAAATCCCCAACGAGCCCAGCGCAGCCAGGCTCAACGCGACGGAGGCGATGAGTTTCTTGATGAACATGATGCGTGTCTTCCGGTTGTGCCGTTCAGAGGGCGTCGGTGCCGGTCTCGCCGGTGCGGATGCGGACCACCTGCTCGAGGGCGGAGACGAAGATCTTTCCGTCGCCGATCTTGCCGGTGCGCGCCGACGCCTCGATGGCCTCGATCACGCGCTCCACGATGGCGTCGTCGACCGCGGCGTCGATGCGCACCTTGGGCAGGAAGTCGACGACGTACTCGGCGCCGCGGTACAGCTCGGTGTGTCCCTTCTGGCGGCCGAAGCCCTTGACCTCGGTGACGGTGATGCCCTGCACGCCGATGCCCGAGAGCGCTTCGCGCACCTCGTCGAGCTTGAAGGGCTTGATGATGGCAGTGACCATCTTCATGGACGGCTCCTTAGAAGTTGACCTTGGCGCCCAGCACGACGCCGGACTTGCCCAGCTCCTTGCCGTTGACCGGCGAGGAGTAGAACGCCTTGTCGGCGTCGGTGCCCACGACCGCGAGGCTCACGACAACGCCGCTGAACTCCCTGGACACCGTCAGCGAATAGTCGGTGTAGGTCGCCGGGCCGGAGAACGGGCCCTTGATCTTCTGGTAGCCCACGTGCGGCACGACGCTGAAGCCGCCGACGTCGAAGGTGGCGCTGGCGTCCAGGTAGAAGCTGTTCTTGCTGTCGGGGTTGCCGAACACGCTGGTCACGGCGTGCGAGTACTTGGCCGTGACCGGGCCATAGGTCAGCGCGCCGTAGAGCTCGAAGGTGTTGGCGTTGTCGCCGCCGATGTCCTTGTACTTGTTGCCCGGGTACAGGTAGTACAGGCCGCCCACGTCGTAGGTCAGGTCCTTGGCGAGCTCGCCCTTGTAGCCACCGTAGAGGTCGATCTCGACATTGGTGCTGCCGGCGTTCGCGCCAGCCAGGGTGCCGGCGTCCTTGATCCACTTGATCGTGGAGCCCCAGGCGCCGACGTAGAGGCCGCCGGCCGCGTAGTCGACGCCGCCTTGAAGCGCGGGCTTCAGGCGCGACTGCGAGATGCCGCGGTAGCGGTAGTCGCTCACCACGCCGGCGTTGAACGACAGATCGGCCAGGGCGCTGGCGGGCAGCGACGCGGCCACTGCAGCCGCAGCGGTCAGCGCGAAATGGGCCAGGCGCATGGTCTTGTTC
>DASTJE010000150.1:0-7058 GCA_035716845.1 Burkholderiaceae bacterium
TCGCGCGTCATCGCCAGGCCGGTGAGCATCACCATCGTCATCGTCAGGATGGTGCCGATCAGGCCGGGCACGATGTTGTAGCGCGACAGGCCCTCCGGGTTGTAGCGGCGGTGGATGCGCAGTTCGTAGGGCGCGGCACCCGCGTTGAGCGCGGCCAGCGGCCCCTTGAGGTCGGCCGCCAGCGCCTGGCCGGCCACGCTCTGCAGCGCAGCGATGGCGTTGCCCGAGGCCGAGGGGTCGGTGGCGTCCACCGCCACCAGCACCGCCGGACGCTCGCCGCGCAGCACGCGGCGCGTGAAGTCGTCGGGCACGACGACCATGAACTGCACCTCGCCCTCTGCGAGCAGGGCCTCGGCATCGGCCTCGCGCGTGCCGACGTGCGTGACGCGGAAGTAGCCGGTGTTCTGCAGCGCCGCGCCGAGCGTGCGCGCCAGCGGCCCGGCGTCGGCGGACACCACCGCGGTGGGCAGGCCCTTGGGGTCGGTGTTGATGGCATAGCCGAACAGCACCAGCTGCAGGATGGGCACGCCCACCGCCATCGCGAAGGTCAGGCGGTCGCGCAGCATCTGCTGGAACTCCTTGATGAAGACGGCCAGCAGCCGCTGCCAGGAGAACCGGCTCGAGGCGCGCAATGGCGCGTTCATGTGTGCCCCTCGATCACGAAGTTGTCGGGTGCTGCGGCGATCAGGCTGATGAACACGTCCTCCAGGTTGGCCGCCGCCTGCCGCCACTGCAGGCCCGGCGCCTCGCGCCAGGGCGCGATCGCGCGCTCGAGCGCGATCGCGTCGCGCCCGGCCACGTGCAGCGCGCTGCCGAAGGCCGCCACCGACAGCACGCCCGGCGCCGCCTTCAGCGGCGCCACCAGCGCGGCCACACCCTCGCCGCCGACCGACCACACGGTGAGGCCGGCCTCGCGCACGATCTCGGCCTGCGTGCCGCGCGCCAGCACGCGGCCGTAGGCGATGTAGACCAGCTCGTGGCAGCGCTCGGCCTCGTCCATGTAGTGGGTGGACACCAGCACCGTGATGCCTTCGGCCGCCAGCGCGTGGATCTGGTCCCAGAAGTCGCGCCTCGCCTTGGGGTCGACGCCGGCGGTGGGTTCGTCGAGCAGCAGCAGGCGCGGCTCGTGCATCAGGCACGCCGCCAGCGCCAGGCGCTGCTTCCAGCCGCCCGAGAGCTGGCCCGCGAGCTGCTTCTGGCGCGACGCCAGGCCCAGGCGCTCGAGCGTGCGGTCCACCGCGGCGCGCCGCTGCGGCAGCTCGTACAGGCGCGCCAGGAACTCGAGGTTCTCCCGGATCGACAGGTCCTCGTAGAGGCCGAAACGCTGCGTCATGTAGCCCACCTCGCGCCGGATCGCCAGCGCGTCGCGCTGCAGGTCGAAGCCGAGGCAGGCGCCTTCGCCGGCATCGGGCGTGAGCAGGCCGCACAGCATGCGGATGGTGGTGGTCTTGCCGCTGCCGTTGGGGCCGAGGAAGCCGCAGATGCGCCCGCGCCCGACCTGCAACGACACGTCGTCGACGACCGCGCGGCCGTCGTAGCGCTTGGTCAGCCCGCGCACGTCGATCGCGAGGTCAGCGTCCATCGGCCTCATCCGCGCGACGCCGCGTCGGCCGCCGCGGGCAGCACGTCGAGCGGTTGCCCGGGCTTCAGGCGCGTGGCGTCCTTCGGGTCGGGCCGCGCCTCGACCATGAAGACGAGCTTGGCGCGCTGGGCGTTGGAGTAGATCACCGGCGGCGTGAACTCCGCGCGGGTGGCGATGTAGTCGATGCGCGCGGCAATCGGCGCGCCGCAGCCGTCGCAACGCAAGGTCACGGCCTGACCGATCCTGAGCGCACCGAGCTCGGCCTCGGGCACGTAGAAGCGCGCCTTGAGGCCGGCCGGCGGCAGCAGCGACACCACCGGCTGGCCGGCATTGACCCACTCGCCCACGCGAAACAGGGTGTCGGCGACCAGGGCGTCGGCCGGCGCGCGCTGCTGCTTCTGCTGTTCGCGCCACTGCTGCTGCGCCAGCGCGGAGCGCGCGGCCAGCGACAGCGCGTCGGCCGCCGCGCGCTCGTCGGGGCGCGCAGGCAGCCGCGCCACCCGCAATGCCGCCTCGAGCTCGACCACGCGGGCCTCGCCCTGGCGCGCCGCGGTGCGTGCGTCGTCGAGCCGCGACGGCGACAGGAAGCCCTGGGCCACCAGCTGCTGCGCCCGCGCCAGCTCGCTGGCCGCCAGAGCGGCCTGCGCGCGCGCCTGCGCGAGTTGCGCCTCGGTGACCGCGATCTCCTCGCGGCGACGCCCCTTGTCGGTGTTGTCGGCCTGCGCCTGCGCGGAAAGCGCGCGCGCCTGCGCCTCCTCGCGCGCCGCGCGCTCGGCCGCGCTGTCGAGGGTGAACAGCGCCGCGCCCTGGGTGACCTGCTGGCCGCGCTGCACCGCCAGCGCGGTCAGCGCGCCGCCGATCGGGGCGGCGACGTACACGTATTCGCCCTCCGCGTAGCCGGACCACGCGCGCTCGCTCGCGCGCTCGCATCCCCCCAGCGCCAGCGCGCCCAGCAGCAGGGCCGGCATCGTCCAAGCGTTCATCGTCGCTTCCTTTCCTGCGGAGCGGCCGCCAGCGCCGCCAGCACCAGGTCGATGCGGGCATCGACCGCCTCGTCGGACATCACCTGCGCCTCGAAGGCGGCCTTGCCGCCCGGCGGCGCGAAACCCGCGTCGACGAGGCCGGCGACGAAGATCATCGGCAGCGGCACCGCTCCCATCACGAACGCCAGGGCCTGCAGCGGCGGCAGTGGCCGCAGCGCGCCGGCCGCCTGCGCCTCGGCCACGAGCTGCATCACGACGCCGACGTGGCGCGGCGCATGCTCGCGGAAGAAGTCGCGCGCCACCGCCTCGCCGGCCATCGCGTCGCACCACAGCCGCGCCAGCAGCGTGCGCTGGGCGCGCGCGAAGCGCGCCAGCAGGCGCAGCGCGGCGCGCAGGCGCTGCAGCGGCTCGGCCGGCAGCGCCACCTCGGCGGCCAGGGAGCCGAACATCTCGTCGTACACGCCGGCCAGCAGCGTGCGCAGGAAGCGCTCCTTGCTGCCGAAGTGGTAATGGAACATGCCCGGCGCGACGCCGGCGTGCTCGGCCAGCGCGCGCACCGACAGTCCGGCGCAGCCCGCGGAGGGCAGCAAGGCGCGCCCGGCGGCGAGCAAGGCCTGGTCGATCTGTTGCGAGGGACGGGGCACGCGTCATTATTGGTCAATTGACCAGTAATGGTCAAGCCCGCGCCGATGCGGGGGGCGATCGCTATACTTCGCCCCGTCAGCGCCGATTTGCACCAGCTTGCGGGCGCTTTAACAAATGCCGCTAAAGAGGACCCGCCGAACCGGCGTCCGCTCCTCTCTCCGCGGCGCCGGTTCTGTCGTTTCATGGGTTCCGTCGGTCAGGTCACAGCACAGTCGATGCACTTCGCCGAGCCGCTGCCTCTGCGCAGCGGCGCGGTGCTGGCCGGCTACCAGCTCGCCTACGAGACCTACGGCACGCTCAATGCCGACAAGAGCAACGCGGTGCTGGTGTGCCACGCGCTCAACGCCAGCCACCACGTGGCCGGCGTCGACGCCGCCGGCAAGGAGGGCTGGTGGGACAACCTGGTGGGCCCGGGCAAGCCGCTGGACACCGAGCGCTTCTTCGTCATCGGCGTCAACAACCCGGGCTCGTGCTTCGGCTCCACCGGGCCGATGCACGTCAATCCGGGCACGGGCCGCCCCTACGGCGCCGACTTCCCGGTCGTCACGGTGGAGGACTGGGTCGACGCGCAGGCACGCCTGGTCGAGCGGCTGGGCATCGGTCAGCTCGCGGCGGTGATCGGCGGCAGCCTGGGCGGCATGCAGGCCCTGGCCTGGACGCTGCGCTACCCCGAGCGCGTGCGCCACTGCATCGGCGTGGCCACCGCGCCCAACCTGTCGGCCGAGAACATCGCCTTCAACGAGATCGCGCGGCGCGCCATCATCACCGACCCCGACTTCCACGAAGGCCACTACTACGCGCAAGGCGTGGTGCCGCGGCGCGGCCTGCGCATCGCGCGCATGATCGGCCACGTCACCTACCTGTCGGACGACGTGATGGCCAGCAAATTCGGCCGCAAGCTGCGCGACGGCGCGATCAGCTTCGACTACGACGTCGAGTTCGAGATCGAGAGCTATCTGCGCTACCAGGGCGACAAGTTCAGCGACTACTTCGACGCCAACACGTATCTCCTGATCACGCGCGCGCTCGACTACTTCGACCCGGCCGCCGAGCACGGCGGCGACCTGGCGCGCACTTTCCGCGACGTGCGCGCGCAGTTCCTGCTCGTGAGCTTCACCACCGACTGGCGCTTCTCGCCTGCGCGCTCGCGCGAGCTCGTCAAGGCGCTGGTGGCCAACCGCCACCGCGTGAGCTATGCCGAGATCGACGCGCCGCACGGCCACGACGCCTTCCTGCTCGACGACGCGCGCTATCACGGTGTGCTGCGCACCACCTTCGAGCGCATCGCACGGGAGTCCGCATGAGCCGATCCGCCACCGCCCTGGCCCTGCTGGCCGCCGCCGCGCTGGGCGGCTGCGCCTCGAGCGCCTCGCAGCAGGCCGGCGACGCCGCCGCGACGCCGCTGCACGACGTCAACGTCGTGCGCGCCGAGATCCCACCGGTGCTGCAGGCCGCGGCCAGGGCGCCCTATGCGCCGCCGGCCGATGCCAGCTGCGCCGGCCTGGCCACCGCGGTGCAGGCGCTCGACGCAGCGCTCGGGGCCGACCTCGACACGCCGGCCACCGCAGCCAACCCGAGCCTGCTCGAGCGCGGCGCGGGCGAGGCGCTGCGCAGCGCGGCCGAGGGCGTGATCCCGTTCCGCGGCTGGGTGCGCAAGCTCAGCGGCGCCGAGCGCTACGAGCGCCGCGTCGAGGCGGCCATCACCGCCGGCGGCGTGCGCCGCGCCTACCTCAAGGGCCTGGGCCAGGCGGCGGGCTGCGCCGCGCCGGCGGCACCCAAGGCCGCCTCTGCCCCATGAGCGAGCGCCGCGACCTCGAGGTGATCGCGAGCCTGGTGCCCGCGGGCAGCCGCGTGCTCGACCTCGGTTGCGGGCGCGGCGAGCTGCTGGCGCACCTGGTGCAGGCCAAGGGCTGCAGCGGCTACGGCATCGAGATCGACGACGCCAACGTGCAGGCCAGCCTGGCGCGCGGCATCGACGTCGTCCAGCTCAACCTCGAGGAAGGCCTGGCGATGTTCGGCGACGCCAGCTTCGACGTGGTGCTGCAGCTCGACACCCTGCAGCACCTGCGCAACGCCGAGCGCATGCTGCAGGAGACGGCACGCGTGGGCCGCACCGGCATCGTCAGCTTCCCCAATTTCGCGCACTGGCCCAACCGCCTGTCGGTGCTGCGCGGGCGCATGCCGGTCACCAAGACCCTGCCCTACCAGTGGTACGACACGCCCAACATCCGCGTGGGCACCTACGCCGACTTCGAGGTGCTGGCACGCCGCAACGGCCTCACCATCCTCGACAGTTTCGGCCTGCGCGAGGGGCGGCCGGTGCGGTGGTGGCCCAATGCAAGGGCCAGCACGGCCGTGTTCAAGTTCGAACGGCGCTGAAGGCGCGGGGGAGCGGCGCGCGCCAATCCAGGCGCTCAGTGCAGCGCCGACTCTTGCGCCTTCAGACGCAACAGCTTGCCCGCATAGAGCGCCTGGTCGCGGCGCGTCGGGCTGTTGCGCCGCGCGGTCTCGAGATGCTGCCGGGCAGCGTCGAAATCGCCCAGCTGCGCCAGCGCAATCGCCAGCTGGAAGTGGAACTCGTGGTAGTCGGGTTCACGCTTGAGCGCGCGCTCGAAGTGCCGCCGCGCCGCCGCAGCGTCCCCTCGCGCCAAGGCGGCGCGCCCGAGGTCGAACTGCTCGAACGGCGGGTCGGCATCGAGGCGCGCGAGCAACCCGCGCAACGGCGCCGCCTGCGCTGCACGGTCGCTCGTCTCGTAGGCGTGCGCCAGGTTGGTCAGCGTGGGTGCGTGCTGCGCGTCGATCGCCAAGGCCTGCCTCCATGCACGCTCTGCGTGCTCGTGCAATCCGTGCCGGCGGTAGATCACGCCCAGCGTGTTGTAGGCCGACGCGTAGCCCGGATCCTGCATCAGCGCTTCGCGCGCATAGGCATAGGCCTGCGCAAGGTCGCCTCGCACCAGGCTCTCGGCCGCGCGGTTGCTCATGAACATCGCAAGCACCCGGGGTTCGCCGACCGTGCGCAGCGCAGCGCCGCGCCCGGCCGCCAGACCGCCGAAATCCAGTCGCAGGGCACCGCTGTCGTCGTACCCGGGCAGGCGATCGACGAGGCGCCTGGACACCGTGATGTTGACGTGGCCATTGGCGATCGACAGGCCGGCCTCGCGAGACCAGCTCTCCTGGCCCACGAGCACCTGATACTCCACCGGAAGGTTCAGGTGCTTGGCCAGCGCCGCGGTCATCACGGCCAACGACAGGCAATTGCCGGCCCGCGCGTCGAAGGCCTCGGCAGCCGTGCGCGTCACCTCGCTGTCGTAGTCCAGCCGAAGGTTGGCCTTGCTGTACAACGCTTCGACAAGACCGTCCACGCGGCCACGGCGGCGCAGCAAGGGCGCCAGGTCGACATCGAGGTATTGCCGCATCGCCGGGCTAAGTGCGAGCACGGCCGTGGCATCGACCGGCCGGGCCGGCGGCGGGAACGCCGCATCGTCGAGCAAGGCCCGCGGGACGCTCTGGTCGATCGGCGCCACTGTCGCGCAGCCCGCGCACAGTCCGAGTGCCATCGCCCACGCGACACATCGAAGGAGGAGTCTCATGGCCGTCTCCCGCAACTCTGCGTTCGATACTAGACCTGCCGGCGCCGCTTTCCAAGCGCCCGGGCGCGTCGAGGCGCCGCCCTACACTGCCAGTCTCGCGCCCCCCCCTGAGACGCCCATGAGCCTGCCCGCCGACACCGTCGCCACCCTTGCCGCCTTCACCGACCGCCTGTGGGACGACGAGATCGTGCCCGCGCTCAAGCGCTACATCGAGGTGCCCGCCAAGAGCCCGATGTTCGACCCCGAGTGGGCGAGCCA
>DASTJE010000151.1:0-9852 GCA_035716845.1 Burkholderiaceae bacterium
CTGATCGAAGCGCGTTCGGCCCTCGTACTGAACGAAGTATTCCCGAAGATGGCAGCCGCAGGCATCACCATCAGGCAGCAAGTCCCATCAGACCGGATAGAGCGTGTGCTGGGGATCGACGTTACTCACAAACTCAAGGAACTCACTGCAAACCTCTACCGAAACGTGGATGAAGACTTGGAGTCGCTCAAGGCAGCGCATGACAAGCTCCGAGCAACCAT
This sequence comes from Burkholderiaceae bacterium, assembly GCA_035716845.1. Classification (GTDB taxonomy): domain Bacteria; phylum Pseudomonadota; class Gammaproteobacteria; order Burkholderiales; family Burkholderiaceae_C; genus CADEEN01. Next base: position 222 of record DASTJE010000151.1, read on the forward strand.
GAAGGCTCTCTATCCGGGGAAGAAGTTCTTGCAGGTCGTGTTCGAGGACAGCGAAGTTGCCGCCTAACCCCTCGCTCGAGCGGACCGGGAGCTTGCCTCGGTTTCGTTGACACTTTCACCTAACGATGGAAGTGTTGAATGGGCCGTCACCGCCTTGGGTTTGTCCATCCGGGCGCACAGCCGCCGGTCGTAGGCACCCAGCGCCGACTGGCTCGTGCGCAGCGCGGCGGCGGCCAGCTTCAAGGCCAGCGCGGCGCGGTTGGCCACGCGCGCGGTCTTGCCGCTCATCACCTTGCTGCAGGTGCTCGCCGCCGTCGGCGTTTCAAGCCGCGGCGTCGAGTCCGATCAATGCGGCGAGCCGGGAGGGCTCGGCTCGCAGCGTGGCGCTCGCGCCTTCCCACACCGTGCGGCCGCGGTCGAGCACGAGGGCGCGGTCGGTGAGTTCGAGCGCCAGTTCGGCATGCTGCTCCACCAGCACCAGCGTCATGGCGGCCTCGGCGCGCAGGCGCTGGATCACCTCGACCAGGCTGTCGACGATCACCGGCGCCAGCCCTTCGAACGGCTCGTCGAGCAGGATCAGGCGCGGGTTGCCCACCAGCGCACGGCCGATGGCCAGCATCTGCTGCTCGCCGCCGGAGAGCTGGTGGCCGAGGTTGCGTCGGCGCTCGGCCAGGCGCGGAAACAGCTCGTAGATGCGCTGCAGCGTCCAGGCGCCGGGCTGCAGCGCCACGCGCAGGTTCTCCTCGACGCTGAGCGAGCGGAAGATCTGGCGTTCCTGCGGCACCAGCGCGAGGCCGGCACGCGCGCGCGCGTGCGGCGTCAGCGCGCTGATGTCGCGGCCGTCGAAGCGCACGCTGCCGCCGTGCCGCGTGGTCAAACCCATCAGCGTGGCCAGCAGCGTGGTCTTGCCCACGCCGTTGCGCCCCAGCACCGCCAGCGCCGTGGCCGGTGCGAGCGCGAGGTCGAGGTCCTCGACGATCACGGTCTCGCCGTAGCCGGCGCGCAGGCCGCTGGCCTGGAGCAACGGTTCAGCCATGGTGGCGCTTGCCCAGGTAGACGTCGCGCACGCGTTCGTCGCGGCGCACCTCGTCGACGCTGCCTTCCAGCAGCACGGCGCCTTCCACCAGCACGGTGATACGGCGCGCGAAGCGGAACACCAGGCCCATGTCGTGCTCGATCACCAGCACCGCCACCTGTTCGGGCAGGCGCTCGAGCAGGTCGAACAGCGCATGCCCCTCGGCCGAGGGCACCCCGGCCACCGGCTCGTCGAGCAGCAGCACCTTGGGATCGAGCGCGAGCGCGAGCGCGATCTCCACCTGGCGGCGCTGTCCGTACGCCAGTTCGGCCACCGGGCGCGCAGCCAGGCCCAGCAGGCCGAGCGCGCCCAGGCGTTCGGCCGCCTCGTCCACCAGCGCCTGCCGCGCGCCCAGCGGGGCGCCCAGGCGCGCGTCGAGGCCTGCGCGCGCGGCCAGGGCCAGTGCCACGTGCTCGGCCACCGTCAGCCTCAGGAACAGCGAGTTGATCTGGAACGTGCGCGCCAGCCCGAGCTTGACGCGCCGCTCGGGGGCAAGTCGGGTCACGTCGACGCCGCCCACGCGCACGGTGCCGCCGTCGGGCGCGAGCACGCCGGTGATCTGGTTCACGAGCGTGCTCTTGCCGGCGCCGTTGGGGCCGATCAGCGCGTGGCGTGCGCCCGGGGGCAGGCTCAGGTGCACGTCCTGTGTCACCGCCAGCGCGCCGAAGCGCTTGGACAGGCCGACCAGCTCGAGCGCGGGCGCGGGCGTCACGCGCGATCTCCCGCGCCGCGGCGCTGCCCGAGCCGGCGGCTGGCGCTCGCCACCAGGCCGGCCAGGCCCTCGGGGGCGAAGCGCACCACCACGATCAGCAGCAGGCCCAGCGCGGCGAGCCAGTTGGCGGGGTCCACCGCGGCGGCGCGGTCGCTCGCCAGCACGAACACCACCGCGCCGAGGACGGCGCCGTACAGGCGCCCGGCGCCGCCCAGCGCCAGCATCACCAGCACGTTGGCCGAGACGACGAAGCCCAGCGTGTCGAGCCCGACGATGCGGTTGACCTGCGCCGACAGCGCGCCGGCCACGCCGGCCACCGCGGCGGACAGCCCGTAGACCTGCAGCAGGCGGCGCGTCACCGGCACGCCGAGCAGGCGCATGCGCAGCGGGTTGTCACGGATGCCCTGCGCCACCAGGCCGAGCGGGGCATTGACGACGAACCTGAGCGCCGCGAGCACGGCCGCCAGCACCACCGCCGCGTAGACGAACGCGGTGCGGCCGAAGATGTCGAACTCGAAGCGCCCGAGCAGCGGCGCCACCGTGTAGCCCGACAGGCCGTCGTCGCCCATCGTGACGCGCTTGAGCGTGTTCGCGAGCTCGTAGAGCAGGGTGGCGCAGGCCAGCGTGAGCATGATCTGCGTCAGGCCCTGCGTGCGCAGCACCGCCAGGCCCGACAGCAGGCCCACCACCGCGGCCGCCGCGGCGCCCACCAGCAGGCCGCTGATCGGCTCCGGGCTGACGTGCAAGGCGTACAAGCCTGCCGCGTAGGCGCCGCTGCCGAAGAAGGCGGCGTGGCCCAGCGTCTCGATGCCGCCGTAGCCCTGCGCGAGGTCGAGCGAGAGCGCGAAGATCACCATGATCAGCACGGTGGTGGCCAGCGCCAGGTAGAGCTGGCCGAAGGCGAAGGTGGCCGCCAGCGCCGCCAGCAACAGCGCGTCGGCCAGGCCGTAGCGCGAGCGCCGCAGGCCCGCGACCACCGACGACGCGTTCAGCGTGCTCATGCGGCCTTGACCAATCCCTGCGGGCGCGCCAGCAGCAACACCAGCACGGTGAGGTAGATCACGAAGGCGCCGAGCGCGGGCAGGTAGTAGCGGCCCAGCGTGTCGACCACGCCCAGCAGCACGCCGGCGTAGAGCGAGCCGCGCAGGCTGCCCAGGCCGCCCACCGCCACCACGATCAGCACCAGCACCAGGTACTTGAGGCCGTAGTAGGGCTCCAGCGGCAGGATCGGGCTGCCGAGCGCGCCGCCCAGCGCGGCCAGGCCGCAGCCCAGCGCGAACGTGATCGAGAACACGCGCGGCACGTCGATGCCCACGCAGCGCGCCATCTGCGGGTCGTCCACCGCGGCGCGCAGCCGTGCGCCGAACAGCGTGCGCTCGAGCGCCAGCCACAGCGCCAGCGCGGCGGCCGCGCTCACCGCCAGCAGCGCCATGCGGTAGACCGAGAGCGTGAGCGGCCCCAGCGTCACGTTGCCCTTGAGCGCCTCGGGCACCGGCAGCGTCTGCAGCGAGGGGCCGGCCAGGTTCTTCATCGCCGCGGTGAGGATGAAGGCCAGGCCGATCGTCATCAGCAGCTGGCCGAGCGGGTGCGTGGCGTAGACCCAGCGGTACAGCGTGCGCTCGAGCACCAGGCCGATGGCCATCGTGCCCGCCACCGCCAGCGGCACCGCGAGCCAGAACGACAGGCCCGCACCCTTCATGGCCCACAACGCGAGGTAGCCGCCGATCATCGCGAAGGCCGAGTGGCTGAGGTTGACGACGCGCATCACGCCCAGCGTCACCGTCAGTCCCGCGGCGATCAGGAACAGCATCATCCCGTAGGCGATGCCGTCGACGAGCAGCGCGACGAAGGTCGCCATGGCGTGCGCGGGTCAGCGACCGTCGCGTGCGCGTGTCAGGGGTTCAGCTCGTGCCAGGGCTCCTTCACGGCCGGGTAGGTCTTGAAGGGCTTGTTGCCGAGCTGGCCGTCGATCTTCTCGACGCGGCGGATGTAGACGTTGTTGACGATCTCGCGCGTCCTGGCGTCGATGCTCACCGCGCCGCGCGGGCTGTCCCACTTGAAGCCCTTGGCCGCCGCCACGGCCTTGTCGCCGTCGGCCGCGCCGTTGGTGGCGCGCACCATCTCTGCGATCACGCGCATGCCGTCCCAGGCCGCCACCGAGGCGATGCTGGGCACCTCGTCCTTGCCGTACTTGGCCTTGTAGGCGGCCACGAAGGCCTTGTTCTGGGCGTTGTCCAGGTAGGGGCCGTAGTGCAGGGCGGTCACCAGGCCGAGCGCGCTGTCGCCGATGGCCGGCAGGTCGGATTCCATCGTCTCGGTGGTGGCGTACAGCGTGATGCCGGCCTTGTCGAGCTCGCGCTCCTTCCAGGCCTTGACGAAGCCGGCCGACATCGGGCCCACCGGCATGAACATGAACACCGCCTGCGGCTTCAAGTCGCGCACGCGCTGCAGGTAGCTCGAGAAGTCGGTGGTGCCCAGCGGCACCTTGATCTCGCCGGCCACCGTGCCGCCCAGCCTGGTGAAGGTCTTGCCGTAGGCCTCGAGGCCGTCGTGGCCGGGCGCGTAGTCGGCCACCAGGATGGCGGCGTTCTTGACGCCCTGTTCCACCGCGTACTGCACCAGCGGCACGCTCACCGTCCACTGCGTGAAGCCCACGCGCACGAAGTAGGGCGACTTGGTGGTCACCATCGAGGTGCCCGAGTTCAGCACCACGAAGGGCGTCTTGGCCTGGTTGGCGATGTCGGTCACGCCGAGCACGGTGGGCGTGAAGGTGCCGCCCAGCAGGTACTGGACCTTGTCGCGCACCACCAGCTCCTGCGCCAGCTGGCGCGAGCGCTGCGGGTTGGTGCCGCCCTCGTCGCGCTCGAGCACCTTGAGCGTGTGTGCGCCGACCTTGCCGCCGCCGTTGGCGTCCATCCACAGCTCGATGCCGCGCTTGTATTCCTTGCCCCACCACGAGTAGGGGCCGGAGAACTGGCCGAGCAGGCCGATGTCGATGTCCGCGGCGGACGCGGCCGGGGTGGTCACGACGGCCGCGGCGCAGGCCAGGGCGGCGAACAGGGTACGACGGTCCATGCGCAGGTCTCCTCGGGGCATCAGGGTGACGAAGGATCGCATGCGGCGCCAAGGCCGTGGCATCCGATGCCCCTCGCGATCCATTCGATCTGGCTATATCCAGGGTAGACCCTAGGGCTGGACCGGGGGTGGGAGACCGCATCGTGCGGGGCATGGTCCAGGACGCCCCGCCCGTGTTCGAGCGCCTGCGCGCGCTGCGCTGCCTGTCGGCCGTGGTGCGCCATGGCAGCACCGTGGCCGCGGCCGAGGCGCTGCACATGTCGCAGCCGGCGGTCACGCGTGCCGTGCTCGACCTCGAGCAGCTGTGCCAGGTGCGGCTGTTCGATCGGGCGCCGCGCGGCATGGTGCCCACCGCCGTGGGCCTGCGGCTGGCGGTGCGTGCGCACGCGCTGCTCGAGCACCTCGCGCGCGGCGCGGAGGGTGCGGCGGCACTGGCGCCCGTCGAGGGCCGCCGACGTGCGGGGGCGGCACGGTTGTCCGGCGCGGTGCCGCCGGCCGGCCTGCGGGCCCTGGTGGCGCTGGCGGCCGGCGGCAGCGAGTCGGCGGCGGCGCGCGCGCTGGGCCTGAGCCAGCCCGCCGTGCACCGCGCGCTGCGCACGCTCGAGCACCTGTGCGATGCGTCCCTGTTCCAGACCTCGCCGCGCGGCGCGCGCCTGACCGAGGCCGGCGAGGTGCTGCTGCAGCGGGTCAAGCTGGCGCTGGCCGAGGCGCGGTCCTTCGAGGCCGAACTCGCGGCCTGGCGCGGCGAGCTGCGCGGCCGGCTGGTGGTCGGCGTGCTGCCGCTGTCGGCGGGTCTCGTGCTGCCGCAGGCGGTGGATGCGCTGCTGCGCCGCCACCCCGATGTGCAAATCGCCCTGGTCGACGGCACCTACGAGAGCCTGGCACGGCAACTGCGCCAGGCCGATGTGGACCTCATCGTCGGCGCATTGCGCCCGGACGGCGAAGCGGGCCTGCGCCAGGAAGTGCTGTTCGACGACGACCTGGCCGTCGTCGCGCGCGCCGACCACCCTTGCCTCAAGCAGCCGCGCCTGGCGTTGCGCGACCTGCTGGCCTGGCCGTGGGTCGTGCCGCTCGCCGGCACGCCGGCCAGTGCGGCGCTGGCGCGGGTGTTCGAGGCCGCGGGGCTGGACCCGCCGGCCGGTGTGCTGCAGGCCAGCAGCCCGGCCATGACGCGCGCCCTGGTGCTGCAGACCGGGCGCCTGGCCCTCGGTTCGCACGGCGAAGCGATGGGCGAGCACCGGCGCGAGCGCCTGCGGGTGGTGCCGGTGCCCTTGACGGGCACCACGCGCCGCATCGGACTGCTGTGGCGGCTGGACGGCGAACCCTCGCCCGGCCTGCGCGTGCTGGTCGACGAACTGCGCAGCGCCGCACGCGGCCTCGGCCTGGCCGTGTCCGCGGCCAGGGCATAGCCAGATCGAATAGCTGCGGCGCGAGGCCGCATTGGCGCGACGGGGCGCGGGCACGGATGCTCGGCATCATGTCTTCAGCGCCCCTCCTGCTGCTGCCCGGGCTGTTGTGCGACGCCGCCGTGTGGCGCGAGGTCGTGCCCGCGCTCGGCCGCTTGAGCTGCACCGTGCCGTCGTTCGCCCACCGCGACTCGATCGCCGCGATGGCGCGCGACGTGCTCGATGCGGCCCCGCAGGCACGCTTTTCCCTGGTGGGGCACTCGATGGGCGCGCGCGTGGCCATGGAGGTGGTGCGCCTGGCCCCGCAGCGCGTGGCGCGCCTGGCGCTGCTCGACACCGGGCTGGACCCGCTCGCCCCCGGGGCCGACGGCGAGCGCGAGCGCGCGCAACGCCAGGCGTTGCTCGACGTTGCCCGGCGCGAGGGCATGCGCGCACTGGGCTTGCGGTGGGCGCCGGGCATGGTGCTGCCGGCGCACCGCGAAGCGCCGGTGTTCGAGCAGATCCTGCAGATGATCGAGCGCCGCACGCCCGAGGAGTTCGCGGCGCAGATCCGCGCCCTGCTGGGCCGCCCCGACGCGCGCGCCACGTTCAGCGACATTCGCTGCCCGACGCTGATCGGCTGCGGCCGGCAGGACGCCTGGAGCCCGCTGGAGCGCCACGAGCAGATGCACGCGCTGCTGCCGGGCTCGCGCCTGGCGGTGTTCGACGGCGCCGGCCACATGGCGCCGATGGAACAACCCGCGGCGGTGGCGCAGGCCCTGCGCGCGTGGCTGGCCGACGGTGCGGCACACTGAGGCCATGGACGCCCCGGTCGATCCCCTGCAGCGCCTGTTGATCCAGCAGGCGGTGAACGACCTCGTGCTGCGCTCGGCGGCCTGCGTCGACAGCCGCGACGCGGCCGGGCTCGCCGCCCTGTTCACGCCCGACGGCGAGCTGCAGCGCCCCTCCGGCACCCCGCTGCAGGGGCGCGCGGCGATCGAGCAGGCCTATGCGCAACGTCCACCCGGCCGCCTGACGCGTCACCTGGTGACGAACCTGCGTGTGGAGGTCGAGTCGCCGCGGCGCGCCCGCGCGCACAGCCTCGTGCTGCTGTGGTCCGGTTCGTCCGACGACGCGCAGGGGCCGCAGGGCCGGCCGGCGCGCGGCGCGCAGCAGGTGGGCGAGTTCCGGGATCGCCTGATCCTCACCGACGAAGGCTGGCGCCTCGAGCAGCGCATCGCCAGCTTCGTGCTGCACCTGCCCGAGGCCGCTGCGGGCTGAGGCGGGCCCGCCGTGGGACACTCGGCCGCACTCGCGCCGGCGCGGCGCGCCCCGCATTGCAGAGGTCTCCATGCCCATCACCGGCACCACGCGCGTCTTCTTCATCCTCGGCGATCCGGTCGCGCAGGTGCGCGCGCCCGAGGTCTACAACCACCTGTTCGCGCGCTTCGGCGTCGATGCCGTGCTGGTGCCGCTCAAGCTGCCGGCGGCCGCGCTGCCGGGCTTCCTGGAGCACGGCCTGAAGGCGGAGAACATCGGCGGCCTGTGGGCCACCATCCCGCACAAGGCGGCGCTGGCGCGGCTGCTGAACCCGACCGATCCGGTGGCGCGCGTCGCCGGTGCCGTCAACGCGGTGCGCCGCCTGCCCGACGGCCGGCTCGAGGCGGCGCTGTTCGACGGCATCGGCTTCGTCAAGGGGCTCGACCACTTCGGCATGCAGGTCAAGGGCCGCCGCGTGCTGGTGGTGGGCGCGGGCGGCGGCGGCCATGCGGTGGCGGCTGCGCTCGCCCAGCGCGGCCCGGCCGCGCTGGGCATCCACAACCGCACGCTCGAGCGCGCACAGGCGCTGGTCGAGCGGCTGCAGCCGCTCGTCGGCACGGCCGCGCACGTGGCGACCGTCAGCGACCCGGCGGGCTACGACCTGGTCGTCAACTGCACCTCGCAGGGCCTGAAGGCCGACGACCCGATGCCCTTCGACCCTGCGCGGGTGGACGCCGGGGCGGCGGTGGTCGACATCATCATGAGCAAGACGCCCACGCCGCTGCTCGCGGCCTGCCGCGCGCGCGGCCTGCGCGCCGAGGCCGGCTTCGAGATGCTGGTGCAGCAGATTCCCGAATACCTGCGCTTCTTCGGATTCGACACCATCGCGCAGGCCCTGCAGTCCGACCTCGGCGAGGTGCGCTCGCTGCTGGCCCCCAAGTGACATCGCGCACGCTCACCCCCCTCACAGGAGACGCCCCCATGACCCGAATCCTTCGACCCTTGCTGGCCGCCCTCGGCCTGGCCCTTCTGGCCCAGCCTGCCGCGTGGGCGCAGATCAAGATCGCCAGCATCGTCGAGCTGTCCGGCGCCGGTGCGACGTCGGGCACCAATTTCCGCAACGGCGTCGAGCTGGCCGTCAAGGAGATCAACGCCGCCGGTGGCATCCTGGGCCAGAAGATCGACATGAGCATCGCCGACACGCAGAGCAACCCGGGCGTGGCCAAGGGCCTGGCACAGAAGGCGGTGGACGACAACGTGTTCGCCGTCTTCGGCCCGGTCTTCTCGGGCTCGATCCTGGTCAGCATGTCCGAGACGCGCAAGGCCGAGATCCCCAACTTCACCGGCGGCGAGGCCGCGGCCATCACCAAGCAGGGCAACCCGTACATCTTCCGCACCAGCTTCACCCAGGACACGGCGATGCCCAAGATCGCCCGCTACATGGCCAACAACCTGAAGGCCAGGACGGTGGCGGTGATCTTCGTCAACAACGACTTCGGCAAGGGCGGCCGCGACGCCGTCACCAAGTCGCTCGAGGCCCTGGGCGCCAAGGTCGTGGCGGACATCTCCACCGAGCAGAACCAGGTCGACTTCTCGGCCGCGGTACTGCGGGCCAAGCAGACCAACGCCGACGTGATCTTCTGCTACACCAACGAGGAGGAGTCGGCGCGCCTGCTGCGCGAGCTGAAGAAGCAGGGCGTCACCAAGCCCATCGTCGGCGAGACGGTGCTGACGAGCCAGAAGGTGATCGAGCTGGCCGGCGAGGCCGCCAACGGCGCGGTGGCGCACGTGGGCCTGACGGTGGACGCCCCGATCCCCGCGCTCAAGGACTTCCGTGCCAAGTTCGAGCGCGACTACAAGTTCACGCCCGACCACAACGGCATCAAGGGCTACACCGGCGTCTACATCCTGAAGGCCGCGATCGAGAAGACCGGCAAGCTCGACCGCAAGGCGGTGGCGCAGACGCTGCACGGGCTGAGCCTGAAGGCCGCGCAGACCCCCGGCGTGCTGATGGACGTGAGCATCGACGCCAACGGCGACCTCGACCGCGAGAGCTTCCTGGTCGAGGCACGCGACGGCAAGCAGATCGTCAAGGAGATCCTGCCCGCGCTCGGCGCGAAGTGA
>DASTJE010000152.1:0-8261 GCA_035716845.1 Burkholderiaceae bacterium
CGGACCATGAGAACCACGAGGATCAGCACGAAGCCGGCGATCTCCTTCATGCCGCGGCCGATGTAGCCTTCGGAGAGGTTCTCGACCACACCGATCAGCACCCCGCCCAGCGCGGCACCGAACACCGAATCCAGCCCGCCAAGGATCACCGCCGGGAAGCTGCGCAGCCCGGTGAGCCACATGCCTGGATTGAGGTCGTAGATCACCCCGACGAGCACGCCTGCGATGGCTGCAAGTCCGGCTGAGAGCGCCCATGACAGCGCAAAGATGCGCTTGACGTTGATGCCCATGAGCAACGCCGTCGTTTGCAGGTTGGCGGTGGCACGCATCGCGATGCCCGTGCGCGAGTAGCGGAAGAACACCCAGAGCGCACCCACGACGCAGGCCATGATGCCCAGCGCGTACAGCTGCGCCGGAAACACACCGGCCGGGCCGATCCGGATGGGCTCGGTCGACAGCCCGGTGGCCAGCGGCATCGGATCGGCGCCCCAGACGAGCACGACCACCGAGCGGATGATCACGGCCAGGCCAATGGTCACCATGACGGTGGAGAACACCGGCTGGCCCAGCATCGGGCGGATCAGGAGCACTTCGATCAGCATGCCGATCAGCACCGACACCACGACCGAGGCCAGCAGAAGCGCAAAGAACCCCAGCTTGAACGTGCCCACGAGCGTGAAGCCGATGTAGGCCACCAGCATCATCAGCTCGCCCTGGGCGAAGTTCACCACGCCGGTGGCGCGGAAGATCATCGCGAATCCCATGCCGATGAAGCCGTAGATCAATCCCACGGCCACGCCGGAGACCAGTAATTGAAAGAAGTAGTCCATCAGGCCGTGCCTCCGCCATAGATCAGTTCGATCTCGCGCGCGAACTTCTTGCCGATGATGTTGCGGCGAACCTTCTGCGTGGCGGTCAGCTCGCCGTCGTCGTGATCGAGTTCCTTCTCGAGGATCAGGAACTTGCGGATGTTTTCCACCCGCGCGAATAGCTTGTTCACGCGCCTGACTTCCGCATCGACCAGTTCGCGCACCTCGGGCAGCTGCGACAGGCTGCGGTAGGTGGTGAACGCCAGTCGTTTCTCCTGCGCCCACTTTCCCACGGTGTCGTAGTCGATCTGGACCAAGGCAGAGAGGAAGTGGCGGCCGTCGCCCAGCACGATGGCTTCGCGGATGTACAAGCTGTCCTTGAGTGCATTCTCGATCTCCGAGGGCGAGATGTTCTTGCCGCCGCTGGTGATGATGATGGCCTTCTTGCGATCGACGATCATCAGTTCGCCGTTGGGGGCCTGTGCCACGATGTCACCGGTGTGCAGCCAGCCGTCTTGTACCGTCAGCGCGGTGGCGTTGTTGTCGTGGATGTAGCCCTTGAAGACGGCGGGGTGCTTGACGACGAGTTCGCCGTCCTCGGCGATCTTCCAGTTCAGCCCTTCGATCGGTGTCCCGGTGGCGCCCAGGCGCACGGCCTGGGGATGCTGGTGGAAGATCACCCCGCCGGACTCGGTCATTCCGTAGACCTGATAGACGGGGAGGCCCAGGATTCGGAAGAACTTCAGCACCTCGGGCGAGACGCTGGCGCCGCCGCAGAAGCCGCAGCGCATGCGATCGAGACCGACGAACTTCTGCAGGTTCCGGAACATCAGCAGCCACAGCAAGCCGAACTGCAAGCGGTCGCCGAGCGTGCGCTGCCCGCCGTGCTGCTCGACGCGCTCGAAGAGCGCCTTGCCCGAATCGAAACAGCGCTGGAAGGCCCAGCGCTGCAGGCGCGTCGCGTCCTGCATTCGCATCAGGATGCCCTGCTGCAGCTTCTCCCAGATGCGCGGCACGCCGAGGAACACCTTGGGTGCGATCTCGCGCAGGTTGGCTGCCACCGTGTCGATGGACTCGGCGTAGTTCACCACGCCGCCGGTCATCATGTGCATGACGGTCGAGAAGGCGCGCTCGGCCACATGGCACAGCGGCAGGTAGCACAGCACCTCCATGTTCTGCTGGTCCAGCCCGAAGCAGCGGCGTAGCTTGTCGGTGGTCACGAGCAGATTGCGGTGCGACAGCATCGCGCCCTTGGGCGGCCCGGTGGTGCCCGAGGTGTAGACCAGCATGCAGGTGTCGTCGGGCTGCGTTGCAGCGACGCCGTCGTCGAATGCGCGCGCCTGATCGGGTGACTCGGCGGCATACTGGTCACCGAGTTCGAGCACTTCGTCGAACGACAGCAGATTGTCGCGCGGATACTGGCGCATGCCCTTCATGTCCACCGCGATGATCTTCACCACGTCGGGCAGGCCGACCTCGTGCTTGCTCATTGCGTCGAGCACCTTGTCGACCTGCTCCTGGTCGCCGCAGACCACGAATCGACTGTTGGAGTGGTGGACGATGTACTGTAGTTCGGGCCAGGGGTTCGTCGGATAGATGCCTACCACCACGCCGCCGATGGCCTGCGTGCCCAGATCGGCGAACATCCACTGCGGCGTGTCCTCGCTGGCAATGGCCAGGCGCTCGCCGCGCCTGAATCCCAGCTTCAGCAGGCCGAGCGCGAAGCGCCGCGCGGTGTCTTGATACTCGCGCCAGGTCATCCGGTTCCAGATGCCCAGGTCCTTCTCGCGCAGTGCCAGGGCATCGGGTGTCGTGCTCGCCCAGTGCTGCAACAGCCTGGGCAGGGTGTGTTCGCCGTTGTTCAGAGCGGCGTCCAGGCTGCTTTCGCCGATGGTCTTCATGCCGCCTTCGCTCCGCCCAGATAGGCTTCGATGACCGCCGGGTCGGCCGAGACCTGCGCCGGCGTACCTTCGGCGATCTTGCGGCCGAAGTTCAGCACGCAGATGCGGTCGGAGATGTCCATCACGATGCCCATGTCGTGCTCGACCATCAGCACGGTGATGCCGAGTTCGTCGCGGATGTCGAGCACGAAGCGCGCGATGTCCTCGGTCTCCTCGGTGTTCATGCCCGAGACCATCTCATCGAGCAGCAGCAGCTTGGGCTCGGTTGCGAGCGCTCGACCCAGCTCGACGCGCTTTTGCATGCCATAGGACAGCGCGCCGACCGGCATGTCGCGGATGTCCTCGATCTCCAGGAAGTCGATGATCTCCTCGACCTTGCGGCGATGCTCCAGTTCCTCGCGCCGCGCCCGGCCGAGGAACCAGGCGGCGTCGAAGACGTTGGTGCGCATGTGGCAGTGGCGTCCCACCAGCAGGTTCTGCACCACCGTGGCGTGCTTGAACACGGCCAGGTTCTGGAAGGTGCGCCCGATGCCCATCAGCGGCATGCGGTGCGACGGCATGCCGCTGGTGTTGCGGCCGTCGAAGTGCACGGTGCCGCTCGAAGGGGGCACGATGCCGCTGATCATGTTGAACGTGGTCGTCTTGCCGGCGCCGTTGGGCCCGATCAGCGAGTAGATCTCGCCGCGGCCGACGTGAAAGCTCACGCCCGAAACCGCTTCGACGCCGCCGAAGCGCTTGGAGAGGCCTTCGACCCTGAGCAGACTGTCGTGGTGCATGGTGTGGGTACTCAGGACAACCAGCGCTTGCGGCGCTTGTAATGCTTGACCTCGCGCATGCTCTTGCGGGTGCCGCCTTCGCTGAAGCCGAGGTAGAACTCACGCACGTCTTCGTTACGCAGCAGCTTGTCGGCCGGGCCATCGAGCACGATGCGGCCGTTCTCCATGATGTAACCCTCGTCGGCCACGGCCAGCGCGGCCTGGGCGTTCTGCTCCACCAGCAGGATGCTCACCCCACTGTCGTGCCGCAGGCGCGTGATGATCCCGAAGATCTCCTCGCAAATCTGCGGTGCCAGGCCGAGCGTGGGTTCGTCGAGCATCAGCACCTTGGGCTCGGACATCAGCGCGCGGCCGATCGCTACCATCTGCTGTTCGCCGCCGGAGAGATAGCCCGAGACCGTGGTGCGCTTTTGCGTCAGGCGCGGAAACAGCGCATACGCGCGCTCGAGGCCGCGACGCGAATCGGCCGCGCTGCGCGTGTACCCTCCCATCAGCAGGTTCTCCTCGACCGTGAGCTGGTCGAACAGCCGTCGCCCCTCGGGCACCATCACGATGCCCTGCTTGACGACGCGGTCGGGGGCCATGCCGGCCAGCGGCCGCCCCTCGAAGCTGATCTGCCCGGCCTTGATCTCGCCGTCCTCCGGATAGAGCACGCCGGAGATGGCCTTCAAGGTCGTGGACTTGCCGGCGCCGTTGGCACCCAGCAGCGCGACGATGCGGCCCTTGCCGAGGGTGAGCGACACCTCGCGCACCGCCTCGATGGTGTTGTCGTAGACGATCTGGACGTTGGTCAACGCGAGCATGTCGTTCCGTGCGTGCTGGGCTTCAACCGCCGGCGAACTTGCGGAAGTCGGGTTTACGCTTCTCGAGGAAGGCGCGAACGCCTTCCTTCGACTCGTCGGTGTTGTAGTACAGGCTCAGTGCCTGCATGCCCAAACTGCCGATGCCGCGGATGTGCTCGGTGGACGCGTTGAACGAGCGCTTGGCGATCGCGATCGCGGTCGGGCTCTTCTCGACCAGCTCGCGGCCCCACTTGGCGACCTCGGCGTCGAGTTGGTCATGCGGCACGACCACATTGCACAGTCCCATCGCAAGCGCTTCCTGGGCGCTGTAGCGGCGGCACATGTACCAGATCTCGCGCGCCTTCTTCTCGCCGACGACCGCGGCCAGGTAGGCGGTTCCCCAGCCCGGGTCGACCGATCCGACCTTGGGTCCGACCTGTCCGAACACCGCCTTTTCGGAGGCGATGGTCAGGTCGCACAGCGTGGCGATGACGTTGCCGCCGCCGATGGCGTAGCCCTGCACGCGGGCGATCACCGGCTTGGGCACGTCGCGGATGGCGCTGTGCAGCTCTTCAATCGGCAGCCCGGCCGTTCCGCGGCCGTCGTACTGGCCGGAGTGCGCCGACTGATCGCCGCCCGTGCAGAACGCGCGGTCGCCGGTGCCGGTCAGCACAATGGCAGCGATCCTCTTGTCCCAGCCCGCCTTCATCATGGCGTGCAGCATCTCCTCGATCGTCTGGCCTCGGAAGGCATTCATGACGCCGGGCCGGTTGATCGCGATGGTCGCGATCTGATCGCGCTCTTCGTAAACGATATCGGTGTAGTCCATCGTCGCAGGCTCCGTCAGCCGATCATGCTGTAGCCGCCCGAGACGCTCAGCACCTGGCCCGTCACATGCCCGGCCTTGCCGGAGGCGAGGAATACCACCGCATTGGCCACGTCCTGCGGCCGCCCCACCTTGCGCAGCGGCATCGCCTTGGCGGCCTTCTCGATCTGCTCGGGCGTGAACATGCTGTCGGCATTGGTCCACATGCTGCTGCCGCCCACCTCATCGGCACTCGATGGAATCGTCACGCCCGGGCAGACCACATTGCAGCGGATGCCGAAGCGGCCGTTCTCCTTCGCAATCGTCTTCATGAAGCTGTTGACTGCCGCCTTCACGCCGCCATAGACCGCTTCGCGCGGCTCGCCCTGGCGGCTGGCATCCGAGCTGATGGAGACGATGGCACCGCTGTTTTGCTTGACCATATAGTCCAGCGCCGTCTTGGTGCAATTGAGCACGCCGACGTAGTTGATGTCGATCACCTTGCGCCAGAACTCGGGCGTGGTCTGCGTGAAGAACATCAGGTTGTCCCAGCCGACGTTGTTGACCAGAACGTCGACGCAGCCATGCTTGTCGGCAGCGGCCTTGAACATGGCCTGCACCTGGTCGAGCCGCGTCACGTCCGTCTTGACCACCTGTGCCGAAGCGGCGCCGAGCTTGCGCGCGAATTCGGCTGTCTTCTCGGCCTGCGCGGTGTCGATGTCGCCGATGGTCAGGTGCGCGCCTTCGGCGGCGAAAGCAAGCACGATCGCCCGCCCGATGTTCGATCCGCCGCCGGTCACGATGACCGACTTGTCCTTGAGTTCGAGATCCATGTCGTCAACCTTTCGTCGTTGTGTCAGGCGCGCCCGCTGCGCGCGGCGGCCGAAGTATATCGGCCAAACGCTTGTTAGGACATCAGATGAATACCAAGGCGGGTGTCGCTCCTCGCTACTCGATCTTGATGCCCGCCGACTTGATCAGCTTGCCGAATCGCTCGTGATCGGATCGGATCAGCGAATCGAACTCGGCTGGCGTCCGGTACACCGTCTCCAGGCCTTGGTCGGCGAGCTGCTGCTTCACGTCGGGCAGGGCCAGGATCCGCGCGATCTCGGTCGAGAGCTTCTCGACGATGGGGCGCGGCGTGCCGGCGGGCGCCAGGACGCCGAACCAGAGCTGGAAGTCGTACGCAGGCAGTCCGGCCTCGGCAAAGGTGGGCACATCGGGCAGCGTGGGCAGTCGCTTGGTGCCGGTGATCGCGAGGGGCCGCAGGCGCCCTGACTTGATGTGGGGAATCGAAGTGACCGGGGTGTCGAAGTTGAGCTGGATCTGGCCGCCGATCAGATCGGTCAGCGCCGGTGCGGTCCCCTTGTAGGGCACATGCTGCATCTTCACGCCCGCCACGCTCTTGAAGTACTCGCCGGCGAGATGAGTGGAACTGCCGGTGCCTACCGCCGCGAAGTTCAGTTCGTTCGGCTTGGCCTTGGCCAGCGCGATGAACTCCGAAAGATTGGCCGCGGGGACCGAAGGATGCACCACCAGCACGAGTTGCGTCGTCACGAGGCCCGCCACCGGATGGAAGTCGCGCAGCAGGTCGAAGGGCAAGGTGGCCACCAGGTGAGGCACCGTCACGTGCGTCGAGGCCGCCAGCGAGATCGTGTAGCCGTCCGGCGCCGACTTCGCGAGTGCATCCGACCCGATGGCCGTGTTTGCGCCCGGCCTGTTGTCGATCAGCACCTGCTGCCCCCAGGCCTCGGTCAGCTTCGCGCCCACCAGCCGCGCCACGTAGCTGGTGCTGCCGCCCGGTGCGTAGGGCACGATGAAGCGGATCGGCTTGTTGGGGTAGGAGCCGGCGCCGGTCTGGCCCAGCGAAGGACCCGCCAGCGTCATGGCGGTGACAAGGGCAAGCAAGGCCTTGATCATGGCGGAGCGGCTCCCGGAGGCGGTCGTTGTGGCGGCGTGCCAGAGTTGCCTGCAATCTATAGAGGGTCAGTGCGAAACGCCATGGGGAGATGCCCTAACGGGCGTTAGGTTTGATTAGAATGTCCAGCACGCAAATGCATGCGGGCCCGATCGAAGGTCTGGGGTCACCGTGAACGAATCGAGCGTCGACCGCCATCAGCTCGAGTCCGCCGTTCAGGCTGCGGACCTGCGCGTGCTGCTGATGGTGATGGTTCACCTGAGCGGCGATCTCGGCTGGCTCGACCCGCCGCACTGCCCTCGGCGCGACGTCAATCTGGTCGCGGACCCCGCCGCAGGTCTGCCGCCCGAGGTGCAAGGGCGGATCCGCCATGCTGCGGTGGAAATGCTAGCAACCGGCGCTCGGGCCGTGATCCACGACCCCGGTGACGCGTTGATGCAGCGCATGATGTCTGTCTGCCTGGGCGAGAGCGTACCGCTCGAGTACGCGCGGTTGACGCGCGAAGAGATGGCGCTGGTGCCGCGGCGCCTGCGGTGGCCCGAGAGCGTGCCGCGACCGTCGGGGAGCGACGAGCATGTGTTGATCGTCGGCGCCGGCGTCAGCGGGATCGCGTTGGGGGCCAGCCTGATCGAGCTGGGGGTGCCGTTCACCATCGTCGAGAAGGCCGCCGACCTCGGCGGTGCGTGGTTCGTTAATCGCTACCCGGGCTGCGGCGTCGACACGCCGAACCACGCCTATTCGTTCTCGTTCGGGCCGCGCTTCCTGTGGCCGCGCTACTTCTCGCGCCGCGAGGAGGTGCTGGCCTATCTGCGGCAGGTGGTCGACGCGGCCGGCCTGCGCAGGCACATCCGCTTCTCGACGCAGCTGATGGGCGCGGCGTGGGACGAAGAGTCCCGGCAATGGGTCGCGCAGCTGCGCGGGGCCGACGGCGACAGCGTCGTGCGCTCGCGCTTTCTCGTCAGCGCCATCGGCCAGCTGAGCGATCCGCAGATGCCGCGCATCGAGGGCGCCGGCAGCTTCGCGGGCGTGAGCTTCCATTCGGCGAACTGGCCCGAGGGCCTGCAGGTCGAGGGCAAGCGCGTGGCCGTGATCGGCACCGGCGCCACCGTGATGCAGCTCGTCCCGGAGATCGCCGACAGCGTGCGGTCGCTGGCGATCTACCAGCGCTCGCCGCAGTGGGCGCGCCCCATTCCCGGCTACCGCGACCCGATCGGACCGCAGGCGCAATGGCTGCTGGCGCACGTGCCGTACTACGCCGAGTGGTTCCGCT
>DASTJE010000153.1:0-20609 GCA_035716845.1 Burkholderiaceae bacterium
GGCTTCGCGCTCGACTACAAGGAGCCGGGCGGCGACCGGTTCTGGGTCATCAAGAACCGCATCAACTTTCCCAATGCCGACGGCAGCGTCAACAAGGAGCGCACGTCCAGCCGCCTGTCGCCGATCCAGAAGTTCCGCTGGGTGCACTTCCCGGTGAACGCCGACATGGAGGGCACGTTCACCTACCGGGTGACGCCGGTGTTCATGAGCGCGTCGGGCGAACTCAGCTATGGCGAGTCGCAGCAGGCCGACATCGTGCTGGCCCGCGAAACCTATCCCGGCAAACTCAACGTCACCTTCACCCGGGGCTTCGTGTCCTCGCAGGCTTTCGTCGATCGCTACGTCACCGCCACCGACGGGCTCGAGACGCTCATTCCCGCCACGGCCGATGCGGGGCTCGGCTTCGTCCCCACGCACCCCAAGGCCGACAAGGCGCTGCGGTGGATGGGCTTCGAAGCGCGCAGCGCCATCCTCGACCTGCTCGACGCGGCCATCGCCGACCCGACGGCGCTGGTGCGCGTCATCGCCTACGACCTGAACGATCCGGCCATCGTGACCCGCCTCGAAAAACTCAAGGCGCGGCTCTGGGCCATCGTCGACGACAGCGGCGATCACAAGGCGGCCACGTCCGCCGAATCGCAGGCCGCCGCGCGCCTGGCCGCCACCGCCGGCGCCGGGCAGGTGAAGCGGCAGCACATGAGCAACCTGCAGCACAACAAGACCATCGTGGTCGACGGCAACCAGGTCAAGGCAGCCGTCTGCGGCTCGACCAACTTCACCTGGCGCGGCCAGTTCGTGCAGTCGAACAACGCGCTGGTGGTGCACGGCAGGAAGGCCATCCAGCCCTTCATCGACGCGTTCGAGAACTACTGGGTGCACGACTTCGTCAAGGGCTTCGGCCCGACGGACTCCACGGCCTGGCACAGCCTCGGGATCGCGGGCATCAATGCCAAGGTCACGTTCTCGCCGCACGCGAAGGACGAGGGTGTCCTTCAGGCCATTGCGGACGACATCCGCAACGCAAAGTCCTCGGTCTTCTATTCGCTGGCGTTCCTCAACCAGACCGGCGGCGCCGTCACCGAGGCGATCGAGGAGGTCACCAAGAAGGAGGGCATCTTCGTCTACGGCGTGTCCGACAAGCGCAAGGGCGGCCTGGACATCCAGCTGCCCGACGGCAAGGTGGCGCCGGTGTTCGCGGAGAACCTCGGCGAGCATCTGCCCGAGCCTTTCAAGAGCGAGCCCACGGCGCTGAACCCGAAGGGCGGCGGCACGCGCATGCACCACAAGTTCGTCGTGATCGACTTCGACAAGCCGACCGCGCGCGTCTACATGGGCTCCTACAACTTCTCGCGGCCGGCCGACAACGAGAACGGCGAGAACCTGCTGCTCATCAAGGACCGCCGCATTGCGGTGTCTTACATGATCCAGGCCCTGACGCTGTTCGACCACTACCACTTCCGCGTGCTTCAGGCCAAGGCCGACGCGTCGAACAAGCCGATCCAGCTGAAGAAGGCGCCCAAGGCGGGGCAGAAGCCGTGGTGGGACGAAGACTACACGGACCCGCGCAAGATCCTCGACCGACGGCTGTTTGCCTGACGACCTATCTCGACGGCAGGCCACCCTCCTCGCCGCGCGAGCGCACGCGCGCGCCGTGCCTTGAGCCATGGACTGCGACAGGAATGTCGCAGCACAGGAGCGGATGCCTTAGACTGCACAGAATTCTGCAACACAGGAGCAGTGCATGTCGATCGCCGCCAAGGACGTGGTGCCCTTCACCCAGGCCCGCGCCACCCTGTCCGAGTTGGCTGATGAGGTCAAGCAAGGCAGCGAGAAAGTCATCACCAAGAACGGTGAGAGCTACGTCGCGCTGATCGATTCCGATCGACTGGACTACTACCACCGGCTGGAGCGCGAGCGCATTCACCTGCTGCTGCTGGAAGACGTGAAGCGTGGCCTGGCCGACATTGCCGCAGGTCGAACGGACGACGCCGACGCCGCGATCGCCCGGCTCCAGCGACGGCGCAAGGCCAACGCCAAGATCAGCAAGCGGCGTGTCTGATCCGCACCCCCGCGTCGAACTCGCCGCCAGCTTCATAGAGCGGCTGGAGTCGATCGAGGCGTTCCTGACCGATGCCGGTGCACCGCAGGCTTACGACAAGCTGCTCGATGACCTGCGCCGCACCGTCATTCCGAACCTGCGCCGCTTCCCGCGCCTCGGGCGCCGGTATCTCGACCATCCGCCGCAGTCTGCCGAAGCGTTGGCGCAACTCCGCGCGCTGGCGCCGGGCGCGGCAGACGCCTTGCGCGAGTACCTGCACGGCGACTACTTGATGCTCTACACGCTGACCGGCTCGACGGTCCATCTGCTGTCGATCCGCCATCACCGACAACTGTCGTTCGCGTTCGCGAAGCTGTGGGAACCCTGAAGCAGCGCGATGGCGGCCTGCGGTGACACGTACCCGTGGCGCATCAAGGCGAGGTTGAATACCCAGTCCTTCGCCCTGGTGGCCGCTGTGTTCGACCGCGACGAGCTCGTACTCGCCCGTCGCCTCTGCCGCTGACGGGTGCGGCGCAGCCGCAGCCTCGCCTCACGGCTGCGAGAGGGAGAAGACGTGGCGGTCTTCGTATGGCGGCACTGGCGACTCGGGCTGCGGCGGGCGCACCGTGGCCGTGCCCTGGCGCACCTACTCCTCGCGCGCCCGCACGCGCGCCCCGTCGGCCACGGCCGGCGGCGGGTAGACGATGACCGCGTCGCCCGCGGCCAGGCCCTCGGCGATCCAGGCCGCGTGGCCGTTGCGCGCCACGAGCTGCACCGGGCGAAGGCGCGCGCGGCCGTCCTCGATGCGGAACACCGCGTGCGTGGCCGCGGCGCCCGGCGGCACCGCCCCAGGCCGCGGGAACACCGCGCTCACCGGCACCTGCAACACCGCCGCCTCGCTGCGCGTGACGATGCGCACGCCCACGCGCCAGCCGTCGCCCAGGCCCTGCCACTGCGCCGGCGGGTTCACGAGGTCGATCAGCACGTTGACGCGCTGCTCCTCGACGCCGAGCGCCGACACCTTGGTGAATGCGGCCGGCTCGACGCGCCGCACGCGTCCGTCGAGCACCACCGGGCCGCCCCAGCGCTCGATGCGCACCGCGCGCCCGGGCTGCGCCTGCAGGGCGTCGGCGGTGAGCAGCTCGGCAATCACCTCGAGGCGGGCGGTGTCGCCGATGTCCACCAGCGGCGTGCCGGTGGCCACCGTCGTCTCGCTGGTCTGGTGCACCTTGAGCACGCGCCCGGCCACCGGCGCACGCAAGGCGAACTCGGTCTGGCCGGCGCGCACCGCCCCGAGGGCGGCACGGGCGAGCGCGAGCTCGTGGCGCGCGATGTGCTCGCCCGCCGCCGCGGTGTCGAGGTCCTTCTGCGCGGCCTCGGCCGCCAGGCGGTCGCCGTCGATCTTGGTCGGCGCCACGAACCCCTGCTGCGCCAGCTGTTCGGTGCGCCGCTGCTCGGTGCGCGCGCGCTCGAGCGCGACCTGCGCCGTGCCGATGCGGCTGCGCGCCTGCGCCAGCGCGGCCTCCGCCGCGCCCAGGCGCGCGCGCTGCTCGCCCAGCGTGCGTTCGTCCAGCAGCGGCGACAGCACGGGGCGCAGCGTGGCCACCACGGCGCCGGCGGCCACCGCGTCGCCCTCGCGCAGCGTGGGGCGCAGCAGGCGGCCGGTCAGCGGCGCGGTGACGACGTAGCGCTCGGCCAGGCGCGTGCGGGCATCCTCGTCGATCGTGGTCTCGAAGGGGCCCACGGCGGCGCGGGCCACGTCCACCGCGATCGGTCGCGGCATGAAGGCCCAGACGGCCAGCAGGACCAGGGCCGCCGATGCGGCCGCGATGTACAGAGCGTTTCTGCGTTGCATCGTCATGCCCCTCATTCGCGCGTCTTCAGGGCCGCCACCATGTCGAGACGGTCGATGCGGCGGCGCACCACCAGCGCGCTCGCGGTGCCCGCGACGAGCACCGCCACCGCCGCCCAGGCGTAGGTCGGCGGCCGGATGATCACCGGGAAGTAGAACTGGTCCGACGCCAGCAGGCCCGACACCAGGTGCACCAGCCCCCAGCCGAGCACCATGCCCAGCGGCAGGGCGATCGCGATGCCGATCGCCAGCTCGCCCAGCAGCAGCGCGGACACCTCGGCGCGCGTGAAGCCCAGCACGCGCAGGCTGGCCAGCTCCCAGGTGCGCTCGGCCAGCGCGATGCGCGCGTTGTTGTAGACCACCCCGACCGCGATGACGACCGCCAGCGTGGTCAGGATGGTGCTCATGATGCGCACGTTGCGTGCGCTGACGTCTTCCATGTTGCGCAGCAGCGTGGCCTTGCTGAACGCGCCCACCACCCGCGGCAGGGCGCGGGTGGCCTCGAGCAGGGCCGCCTCGCGCCCGCGTTCCACCGCCAGCGCGAACCAGGTGGCGCGCTCGTCCTCGCCCAGCAGGCGGTTCAGGGCCTGCCGTTCCATGTAGGCGTTCAGGCCCATCATCTCGCGCACCGTCGCGCTGAGCGTCACCTGCAGCACGCGCTGGCGACCCTCGAGGACCTCGACCTCGACGCGGTCGCCCACCTTCAGCCCGAGCTTGTCGGCCAGGCGGTCGGTCAGCACCAGGCCGGGGTCGTCGAGACGGCTGGCCTCGAGGTTGTCGACGTCGATGATGCGCGTCAGCTCGGCGCGGGCGCCGTGACCGCGGATCATGCCGCGCTCGCTGCGGTGGCCGTGGGTGAAGCGCACCGGCACGTCGCGCCCCGACTCGACCTGGATCACGCCGGGCAGGCGCGACAGCTCGTGGCGCGCGCTCGCCGGGGCGGCCTCGGCGAGCCAGACGATCACGTCGCTGCGCATCGAGACGTTGAACTGCGAGTCGACGATGTAGTCGATCGCGTCGCGGAAGAAGTTGCCCATCACGACGATGGCCACCGCCACCCCGACGCCGAAGATCGACAGGCCGCTGCGCAGCGGCCGCCGCTCCATGTTGCGCAGGATCATGCCGAGCGCCGGCGACAGGCGGGTGAAGCCCGCGCGTTCGACCAGCGTGCGCAGGTAGCGCCCGGGCGCCGGCGGCCGCATGGCCTCGGCCGGTGCCAGGCGCACCGTGGCGAAGATGGCGTTGACGGTGCCGGCCACCGCGGTGGCCAGCGTGATGCCGCCGCTGACGAGGATCAGTTCGGGGGCGACGCGATGCTCGAAGCTCGGGAAGTAGAAGAACTCGGCATACAAGGCGGTGAGGGTGGCGCCCAGCCGGTCGCCGACGGCCACGCCGATCGCCATGCCCACACCGACGATCACCAGCACCATCTTGAGGAAGTGCGCGCCGATGGTTCGGTTGGGGTAGCCCAGCGCCTTCAGCGCTGCGATCTGCTCGCGCTGGGTGGACACCAGGCGCGAGACGACGACGTTGAGCAGGAAGGCGGCCACGCCGAGGAAGATCGACGGCAGCACGGTGCCCAGCACGTGCTGCTCCTTGATCTCGTTGTCGAGCATGGCGTGCGAGTTCTGGTGTTCGCGGCCGTGCGCCTCGCGCCCGCCCCAGCGGCCCAGGCGCTGCTGCAGGGCCTCGATCACCGCGGACTCGGAGGCACCGGGCGCGAGCTTGACCGCGATGCGGTTGAAGGCGCCTTGCATGTCGTAGGCGGCCGCGAGCACCTCGCGATCGACCCAGAAGACGCCGAATCCGCGCATGTCGGGCATGCCGAACATGCCGGCGAAGATGTGCTCCGGCGACAGCGCGATGCCCACGACCAGCAGCGTGCGCCGCTTGCCGTTGATCAGCGCGCCCACGCGCGTGCCGGGCTCGAGTCCGCGCGCCTGGGCGAAGCCGGGCGAGACGAGGGCCTCGATCTCGCCGCCGGCGCGTGCGCCGGGCCCTGTCGCGTCGAGCGCGCGACCGTGGCGCAGCGTGATGCGGTTCATGCGCGGCGCGCGGCGGGTGTCGATGCCGATCAGCTGGCCGATGACGGGGTCGCCGATGCCCTCGAGCTCGATGCGCACGATCTGCTCGATCGTGGTCTCGATGTCGGCCACGCCGGGCACCTCGCGCAGCATCGCGGCCTGCGAGTCGGGTGCGCGCTTGACGCCGGCGAACACGTCGGCGAAATGTCCTTGCGCATAGAAGTGCTCGCGCGCGTCGGCCAGCGAGTCGACCGCCGACAGCGTCGTGACGAAGGCGCCCACGCCGCTGGCCACCACCAGCGCGATGGTCAGCGCCTGGCTCCACAGGTGGCGCAGGTCGCGCAGCAGCTTGCGGTCCAGCGCGTTCACGGGCCTCACCAGTTCAGCTGCGCCGGGGCGAGCTTGGCCGTGTTGCGCTCGACACGGGCGATGCGGCCGTCGGCCAGATGGATCACGCGGTCGGCCATGCCGGCGATGGCCACGTTGTGCGTGATGACCACCGCGGTGGTGCCGAGTTCGCGGTTGACCCGCTCGATCACCTCCAGCACCAGGCGCCCGGTGGCGACGTCGAGCGCGCCGGTGGGCTCGTCGCACAGCAGCACCTCGGGCTGCTTGACGACGGCGCGCGCGATCGCCACGCGTTGCTGCTCGCCCCCGGAGAGCTGGGCCGGGAAGTGGTCGCGCCGCTCCGCGAGGCCGACCAGCGCGATGGCCTCGTCGATGTCCATCGGATGCTCGGCGATGTCGGTCACCAGCGCCACGTTCTCGCGCACCGTCAGGCTGGGGATCAGGTTGTAGAACTGGAACACGAAGCCCACGTGCTCGCGCCGGTAGCGCGTGAGCTCGGCCTCGCTGGCGCCGGTGAGCGCGTGGTCGGCGAAACGCACCTCGCCGGCCGTGGGCACGTCCAGCCCGCCCAGGATGTTCAGCAGCGTGGACTTGCCGCTGCCCGAGGGGCCGAGCAGCACGATGAACTCGCCGCGCCCGATCTCCAGGTCGACGTCGACCAGCGCGTGCACCGCCACCGCGCCCTCTCCGTAGGTCTTGCACAGGCCGCGCGCCACGAACACCGGCGCGGCGCCGATGCCGACCCCGGCGCCCTGCGCGTCGCGGTGCGTGAGCGCGTCGGGGCGGCCGTGCGCGCTCACCGCCCGCGCGCGGGCACGAGCAGCACCGGCACCGGGCTCTGCCGCACCACGCGCTCGGCGTCGCTGCCGATCAGCGCGTGCTCCAGCCCGCGCCGGCCGTGGGTGCCCATGACGATCAGGTCGCAGTCGTGCGCGCGCGCCTGACTGGTGATGACGTCGCACACGCGAGCGGCGCTGGCGTCCTCGAGGTGGGCCTCGCAGGCCACCTGCTGCGCCAGCGCGGCCTCGCGCGCCCGGTCGAGCACTTCCTGGCCGTGGCGCCGCAGGTCGGTGGTGACGGCCTCCCAGGTGGCCGCGGTGGCCATCTCCATCATCATCGGGTAGACCTCGACGACGTGCAGCAGCACCACGCTGGCGTCGAGCGGGCGCGCCAGCCGCAGCGCCTCCTCCAGGCCGCGCTGGGCGGTGGGGCTGCCGTCGACCGGGACCAGGATGCGTCGTGCCATGGTCTTCTCCTGCAGTGGGGTCGGCTGCCATGCTGCGCCGCGATCCGGGCCGTTCGTTGACCGGACGCAAGCCCTCCAGCGATCTGCATGGGTTCATTCCGCAAACGCATGGCACCCTTCGGCGGGTCCGGTTACCGCGTCATTACACTGACCGGGCGGTGCATGCCCGGGCATGGGCGGGCGCCGCGCGTACCCGGGCGTAACCGAGGTGCGGCATTGGGCGAGCCCCGCGGGCCGGGGCTCTCCCGATCCCGTATCCCCTTGCCTTGGAGTCTCCCGCCATGAACCCACCCGTCCTGGAAGGCTCGCGCCTGAACGTGCCCGCCTCCGTCCGCCACCAGCGCCTCGTCGAATGGGTGGCGCGCATCGCCGCGCTCACCGAGGCCCGCGAGGTCTACTGGTGCGACGGATCGGTCGAGGAATACGACCGCCTGTGCCAGCAGCTCGTGGACAGCGGCACGATGCGCCGCCTCAACCCGGCCAAGCGGCCCAACAGCTACCTGGCCTGGAGCGACCCGAGCGACGTTGCGCGCGTGGAGGACCGCACCTTCATCTGCAGCGAGCGCCAGGAGGACGCCGGCCCGACCAACCACTGGGTGGCCCCGGGCGAGATGCGCGCGCGCCTGGAAACCGGCGAGCAGGCGCTGTTCAAGGGCTGCATGAAGGGGCGCACGATGTACGTCGTGCCCTTCTCGATGGGGCCGCTGGGCTCGCACATCTCGCACCTGGGCGTCGAGCTGACCGACAGCGCGTACGTGGCGATCAGCATGCGCACGATGACGCGCATGGGCACGGCGGCGCTCGAGCTGCTCGGCAGCGACTGCCACTTCGTGCCCTGCGTGCACACCGTCGGCGCGCCGCTCGAGGCCGGCCGGCAGGACGTGCCGTGGCCGTGCAACAAGACCAAGTACATCGTGCACTACCCCGAGACGCAGGAAATCTGGAGCTACGGCTCGGGCTACGGCGGCAATGCGCTGCTGGGCAAGAAGTGCTTCGCGCTGCGCATCGCTTCGACGATGGGCCGCGCGAACGGCTGGCTCGCCGAGCACATGCTGGTGCTGGGCGTGAGTACTCCGCAGGGGAAGAAGTACCACGTCGCCGCGGCCTTTCCGAGCGCCTGCGGCAAGACCAACTTCTCGATGCTGGTGCCGCCCGAGGGCTACGAGGGTTGGAGCGTGACGACCATCGGCGAGGACATCGCCTGGATCAAGCCGGGGCGCAACGGCCGCCTGCACGCGATCAACCCCGAGGCCGGCTACTTCGGCGTGGCCCCCGGCACCAACGACCACACCAACCCCAACTGCATGGCGATGCTCAAGCGCGACGTGGTCTTCACCAACGTCGCGCTCACCGACGACGGCGACGTCTGGTGGGAAGGCATGACCGACGAGCCGCCGGCGCACCTGATCGACTGGCAGGGCCAGGACTGGACGCCCGAGATCGCCCGCGCCACCGGCGCCAAGGCGGCGCACCCGAACTCGCGCTTCACCGTGGCGTCGATCCACAACCCGGTGCTCGACACCGAATGGGACAACCCGGAAGGCGTGCCGATCGACGCCTTCCTGTTCGGCGGCCGGCGTTCGACGACCGTGCCGCTGGTGAGCGAGGCGCGCGACTGGACCGAGGGCGTGTACATGGCCGCCACGATGGGCAGCGAGACCACTGCGGCCATCGCCGGCCAGGTCGGCGTGGTGCGGCG
The DNA here is from genome assembly GCA_035716845.1 of Burkholderiaceae bacterium. GTDB lineage: Bacteria > Pseudomonadota > Gammaproteobacteria > Burkholderiales > Burkholderiaceae_C > CADEEN01. The sequence goes on from DASTJE010000153.1 coordinate 9,208, forward strand.
CGATCCGTTCGCGATGATCGCGTTCGCCGGCTACAACATGGCCGACTACTTCCAGCACTGGCTCGATGTCGGCGCCAAGCTGGCCGCCAGTGGCGCGCCTCAACCCAAGGTCTACTGCGTCAACTGGTTCCGCAAGGGCACCGACGGCAAGTTCCTGTGGCCGGGCTTCGGCGACAACATGCGCGTGCTGGAGTGGATCGTCGGCCGCCTGGAAGGCACCGCCGGCGGCGCCGAGAACGCCTTCGGCATCAGCCCGCGCTACGAGGACTTGCGCTGGGACGGCCTGGCCTTCAGCCGCGACCAGTTCCAGGGCGTGATCGGCATCGACCGGGCTGCCTGGCAGCAGGAACTGGTGCTGCACCAGGAACTGTTCACGCAGCTCACGCACCGGCTGCCGCCGGCGCTGCCGGCCACCAAGGCGCGCATCGAGCAGCGCCTGGCAGCCTAGGCGCCGTCGAGCTGGGCGAGCGCGGCCGCGAGGTCGGCCGCGTAGCTCGGTTGCGCGCTTTCGTAGGCGCGGATGCGCTCGCGCAGCCGCGCGGCCGCGTCGCGGCGCCGGCGCTGCTCGGCGTGGCCGCCGGCATCGGACCGGGCAGCCGCGAAGCGCGCCATCCAGGCGCGCTGCAGCAGGGCCGACCAGCGGTCTTGGGCGACACTGTCGAGGACGTAGGCGTTCATGGTTTTCCTTCGTTGCTGCACTGCATTATAGGGTTAACCCTAGATTGCGGTCGCCCCGGGGATCGTGTCGTGCGCTTGCGAGGTCGGGCATCTTCGCTCGATGTGTGTGCATGCTTCTTCGGATGCCATTGCTTTGAAACAAGATCTCACCGACACCGAACTGGACGAACTCGCCGACCTGCTCGACGCCACGCCGGCGCCGCTGGAGGCGCTGGACGTGCTGATGCTCGACGGTTTCCTGGTCGGCGTGCTGGTGCAGCCGCGCCTGGTGGCCGAGTCGGAGTGGCTGCCGCGGGTGTTCGACCTCGAGGGCCGGGCGCTGCCTGAAGGCGTCGACGCCGCCTGGCTCGCGCGCAGCCGCGCCTTGATCGAGCGCCGCCGCGCCGCGCTCAACGTCGCCCTCAGCGAAGACGGCTGGTTCGACCCGCTGGTGGCCGACATCGAGCGCCTGCCGCCGCGCAGCGAGTACGAATCGCAGTCCGACGTGTCGCGCGCCCTCATGCCCTGGGCGGCCGGCTTCCACTGGGCCCAGGAGTGTTTTGCCGACCTGGTCGACCTCGGCGACGACGCGGTCGACGCGGCGCTGGCCCGGCTGTACCGGCACCTGCCGGCCGAGACCGACGAGGAGCGCGCGGTGGTGGCCACCCTCGAGCGCGAGCATCCGCTGGCCGACCTCGACGCCGGCATCGAGGATCTGGTCAATGCCTGCGTCGAGCTGTGGGACCTCACCACCAAGGCGCGTTTCGCGGTGGCCACGGTGCGCCGCGACGGGCCCAAGGTGGGGCGCAACGATCCCTGCCCCTGCGGCAGCGGCAGGAAGTTCAAGGCCTGCCACGGCAAGGCATGAAGATCCAGCTGCTGTCCGACCTGCACCTGGAGAGCGAGGAGTTCGATCCCCAGCCGGTGCCGGGCGCCGACGTGCTGGTGCTGGCCGGCGATATCGACAGCCGGTGGCTCGGCTACGAGCGCTTTGCCGGCTGGCCGGTGCCGGTGATCGCGGTCGCGGGCAACCACGAATTCGACCGCCGCGAGCTCGACGAGGCCTGGCCGGCATTGCGCTCGCACTGCGCGGCGCAGGGCATCCGCCTGCTCGAGCGCGACACCTGCGTGCTGAGCGCTCCTGACGGCCGGCGTGTGCGCTTCGTCGGCACCGTGCGCTGGTGCGACTTCGAGTCGCTCGGCCCCGGGCGCCGCGATGCGGCGCAGCGCGCCGGCGCGTACTTCCAGCGCGTGATGGCGGCCACCCGCGGCGGCGCGCCCTTCGACGCGGCCGCGGTGCGCACCGAGGCGCTGGCCTGCCGCGCCTGGCTGGCCGACGCGCTGGCCGAGCCGGCCGCCGGCCGCTGGGACGACACGGTCGTCGTCACGCACTTCGCCCCCAGCCTGCGCAGCGCCGACCCGCGCTACGGCCTGGCCAATGGCACGGCCAGCTTCTGCAACGCCGACGACGACCTGCTGCCCGGCGCCACGCTCTGGCTGCACGGTCACGTGCACGTGCGCCACGACTACGTGGTGGCGCACGACAGCGGGCACTGCACGCGCGTGGTGAGCCAGGCGCGCGGCCTGGACGCCAAGCACGAGGACGCCGGCTACGATGCGGCACGCCTGATCGCGCTTTGAGCCGGCACACCGCGGCCGCGCCGAAGCGTGGAACACTCACAGCGCAACGACCGGAGAAGTCCCACCATGAAGATCCTCGTCGCCGCCGACGGCAGCCCCTTCACCAAGCGCATGCTGGCCTATCTGGCCGCGCACGACGAGTGGCTGGGCAGCCACCACGAATACACCGTGATCACCGTGTGCCCGCCGGTGCCTGCGCGCGCCGCGGCTGCGCTGTCCAAGGAGATGCTCAAGGGCTATTACGACGAGCACGCCGACAAGGTGTTCAAGCCCATTCGCACCTTCCTCGAGCGCCAGGGCCTGAGGGCCAACTACCTGTCGCGCAACGGCGATGCCGCCGACGCGATCGCGGCGGAGGCGAACAAGGGCAAGTACGACCTGCTGGTGCTCGGCTCGCACGGCCACAGCGCGCTCGGCAACCTGGTCATGGGCTCGGTGGCCACCAAGGTGGTGGCCGGCTGCAAGGTGCCGGTGCTGATCGTGCGCTGAACGCGGGCGACGCGCCCGGGGGGCGCCTCAGCGCGCCGCGAGGCCGTCGAAGCAGGTCGACAGCACGACCTCGATCACCTGATCGTCACTGAGCGATCCGCCGGCACGCAGGAAGGCGAGCACCGGATCGCAGGCGCGTGCGTACAGCGTGTAGAGCACCGCCTCGGGCGGCAGGGCCGGGTTGACCTGGCCGGCCGCCTGGGCCGCGGTGATCCACGCGCCGACGCGATCGCTCACCGTCATCACCCGGTCGAGATAGGTGCGATGCTGCATCAGCGTGGCGCGCAGCGTCGAGTTCTGCGACGGCAGCGAGGGCATCTCGCCGGCCAGCGTCACCTGCAAGGTCCAGCGTGCCACCGACTTCAGGTGCTCGATCGGGGTCGCCTCGCGCAGCGCTTCCTGGTCCAGGAAGGCCAGCGCGCGGTCGAGCGCGCGCACCATGGCGGCCGCCGCGAGTTCTTCCTTCGAGGTGAAGTGCTTGTACAGGCTCGCCTTGGCGATGCCCACGTCGGCGGCGACTTCGTCGACCGTCATCGCGTCGAAACCCTTCTCGGCCAGCAGGCGATTGACCGACGCGACGATCGCGTCCTCGCGGACGCGCAGCACTTGTTGACGGAACGAGGTTCGGGCCATGACGACCCGTCAGTGTAGGGCGAGGCCCGTTCCCCGGCCTCGCGCAGGGGCGGGCAGCGTCAGTCCTCGCGCGTGTAGCGGTCGTCCAGCACCGGCAGGTCCTGTGCGGCCGAGAGGCTGCACTCCATGCCGAAGGCGGTGCCGACGTCGGCCGCGTCGAACTCGGCCTCTCCGTTGTCGCTGCCGACATGCCACCACGAGTCGATGACGCGCTGCAGCAGGGAAGTCTTGGCGGGTGCATCCATCGCGGTCTCCTTGGCCCCGTTCGGGTCCACGCTCGGATGCCTTCAGTGTCAGACGTAAGCGGGCGTAGCAAACGGGAGAAGTGCACGCGAAGGGGGTGCCAGTTCCAAAAATCCCCTGAACCGGTGTGCCCGGCGCGCAACAGTGCGGCGATCGCGAGTCAGATGCAGCGACCGCCGTCGACCTCCATGCACACGCCGGTGACCATGCTGGCCTCGTCGCTGCACAGCCAGCAGGCGGCGTTGCCCAGGTCCTCCGGGGTCGAGAAGCGGCCCAGCGGGATGGTGGCGAGGAACTTGGCGCGCATCTCGGGCGTGTCCTCGCCCATGAAGGTCGCCAGCAGGGGCGTGTCGCCGGCCACCGGATTGAGCGCGTTGACGCGGATCCCGAAGGGCGCCAGTTCGACCGCGCTGGCGCGCGTGGCCGTGATGACCCAGCCCTTGCTCGCGTTGTACCAGGCCAGGCGCGGCCGCGGGCTCACGCCGGCGGTGGAGGCCATGTTGAGCACCACGCCGCGGATGCCGCGTTCGTCCTTCGCGTGGGCCTTGAAGCGTGGCACGACCTCGCGCATCGCGAGGTAGATGGCCTTCATGTTCACGGCCGCGATGCGGTCGAACTCCGCTTCGGGCAGTTCCTCCAGCGCCTGCGGCCTGTGGCCGACGCCCGCGTTGTTGACGAGGATGTCCAGGCGCCCGAAGTGCAGCTCGGCCGTCTCCATCATCAGGCGCACGTCGGCGGCGTCGGCCACGTCCACGCGCAGCGCGCGCGCGGCCGGCCCGGCTGCCGCGGCCACGTCCATCGCGGCGTCGAGGTTGAGGTCGGCCACCACCACCTGCGCGCCCTCGGCGACGAACTTGCGCACGATGCCCGCGCCGAAACCCGAGCCGCCGCCCGTGACGATGGCGACCTTGTCCTGCAACCGCATGCTGTGCTCCTAGTCGTGCTTGATGGCCACGGTCTTCAGCGTCGAGAAGCCGTACAGCGCCTCGAAGCCCTTCTCGCGGCCATGGCCCGAGGCCTTGACGCCGCCGAAGGGCAGCTCGATGCCACCGCCCGCGCCGTAGTTGTTGACGAACACCTGGCCGCACTGCAGGGCGCGCGCCAGGCGCAGCGCGCGGCCGCCGTCGCGCGTCCACACGCCGGCCACCAGGCCGAAGTCGGTGCCGTTGGCGATCGCCAGCGCCTCGCCTTCGTCGTCGAACGGGATCACCACCTGCACCGGGCCGAAGATCTCCTCCTGCGCCAGGCGGTGGCCCGCACCGACCGGTGCCAGCAGCGTGGGCGCCACGTAGCAACCGCCGGCCGGCAGCGAGCGTGGCAGCTCGGCCTGGCCGGCCACCGCGAGGCCGCTCTCGCGCGCCAGGGCCAGGTAGCTGGTGACGATCTCCTGCTGGCGCGGCGAGATCAGCGGCCCGACGTCGAGGTCGTCGAGCGCCGGCCCCACGCGCAGCGCGCGGTAGCGCTCGGCCATGCGCGACACCACCTCGTCGAATCGCGAGCGTTCGACCAGGATGCGCGAGCCCGCCGAGCAGGTCTGCCCCGCGTTCTGGATGCCGGCGTTGACGAGAAAAGGCAGCGCGGCGTCGAGGTCGGCATCGGCGAACACGAGCTGCGGGCTCTTGCCGCCCAGCTCGAGCGTCACGGGAATCGTGTGCTTGGCCGCCGCAGCCTGCACCAGCCGCCCCACCGCCACCGAGCCGGTGAACGACAGGTGCGCCACGCCGCCGTGCGCCGCCAAGGCGGCGCCGGCCTCCTCGCCCAGGCCCGGCACCACGTTGACGGCACCGGCCGGCAGGCCGGCCTCGTGCGCCAGCTGGGCGAAGGCCAGCGCGGTCAGGCAGGCTTCCTCGGCCGGCTTGAGCACGCAGGCGTTGCCCATGGCCAGTGCGGCGCCGACCGAGCGGCCGATGATCTGCATCGGGTAGTTCCAGGGCACGATGTGGCCGGTCACGCCGTGCGGCTCGCGCAGCGTGAGCGCGGTGTAGCCGTTGGCGAACGGGATCGTCTCGCCCATCACCTTGTCGGCGGCGCCGCCGTAGAACTCCAGGTAGCGCGCCAGCGCCACGGCGTCGGCGCGTGCCTGCTTGAGCGGCTTGCCCACGTCGAGCGCCTCCAGCCGAGCGAGGTCGTCGGCCGCGTCGAGCACGCGCGCCGAGAACGCGAGCAGCAGGCGGCCGCGCTCGGCGGCCGTGAGGCGGCCCCAGTCGCCGCGCCGCGCCGCCTGCGCGGCAGCGACCGCGGCGTCGATGTCGCGCACATCGCCGCGGGCGATGGCCGCCAGCATGCTGCCGTCGGAGGGGTTGGCGAGCGGCAGCGTCTCGCGCGATGCACCGTCGCGCCACGTGCCGCCGACGAAGACCTGGTCGGTGCGGGGCAGCAGGGGCAGGGCGGCCATGGCGGGGTCCTTCTTGCGACGTGCGATGCAGGATACTCCCGCGCCACCGCCCACCGTTCATGTTCGGCTTCCTGCTCCAGCGCCTGGCCAGCTTCGTCGCGACGCTCGCGGTGGCGTCGCTGATCGTGTTCGCCGTGCTCGAGCTGCTGCCGGGCCGCCCGGCCGAGGTGATGCTGGGCGAGACCGCCACGCCAGAGGCCATCGCGGCGCTGGAGGCCAGGCTCGGGCTCGACCGCCCGGCCGCCACGCGCTACCTCGACTGGGTCGGCGGCCTGCTGACGGGCCGCAGCGCGACCAGCTACGCCTACGACACGCCCACCTTCGCGCTGATCGCCGAGCGGCTGCAGGTCAGCCTGCCGCTGGCCCTGCTGGCGATGGCGCTGACGGTGGCCATCGCGCTGGCCGCCGGCGTCTACGCCGCCGCGCAGCACCGGCGCGCCGGCGACGTCGGCGTGATGCTGGCCACCCAGGTCGGCCTGGCGCTGCCGAGCTTCTGGCTCGCCATCCTGCTGATCCTGCTGTTCGCGGTGCAGTGGCAGTGGGTGGGGGCGGGCGGCTTTCCGGGCTGGCGCGCGGACGACGGCGGCGGACTGGGCGCGGGGCTGGCCGCGCTCGCGCTGCCGGCGCTGTCGCTGGCCGCGGTGCAGGCGGCGATCCTGGCGCGCGTCACGCGCTCGTCGGTGCTGGAGGCGCTGCGCGAGGACTACGTGCGCACCGCGCGCGCCAAGGGCCTGTCGCAGCGCCAGGTGCTGTGGGGCCACGTGCTGCGCAACGCGATGATCCCGGTGCTCACCGTGATGGGCCTGCAGTTCGCCAACCTGATCGCCGGCGCCATCGTGGTCGAGAACGTGTTCGTGCTGCCGGGCCTCGGGCGCCTGGTGTTCCAGGCCATCGCCAACCGCGACCTGGTGCTGGTGCGCGACGTCGTGATGCTGCTCGCCGCGGTCGTGGTGGTCGTCAATTTCGTGGTCGACGTGGCGGTGGCCGCGGTCGACCCGCGGCTGCGGGCGCGCCGTGGCTGAGGCCCGTACCGTTTCCGCCCGCGCCTGGCGCCACCCGAGCTTCGCCGGCGGCGCGGTGCTGACGCTGCTGCTGGTCTTCGCGGCGGGGCTGTCGCTGCTGTGGAGCCCCTACCCGCCGGCCGAGATCGACATCCCGAACAAGCTTGCGCCGCCCTCGGCCGCCCACTGGCTGGGCACCGACAGCCTGGGCCGCGACATCGCCTCGCAGCTGCTGGTGGGCAGCCAGAACAGCATCGTGGTGGGCGTGGTCGCGGTGGGCATCGGCCTGGCGTTCGGCGTGGCGCTGGGCTGCCTGGCCGCGGCGCGGCGCGGCTGGGCCGACGAGCTGCTGATGCGCGCGGCCGACTTCACCTTCGCCTTCCCGGCGCTGCTGACGGCGATCATGCTGACGGCGGTGTACGGCCCGGGCCTGGTGACCAGCATCGTGGCCATCGGCATCTTCAACATCCCGGTGTTCGCCCGCCTGGCGCGCGCGTCCGCGAGCGCGGTGTGGACGCGCGACTACGTGCTCGCCGCGCGCGCGGCCGGCAAGGGCGCCTGGCGCATCACGCTCGACCACGTGCTGCCCAACATCGCCAACGTGCTGATCGTGCAGGCGACGATCCAGTTCGCGCTCGCCATCCTGGCCGAGGCGGCGCTGTCCTACCTGGGCCTGGGCACGCAGCCGCCGCAGCCGAGCTGGGGCCGCATGCTCAACGAGGCGCAGACCCTGCTGTTCCAGGCGCCGCTGCTGGCCGTCTACCCCGGCGTGGCGATCGCGCTGTCGGTGCTCGGACTGAACCTGCTGGGCGACGGGCTGCGCGACCTGCTCGACCCCAAGCTCGCAAGACAGAGGTGATCTTCATGCGCATCGACTTCGTCTCCGACGTGGCCTGCCCCTGGTGCGCGGTCGGCCTGAACGCGCTCGAGCGCGCCCTCGAGCGCATCGACGGCGCGCTCGGCGCGGTCGAGCTGCACATGCAGCCTTTCGAGCTCAACCCGACGATGCCCCCCGAGGGCGCCGATGCCGCGGAGTATCTGAAGGCCAAGTACGGACTGAGCGACGCGCAGCTCGCCGCCAACCGCGCACGCATCGTCGAGCGCGGGGCGGCCGAGGGCTTCGCCTTCGGCGCGCGCACCCACGTGTGGAACACCTTCGACGCGCACCGCCTGCTGCACTGGGCGGGCGTCGAAGGGGCGTCGGGCGCGCAAAGGGCGCTCAAGCACGCGCTGCTCGAGGCCTACCACGGCCAGGGCCGCAACCCGGGCGCGCACGAGGTGCTGCTCGAGCTCGCCGCCCAGGTCGACCTGCCCGTCGAGCGCGCGCGCGAGGTACTGCAAGGCGGTGCCTTCGCCGACGACGTGCGCGAGGCCGAGCGCTTCTGGCAAGAGGCCGGCATCACGGGTGTGCCGGCGGTGGTGGTCGACCGCCGGCACCTGATCTCCGGCGGCCAGCCCAGCGCGGTGTTCGAGCAGGCGCTGCGCCAGATCGCGGCCGGAGGCTGAATGCGGCTGCTCGAAGTCGCCGACCTGCAGGTCACCCTGCCCACCGCGCACGGACGGCAGGCGGCACTGCGCGGCGTCTCGTTCGCACTCGACCGTGGCGAGACGTTGGGGCTGGTGGGCGAGTCGGGCTGCGGCAAGTCGCTGACCGCGCTGGCGCTGATGGGCCTGCTGCCCGAGGGCGCGCAGGTGCGGGGCTCGATCCGCTTCCAGGGCCAGGAGCTGACGGCGCTGGACGACGCGGCGCTGGGCCGTCTGCGCGGCGACCGCCTGGGCATGGTGTTCCAGGAGCCGATGACCGCGCTCAACCCGGTGCACCGCATCGGCGCGCAGATCGCCGAGTCGCTGCGCCTGCACCGCGGGCTCGACCGCGCGGCCGCGCGTGCCGAGGCGCTGCGTCTGCTCGAGCGCGTGCGCCTGCCGCAGGCCCGCGCGCGGCTCGACGCCTGGCCGCACCAGCTCTCGGGCGGCCAGCGCCAGCGCGTGGTGATCGCCATCGCGCTGGCCTGCGGCCCCGACCTGCTGATCGCCGACGAGCCCACCACCGCGCTCGACGCCACCGTGCAGCGCGAGGTGCTGGACCTGCTCGACGAATTGCGGCGCGAGGGCGGCATGGCCCTGCTGCTGATCAGCCACAACCTGGACGTGATGGCCGCCCGCGTGCGCCACCTGGCCGTGATGTACGGCGGGCGCATCGTCGAGCACGGGCCCACCGAGGCGGTGTTTGCGCGCCGCGCCCATCCGTACACGCGCGGCCTGTTCGCGGCGCGCCCGCAGGTGGGGCTGCCGCGCGGCACGCGCCTGGCCACCATCGCCGGGCGCGTGCCGGCGCTGCACGAGATGCCTGCGGGCTGCGCCTTCGCCGACCGCTGCGCGCTCGTGGCCGCGGCCTGCCGCGCTGCGCCGCCGCCGGAGCAGGCGGTGAACCCGTCGACGGAGACCGCGCATGCGGTGCGCTGCCTGCGCTGGGAGGAGACCGCGTGAGCGCGCCGGGCCGCTCCCAAGCGCTCGCCCCGCAGCGCGCAGCGCGGAGGGTTGTCCAGTGAGCGCGCCGGGCCGCTCCCAAGCGCTCGCCCCGCAGCGCGCAGCGCGGAGGCTCGTCAAGTGAGCGCGCCGCTCGTCGAGGCCACGGGCCTGGGTCAGCGCTACGTGCTGCCGCGCGCGCATCCGCTGGCGCGCGCGCCGGTCGTCGAGGCGCTGCACGACGTGAGCTTCACGCTCGAGGCCGGGCGCACGCTGGGCGTGGTGGGCGAGTCGGGCTCGGGCAAGAGCACCCTGGCGCGCCTGGTGATGGCGCTGGAGTCGCCGAGCGAAGGCACGCTGTGCTTCGACGGGCGCGACCTGCACGCGCTGGCGCCGGCCGCGTTGCGTGCCGCGCGGCGCGACTTCCAGATGGTGTTCCAGGACCCGTACGGCTCGCTCGATCCGCGCATGACGGTGGCGCGCACGGTGGCCGAGCCGCTGGAGCAGCTGGCGCACCTGTCGCGCGCCGAGCGGCGCGAACGTGCGGCGGCCATGCTGGAGGCCGTGGGGCTCGACCCGGCGGGCGACCTCGACAAGTATCCGCACGAGTTCTCGGGCGGGCAGCGCCAGCGCATCGCGATCGCGCGCGCGCTGGTCACCCAGCCCAGGCTCATCGTCGCCGACGAGCCGGTGTCGGCGCTCGACGTCAGCGTGCAGGCGCAGGTGCTCAACCTGATGCAGGACCTGCAGGAGCGCTTCGGCCTGACCTACCTCTTCATCAGCCACGACCTCGCGGTGGTCGACCTGGTGTGCGACGAGCTGCTGGTGCTCGACGCCGGGCGCATCGTCGAGCGCGGGCCGGCACGGCGCGTGCTGGGCGCGCCCGAGCACCCGACGACCCGGCGCCTGCTCGACGCCGTGCCGCGGCCGATGTGGCAGCATTCGAGCGCGGCACCGGCCGCCCAGGAGAACCGTGCATGAGCCCCGACCGTCGTTCCGTCCTTGCTGCAGCCGCGCTGGCGGCCCTCGTCGTTGCCGCGCCCGCGCAGGCGCAAGCCGCCAAGACCGGCGTCACGCTGGCGATGGTGCTCGAGCCGCCGGGCATGGACCCGACCATCGCACCGGCCGCGGCCATCGGCGAGATCGTCCACTACAACGTGCTGGAAGGCCTCACCAAGATCAACGTCGATGGCTCGGTGACGCCGCTGCTGGCCGAGAGCTGGACCATGGACCCCGACGGCAAGAGCTACACCTTCAAGCTGAAGAAGGGCGTCAAGTTCCACGACGGCGAGGCCTTCGACGCCAGCGACGTCAAGTTCAGCTTCGAGCGCGCCAAGGACGACAAGAGCACCAACAAGGCCAAGAAGGCGGTGTTCGACAACATCCGGCGCATCGACGCGCCCGATGCGCACACCGTGATCCTGACGCTGGACAACGCCGACCCGAACTTCCTGTTCCGCATGGGCGAGAACACCGCGGTGATCCTCGACCCGAAGTCGGCCGCCGGCACCGCCACCAAGCCGGTCGGCACCGGCCCCTTCACCTTCGACGACTGGAAGAAGGGCAACTCGGTGACGCTGAAGAAGTGGACGGGCTTCCGCGACGCCAAGGCGGTGAAGCTCGAGCGCGTCACCTTCCGCTTCATCAACGACCCGGCGGCGCGCGTGGCCGCGCTGCTGGCTGGCGACATCGACGGTGTGCCGCGGCTGGATGCGCCGCAGGCGGTCAAGCAGCTGCAGGGCGACAAGCGCTTCGAGGTCGTGATCGGCAACACCGCGGGCAAGGGCATCGTTGCGATCAACAACAAGAAGAAGCCCTTCGACGATGTGCGCGTGCGGCGCGCGGTCATGCACGCGATCGACCGCAAGGCCTTCATC
>DASTJE010000154.1:0-2301 GCA_035716845.1 Burkholderiaceae bacterium
CCGCTGGCCTGCGCCGACGCGCTGATGTAGGAGAGATACGGAATCGCCTTCAGCGCGTGCATGCCGCGTCCGTCCTGCACGTACAGCATGTCGCCGTCGCCGTGCACGCTGACCATCTCGCGCCGGCCGTCGACGACCGCCAGGAATCGGTCCGGTGCATCGGCGGGCGCCAGCCGCAGGCGCAGCCGCGCGTCGTCGACACCGACCAGCACGCTGCCGTCCGCGCCCACCGGACCGAAGCGGATCTCGGCGCTCACGCCGTCCGTGGCCTCGACATGCAGGCTGGGAACCGGAGCCAGCCCGTCGTCCCCGGCGCCGAGCTGCCAGCCGCTGCCGGCCCAACCTGTCCAACGGCTGCGGCCTTCGTGCTCGCGCTGGCCGCGCAGCCACTGCACGGCCGCGATGGCCAGGGTCTGGCCGTCGTGGCGCGCCTTGTCCAGCGCCCAGCCTTCGATCTGCTCGTCGATCAGCCGGGTATGGAAGGTCGCCTTGCGCGTCTCGGGCAGGTCGATCAGGTGCTGCAGGAAGCCGATGTTGCTGGTGACACCAAACACCACCGTCTCGTCGAGAGCGCGTTCGAGCCGGTCCAGCGCCTCCTGGCGCGTGGGCGCGTGCGTGATCAGCTTGGCCAGCATCGAGTCGTAGAAAGGCGTGACCTCGCTGCCCGATTCGATACCCGTCTCGACCCGCACGCCGGCGTGCGGAAAGCGCACCTGCGACAGCCGGCCCGTGGACGGCAGGAAGTTGGCCGCCGGGTCTTCCGCGCAGATGCGCGCCTCGACGGCATGGCCGCTGATGCGCACCTCATCCTGGCGCAGCGGCAGGCCCTCGCCGGAGGTAATGCGCATCATCAGCTCGACGATGTCCAGGCCGGTGACCGCTTCGGTGACCGGGTGCTCGACCTGCAGCCGCGGGTTGACCTCGAGGAAGTGGTAGTCCTGCTCGCCGACGATGAACTCGACCGTGCCGACGCCCCGATACGCGAGCCGCTCGCCCAGGCGCACCGCGTCGGACGCCATGCGCTCGCGCATCGCGGCACTGAGGTTCGCGGCGGGCGCCTCCTCGATCACCTTTTGATGGCGGCGCTGCAGCGTGCACTCGCGCTCGTACAGGTGGATGACCTTGCCTCGGCCGTCGCCGGCGATCTGGATCTCGATGTGGCGGCCACGGCGGATCAGCTTCTCGACGATCAGGCCGGCGTCGCCGAAGGCGTTTTTCGCCTCGCGCATCGCCGACTCGATCTCCTGCTCGAGGCCGTCGAGCGACTCGATGCCGCGCATGCCCTTGCCGCCGCCGCCCGCGGCAGCCTTCAGCATCACCGGCAGGCCGATGCGGCGCACGGTGGCGGCGATCTCGGTCGGATCGGTGCTCGGTGTCCGGCTGCCGGGCACGATGGGTACGCCGGCGGCTTCGGCCTCGCGCTTGGCCGCGGCCTTGTCGCCCAGACGCTCGATGACCTCGGGCGTCGGGCCGATGAAGACCAGCCCGGCCGCCTCGACAGCGCGCGCGAAGGCGGCGTTTTCGGCCAGGAAACCAAAACCCGGGTGGATGGCCTCGGCGCCCACGGCCTTGGCCGCGGCGATCACCGCGTCGATGCGCAGATAGCTCTCGGACGCCGCGGCGCCGCCGATTTCGACCGATTCGCCGATCTCGCGCACATGCAGGGCGTCGCGGTCGGCCGCGGAGTGCACGCCCGCGGCAGCCACGCCCAGGCGGCGGCAGGTGCGGGCGATCCGGCAGGCGATTTCGCCGCGGTTGGCAATCAGAATCTTCTTGAACATGTCGCTTCGCCAGTCCTACATGCGGAACACGCCGAAGCGCGACGGAACCGCCGGCACCCGGCCGGCCAGATCCAGCAGCATTGCCATCACGTCGCGCGTCTCGGCCGGCTCGACGATCAGGTCGCACCAGGTGTTGCGCGCGAAGTTGTAGGCGTTGGCAAAGTCCTCGAAGGTCTTGCGCACCGGCGCCTTGTAGGCCTCGCGTTCAGCGTCGGTCCAGCTCGTTCCGTCGCGCTTGTGCTGGTCGTCCTTGACCATCGCCAGCGTGGTGGCAGCCTGATCGGGTCCCATGATCGCGGCGCGGCCGTTGGGCCACATGATCATTGCGTTGGGCTTGAAGGCGCGGCCGCACATGGCAAGGTAGCCCGCGCCGTAGGAACCGCCGATGATCAGCGTGTACTTGGGCACGTTGGCGCAGGTCATCGCGGTGATCATCTTCGCGCCGTGCTTGGCGATGCCGGCCTCCTCGGCCTCGCGGCCGACCATGAAGCCGTTGATGTCGGCCATGAACAGCAAAGGG
>DASTJE010000155.1:0-2584 GCA_035716845.1 Burkholderiaceae bacterium
GAGCGTCGCCAGCACCCCGGCGGCGACGATGAACGCGCCGCCGATCCAGTCGGTCAGGCGCACCACCTCATCGGCCAGCAGGTGCGAGGCGATTGCGGCAACGATCAATTCGGCCAGCAGGATCACCGCGGCGCGGTTGGCCGGAACGCGCGTCAGGCCGAACTGCATCGCCACCGTCGTGGCCAGCAAGGCAATGCCGATGGTTGCGACCAGCCACGCATTGGCCAGGGCGAGGGGCAGCCAGCGGGCGGACGGGCCGCCGAGCATCAGCGCCGCCGGAAGCGCCACGAGCAGCACGCCGATGCATGCCGACAGCCCCTTGGCCGGCGGCGAAACCCCGGCGGCCCTGCGCACCAGCACGTTGTTGCAGGCGAAGAAGAATCCCGCAGCCATGCCGATCCACTCGTACGCATTTTTCGGCATGGGCATGCCCAGTTCCGGGCGCCAGAGCATCACCACCGCGCCGGTCATGGCCAGCACCACGACGAGGTACCCGACGCGAGTCAGGTGCTCCTTGAGCAGCACCCAAGCCAGCGGCACGGTCCACAGCGGCGCCAGGTAGAACAGCAGCACCACGCGCACCACCTCGGTCCCGGTCACGGCAATCAGGAAGCCGACGTTGGCCAGCCCCGCGCTCAAGGCAATGGGCAACATCGGCCGCGCGCGGGCGAGCAGTTCCGCGACGGCGCCGCGAAAGACGATTGCGCCGACGGCGACGGCGACGACATAGGTGGCCAACGTGGCCAGCGTCGAATGCACGCCGGCGGTCTCGAGCTGGCGGAACGGATACCAGATCACCCCCCAGGTGGTCGCGCCCAGCAGCAGCGAGGTGATGGCGACCGCGTCGTGCCGCGCGTGTGTAGCCGTGTGGGCCAAGGGGGGTCGCCTATAATCGCTGAAAGTGCGTCAGTCTATATGAGCCAGCCCCTGCCCTTCACCGGTGAACGCTTCGTCCCGGGCCACCCCAACGCGCAGGGTGAGATGTGGTACGAGCACTGGCACCGCTACCATTTTGTCCTGCCCTGGGTCAGCGGCGCGAGCGTGCTCGACGTCGCCTGCGGGGAAGGCTATGGCAGCGCCCTGCTGGCCGGGGGCGCGTTGCGCGTGACCGGCCTCGATGTTTCGGCCGAGGCGGTGGCGCATGCCCGCTCGGCTTACCGCGATCGGGCAAACCTCGAATTCGCCGAGGGTTCCTGTACGCGGATGCCGTTTGCCGACGGCCAGTTCGACATCGCGGTGTCGTTCGAGACGCTCGAGCACATCGGCGAGCAGGAGGCGTTTGCCGACGAACTCAAGCGCGTGCTCAAGCCCGATGGCCTGCTGGTCATCTCCACGCCCAACAAGGCCGAATACAGCGACAAGCGCGGCTTTGCCAACGAATTCCACGTCAAGGAACTGTACCGCGAGCAGTTCGACGGGCTGCTCGCATCGCGCTTTGCGACGCGGCGCTGGTTGTCGCAGCGCAATGCCTTTGTCTCGATCATCTGCGAGGGCGAGGACGGACTGCGCGGCGACTGCCGGACCGTTTCGCAGGCGGCGCCGGACGCGCCGGCTGCCGCGCTGCCGCCGCTGTACTGGATTGTCCTGGCCAGCAATGCCCCGGCGGATCGCTGGCCGTTGCCGGCGCGTCTGTCGGTTTTCACCGACGCCGAGGAATGGGCTTACAACGACTACCGCGAAACCTACAAGGGCTTCCAGCACTACAGAAGGCGCGAACAGGAGCTGGAGGCACAAGTCGCCGCGCTGCGCGCGCCGGCTGCGGCCTCCCCGGCAGCGGCAGCGCCCGACGCAGCCGATTCGTGGCTGGCGCGCCTGATCAAGAAACTCTCCACCTGAACCGCGAAAACATGAATATCCAGTCTACCCAGTCCGCCATCGAGTCCGCGTGGGAGCAACGCGCAACCCTCAACCCGCTGATCCACCACCGTGACAGCGAATTCGGCGTCGCGGTCAACACCGTGATCGACAAGCTGGACCGGGGGGAACTGCGCGTGGCCGAGAAGCTCGACGGCGAGTGGGTGACGCATCAGTGGATCAAGAAGGCGGTGCTGCTGTCGTTCCGGCTGGCACCCAACGAGGTACTGCAGGAGGGCGCCCCGGGCAGCGGCATGACGAACGTCACGCGCTATTTCGACAAGGTGCCCGCCAAGTTCGCGAACTTCTCGCGCGCCGACTTCGAGGCCGGCGGGTATCGCGTCGTACCGCCGGCCATGGCGCGGCGCGGCAGCTTCATCGGCAGGAATGTCGTGCTCATGCCGTCCTACGTAAACATCGGCGCGTACGTCGACGAAGGCAGCATGGTCGATACCTGGGCGACGGTGGGCTCGTGCGCGCAGATCGGCAAGAACGTGCACCTGTCCGGCGGCGTCGGCATCGGCGGCGTGCTGGAACCCCTGCAGGCCAACCCGACGATCATCGAGGACAACTGCTTCATCGGCGCACGCGCTGAGGTGGTCGAGGGCGTGATCGTCGGCGAGGGCTCGGTGATCTCGATGGGCGTGTTCATCGGCCAGTCGACGAAGATCTACGATCGCGCCACCGGCGAAGTCAGCTACGGCCGCGTCCCGCCCTACTCGGTGGTGGT
>DASTJE010000156.1:0-5137 GCA_035716845.1 Burkholderiaceae bacterium
GCGGCTGGTGCGCACCGGGTTGGTCTGGTCGATGGCGATGGCCGGCGGCACGCCGTCCACCCGGTCCACGGCCGGCCGGTCCATGCGGTCGAGGAACTGCCGGGCGTAGGCCGAGAAGGTCTCGACATAGCGGCGCTGGCCTTCCGCGTACAACGTATCGAACACCAGGCTCGACTTGCCCGAGCCGCTCGGCCCCGTGACCACCGTCAGCTCGCCGGTGCGGATGTCGAGGTCGAGGTTCTTGAGGTTGTGCTGGCGTGCGCCGCGGATGCGGATCAGGCCGCTCATGAGGGGGCTCCGGGGACAGGGCCGAAGATTCTAGGAGGGCGCGATTGACCCTGCCGCGGCGTGAGAAGCTCACGTCCGCCGCCGGTGCCGGCGACCCACACGGGCCGGCGCTGCGTAGCATTGGCGTTCACCGACGTGCCCCAGGATTGCCGATGCCCCAAGCCCTGATCCCCGCCCGCCTGGCCGCTGCGGCCCTGGCGCTAGCCCTCGCGGCGCCCGTGCTGGCCCAGATCCGCATCGGCCAGACCGCCGGCCTCACCGGCACCGTCGCCGGCTCGGTGGCCGAGACGGTGCAGGGCGCGCGGCTCGTGATCGACGCGACCAATGCGCAGGGCGGCGTCAACGGCCAGCGCATCGAACTGATCACGCTGGACGACAGGTTCGACCCCAAGCTGGCCGCGGAGAACGCCGCCAGGCTGCTCGACGAGCAGAGGGTCTCGGCCCTGTTCCTGACGCGCGGCACGCCGCACACCGAGGCCATCCTGCCCCTGCTGGCGCAGTACAAGGTGCCGCTGATCGCGCCGAGCACCGGTGCCATGCTGCTGCACAGGCCCGTCAACCCCTGGGTCTTCAACGTGCGCTCGAGCTACCAGCGCGAGGCCGAGCATGCGGTGCGCCAGCTGGCGTCGATGTCGATGCAGCGCATCGGCCTGGTGCAGGTGTCCGATTCCTTCGGCAACGACGGCGTCGAAGGTGCCAAGCGCGGCTTCGAGGCGGCCAAGATCGAGCCGGCCTTCCACCTCAAGTACGACCGCAGCAAGCCCGATTTCGCGGAACTCGTGACGACCGCGCAGGCCAAGCAGCCGCAGGCGGTGGTGTTCGTCGGCTCGCAGCAGCACGTGGCCGACGGCACCAAGGCCCTGCGCGCGGCCGGCGTGCGGGCCCAGATCGTCACGCTGTCGAACAACGCCTCGGGCGGCTTCATCAAGGCCCTGGGTGATGCGGCGCAGGGCACCATCGTGACGCAGGTCTTCCCGTCGGAGCGCAACACCGCGATGCCGATGGTGCGCGACCTGACCGCGCTGGCGCGCGCCAAGGGCATCGAGACGGTGACGCCGTCGATGATGGAAGGCTATGCCGCGGCGCGCGTGCTGGTCGAGGCGCTCAAGCGCGCCGGCAAGGAGCCGACGCCCGAGCGCATCGTCAAGGCGCTGGAGGGCATGTCGCGCTTCGATCTCGGTGGCGTCGAGGTCGGGTTCTCGCCCACCGACCACACGGGCATGGACTACGCCGACATCTCGATCGTCGGCCGCGACGGGCGCTTCCTGCGCTGACCTGAGATCGCAGGGGCGGCGCCCTGCGACACTGAACGCGATGTCCGCCTGGTTTCGCCGCCGCGAGATCGTCCTGCCCACCTGGCGCAGCCTGCTGCTGCTGCTGGGCGTGGTCGCGGCGTTGTGCGTCCTGGCGGGGCGCGGGCTGGGCGGATGGCTCTCGGTCACCGAGCCGATCGATGGCGCCGAGGGTGCACCGGCGCGCGTGCTGGTGGTCGAGGGCTGGCTCGCGGTGCCCGAACTCGAGGCCGCCGCGGCCTTCGCGCGTGCCCGTGGCTACACGCAGGTGGCCACCAGCGGCGGGCCGATCAACGACCCGTTCAACCGCTTCGAGAACTTCGCCGAGCGCGCCGCCGCGGTGCTGCGCGCGCGCCTGCCGGGTGTCTCGGTGCGCGCGCTGCCCACGCCGCCCACGGCGCAGAACCGTACCTACGCCAGCGCGGTGTGGGTGCGCGACGGCCTGCGCGCGCAGGGAGCGCTGCCGGCGGCGCTGGACGTCTACAGCCTGGGGCCGCACGCGCGGCGCACGCGCTGGATGTACCAGCTCGCGTTCGGCGAGGGCACGCGCATCGGCATCGTCGCCGGCACGCCGCTCGAGTCCGACCCGCTGCACTGGTGGACCGGCAGCGAGTCGGCCAAGGCCGTGCTCGGCGAGGCCATCAGCCTGGCGTGGACGGCCTGCTGCTTCCGGCCGCCGCCGCGCGGCTCGCATGAGGAGCGTTGGGCGGTGCCGCCACGCTGAGCGTGGCCGGGCTCAGCTGCACAGGATCGACACCGACTTGGTGACCAGGTAGGCCTCGAGCGCCTCGGGGCCGCCTTCGCTGCCGTAGCCCGAGTCCTTGACGCCGCCGAAGGGCATCTCGGGCACCGCCAGCGCCGGCTGGTTGACCCACAGCATGCCCACTTCGAGCCGCTGCGCCAGCTGGTGCGCGGTGGCGAGCGACTTGGTGTAGGCGTAGCTCGCCAGGCCGTAGGGCAGGCGGTTGCTCTCGGCAATCGCCTCGTCCAGCGTGTCGAAGCCGCGCACCGCGGCCATCGGTCCGAACGGCTCCTCGTTGAACACGCGCGCGTCGAGCGGCACCTCGGTCAGCACCGTGGGGGCGAAGAAGTTGCCCGCGCCGCTCAGGCGCTCGCCGCCGGCGGCCACCTTGGCGCCGCGCTGCAGCGCGTCCTCGGTGAACTGCTGCATTGCCGCCAGGCGGCGCGTGTTGGCCAGCGGGCCCATCGTCACACCCTGCTGCAGGCCCTCGCCGACCTTGAGCGAGCGCGCATGCGCCACCATGGCCTCGACGAAGTCGGCGCGGATCGCGTTGTGCACCAGGAAGCGCGTCGGCGAGATGCAGACCTGGCCCGCGTTGCGGAACTTGGCCGCCCCCGCGGCCTTGACGGCCTGGGCGATGTCGGCGTCCTCGGCCACGATCACCGGCGCGTGGCCGCCGAGCTCCATCGTCGCGCGCTTCATGTGCTGCCCCGCCAGCGCGGCCAGCTGCTTGCCCACCGGCGTGCTGCCGGTGAAGGTGATCTTGCGGATCACCGGGTGCGGGATCAGGTAGCCCGAGATCTCGGCCGGGTTGCCGTAGACCAGGCCGACCACGCCGGCCGGCACGCCGGCGTCGACGAAGGCCCGCAGCAGACCGGCCGGCGAGGCCGGCGTCTCCTCGGGCGCCTTGACGATGATCGAGCAGCCGGTGGCCAGCGCCGCGCTGACCTTGCGCACCACCTGGTTGATCGGGAAGTTCCAGGGCGTGAAGGCGGCCACCGGGCCCACGGGTTCCTTGAGCACGGTCTGCTGGATCGCGAGGTTGCGCGGCGGCACGACGCGGCCGTAGATGCGGCGGCTTTCGTCGGCGAACCACTCGATGATGTCGGCCGCGGCCAGCGTCTCGGCCTTCGATTCCGCCAGCGGCTTGCCCTGCTCCTGCGTCATGCAGGTGGCGATCGCGTCGGCGCGTTCGCGCACCAGCGCCGCGGCGGCGCGCATCGTCTTGGCGCGCTCGATGGCCGGCACGTTGCGCCAGGTGGCGAAGCCGCGCTGCGCCGCGGCCAGCGCGCGGTCGAGGTCGGCAATGCCGGCATGGGCCACGCGGCCGATCTCGGCTCCGGTGGCCGGGTTGACCACGGCCAGCGTGCGGCCGTCGGCAGCGTCGCACCACTGGCCGTCGATGAGGAGGCGCGTGTCGGGGTAGGCGGTGGTCATGGGGTGTGCGGGAGCGTGAGGGGAACCGCCATTCTCGCAGCCGTGCGCCGCGCCGACCGGCATCCGCTCAGACGCAGTCGAGCAGCACGCGCAGCAGGTCCTGGGGCGTGCTCACCATCGGGCAATGGCCGGTGGCGATCTCCACCACGCGCCAGCCGGGCTGCTCGCGCACACGCCGGCGCATCGCGTCGATGGTCGGGTAGGCGGGGGCGGTGCAGTCGACGAAGGTGCGTGGCACGCGCGCCCAGCGTTCGCCGTCGAAGTGCAGCGGCACGCGGTACATGCCGAAGGGGTGCGGCACCTGGCGCCTCAGCAGCCAGTCGCGATCCGCGCCCGCGAGGCCGAAGTCGGCCGGGTCGGGCGGCGGCAGCGCGTTGTCGTGCGCGCGCGCGGCCGCCAGACGCGCCTGCACGATCTCGCTCGGGTGGCCGGCGCCCCAGCCTTCGCCGGGCACCGGCACCATCGCGTCGACGTACACCAGGTGGCGAACGCGCGCGGGCGAATGTGCGAGCAGGCGGTCGGCCGCGCCGGTGATCACCATGCCGCCATAGCTGTGGCCCACCAGCACGACCTCTTCGAGTTCTTCGGCTTCCACCAGCCCGAGCACGTCGTCGACGTGGGTCTGCAGCGTGATGTCGGGCCGGCGCAGGTGGGCGCGCTCGCCGTCGCCGGTGAGGGTGACCGCGTGCACCTCGTGGCCCGCCGCACGCAGCGGACCGAGCACATGGCGCCAGATCCAGGCGCCGCCCCAGGCGCCGTGCACCAGCACGAATCGGCTCATCGACAACCCTCCTTCTTCGAAACTGGTCGCTCCTACTCTATCGGCCACGACGGCAGGTCTGGCGCGGCGCCCCGGGATTTCCCGTGCGATGTCACTGTAATTACAGAGTTACATTGCGCCATGGCCCGGACCGCCCCTTCACCTGTCGCCGCCGCGCGCAGCGCCGCCGCGGCGGCCGCGCCGCTGCAGCGCGGCCACACGCTGCACGACAGCGTGGCCGAGCGCCTGCGCGCGATGGTGTTCGAGCGCCAGCTCGCCCCCGGCGAGTACATCGACGAGAAGGCGCTTGCCGTGGCCTGGCAGGTCAGCCGCACGCCCTTGCGCGAGGCACTCAAGGTGCTGGCGGCCGAAGGTCTGGTCGAGCTGGTGCCCGGGCGCGGCAGCCGCGTGGTGAGCCTGACCGATGCCGACGCCGACACCCTGTTCCCGGTGATGGCGCTGCTCGAAGGACGTTGCGCGCACGAGGCCGCGCTGCGCGCCAGCGGCGCCGACCTCGCCGAGTTGCGCCTGCTGCACGAGCGACTGGAGGCGCATGCGGCCGCGGGCGACATCGACGGCTACTACCGCGACAACCACGCCTTCCACAGCCGCGTGCAG
>DASTJE010000157.1:0-3453 GCA_035716845.1 Burkholderiaceae bacterium
GTGCTGCGCAGCCGCGCCGGCGTGAAGCCGATCTACGTGTCGGTCGGCCACCGCGTGAGCCTGGAACGAGCGATCGACTGGGTCATGGCCTGCACCACCCGTTACCGATTGCCGCAGACCACGCGCGCGGCGCACGCGCTCGCTTCGGGCAGCGCGGCGCGCGGCCGATAGCGCCCCTTGCAGGGGGTGCCCGGCCAATCAGCCACCGGGCGTGCGATTGATCCGGCTCCTGCACTGAATTTTTTGGTCTCGCCATAAAGGTTTTGGTCCTTTGGTCCGATATGCCCTTCACGGTGAACCGGATAAGGGTCGGCCTCCCATGACAGCTTCCATCGTTTCGCTCTCCGAGCACAGTGCGCCCGCAAGCGGCGACGAACGTCGCACGAGCCGGCGGCGATCCCGCGACGAGCGCCTGCTGGTGCAGATCGTGAGCGCGGTCGGCGCGCCCGAGCTGGCCGGTGCGACCTTGCCGTCCCGCACCTGCGACGTGTCCTCGGGCGGGCTTGGCCTGTGGCTCGGCCAGCCCCTCGCGCCCGGGGTGCGGATCGAGCTGTGGGTCAACGTGAGCGGCGTGCCCGGCAAGTTCTTTCTGTGCGGCGAGGTGCGCTGGTCGCGCGCCGTGTCGCCGGATTTCCTGCACGGCATCGAGCTGGTGCCGGTCCCGGGGGACGACCTGGCGCGCTGGCAGCGCTGCTTCGCCTGAGCGCCACATGCCTGATCGCCGTCAGACCCAGCCATCACGAGAGTGCCCATGAGCGCCGGGAAGCTGATTGAGGCCCGCGTCGACCGCGACGACGAGGCGCTGGGCCTTGCGGGTCCTCGCAGCGGCTTTCTGGCCGCCTTGCAGGGCGTCTTCGCGAGCATGCTCACGCGGCTCGAAGATGCGCTGTTCGATCTCGCGCAGAGCAACCAGAGCGAGTTCGAGCGCGGTGTCTCGTTCGACGCCATTCGCGAGCTCCGGCTCGGGCGAGAGGCCATCGATCGGCGCTTTGCCGACCGCGTTCTCGGCTGCTGGCAGGCGCTGGAACGGGGCGAGGGCCCGCTGACGCGCCAGCTCGGCGGCAACGATCTTGACGAAGCGGTCGCGCTGACGGCGGCGGTCCGACAGGCCGAAACGGCCTGCGCCGATCCGCTGCGCGCCATTCGCGCCAGTCTGGCGCTGCTCGTCGGGGTGCCGGATGGCGACGAGGTGCTCGGGCCACGGCAGGTATTTGCCGCCTTCGAGGCGGCCTTCAGGGACACGCTCACCGAGCCGAGCGTGCGGCGAATCCTGCTGATGCTGTTCGAGCGCCACGTGGGCGCGGCTCTGCCTGGTCTGTATCGGGATCTCGCGGTGGCGCTCGACCGGCCGCCCGCAGCGCCCAAGGCGAGCCAGGTGCCGCAGGCAGCTGACCTGCCGGCGCTGGACGCGCTGGTGAACGAGGCCGGCCAGCGTGGCGATCTTGATATCAGCGCGCTGATTCAGCAGGCGCTGGCAGGCGGCGGCAACGCATCCGGCAGCGAGGCCACCAAGCTGCTCGCCACGCTGCAACAGCACGACCAGCCCGGCAGTCGCAGCCGTTCGGCGTCGATCGACCTTGCCCGTTTCGCCACCCGGCCGGTTGACGGCGGCACCGGCGATCCCTCGCAGCAGATCGTGCTCGACATGGTCGCGCTGCTGTTCGACGGCGTGTTCAACGACAGCGCCGTGCCGGTGTCCGCGCGCCTGTGCATCGCGCGCCTGCAGATCCCGTTCCTGCGCCTGGCGCTGCGCGACCGCGCCATGCTGGCGCGTCGTTCGCACCTCGGGCGGCGCTTCTTCGATCAGCTGATCGCCGTCACCCGCGGCTGGCAGGAGCCGCCGATGCCGCAGCAGCGGCAGGTGCTCGAAGCGCTCGTCGACAGCGTCGGCGAAGCCTGCATGGACGACCACAGGGCGTTCGCGATCGCCGCCGAGACCGGCCTGCTCGACCTGCGCACGCTCGCCCTGCCGGCGGCGGATTCGGCGCAGTCACTCAACGCGCAGCGCCGCAGTCTCGCGGCGCGGGTCGAGGCCGAACTCGGCGAGCGCCGTCAGCAGGTCGGTCGGCTGCCGGACCCGGTGGATGACTTCCTCGGCACGCACTGGATGCAATACCTGGTGAACTGCCTCGAAGGCCACGGGCCGGAGGCATCACCCTGGCGCCAGGCGTTGGCGACCGCGGACGCGCTGCTGTGGAGCGTCAGTCCCAAGGAGGGCGCCGCCCGGCAACGCCTGATGGAACTGCGCCCGCGCATGACGCGCCGTCTGCGTCAGGGCATGGACCAGGTCGGGGTGTCGATGTTCGAGCAGGAGGCGTTCCTGGAGACGCTCGAAACGATTCTTGACCGGGCGCAGGCCGGTGAGCCCGTGTGGGACTGGGATCAGGAGTCGGCGATCGATGAGTTGCTCGGTGTCGACGAGCCGCTGGCGGTGCCGAGCGGCGCCGTGAGCGTGGTGGAGCTCGACAAGCCGGCGCCGCCGGTCCGGCTGGTCGCACAGCAGGCAGCCCGGCCGACCAGCGCGCCGCCCGAGGCTATCGATGACGTGGCCATCGTGGTGGAGCTCGCCGAAGAAACCATCAGCCTCGAAGACCTGGCCGCGGAACTGTCGCAGGCAGACATCGCGCCGCTCGATCTGCCGGCGCAGATGGACGCCGTCGCCGAGCCGCTCGCGATGCCGGAAGTCGAAGAGTCTGATGCGCAGGCGATGACGGTAGAACTCGACGCGGCCGATGCGGCCAACGCCGATGTCATGGTCGATGAGCCCGCCCTGACCGTCGAGGCCGCCGACGTGGCCGCGCCGGTGACCGAAGATGCACCGCCCAAGGCAAATGGCAGGTCCGGTTCGAAGTCGGCCAAAGCCGGCGCGGTCGCCGAGACCGTCGAACCGGAGCCGTTCGAAGTCGAGGCCGTCGACGTTGAGGCCGTCGACGTTGAGGCCTTCGAGACAGGGGCCGTCGAAGTGGAGGCGACCGAAGTCGAGGCGCCGCCGGTGAACAGCCTGGAGGCTCTGATGCGCCGTCGCGGCCTGTCCGCCGTGGCTCAGGTGGAAGAGGTGGAGGTTACTGATCGCGGCGGGCGGGGCTGAGCCAGGCCCGGCCGGCGCTCAGAAGCCGTGCCCGAACTCCGCCATGAAGCGCCGCTCGAAGTCGTCGCGTGTGAAGTGGTGGTTCTGCGTGCCGTGGTGCTCGATCTTGATCGCGCCGAGCAGCGCCGCGATGCGGCCAGTGGTCGGCCAGTCGAGTTCGTGCAGCAGGCCGTACAGCAGCCCTGCGCGGTAGGCGTCGCCGCAGCCCGTCGGGTCGTTGACCGCGGCCGGTTTCACCGCCGGGATGTCAATGCGGTGGCCGCCGGTGTACACGCTCGAGCCCTTGCCGCCGCGCGTCACGATGAGCGCCTCGACGCGCTTGGCGATGTCGCCGGCCGACAGCTCCGTGCGCGCTTGCAGCATCT
>DASTJE010000158.1:0-2809 GCA_035716845.1 Burkholderiaceae bacterium
GCCGGTGGAGATGGCCGTCGACTATGTGTTCCAGCGCCTGGACGAGGTGAAGAAGGCGTTCCCGGACAAGGACGTCATCATCGGCGAAGTGGGCTGGCCGAGTAACGGGCGCACGCGCCAGGGCGCGGTCGCCTCGACCGCGAACGAGGCGATTTTCCTGCGCCAGTTCCTGATCCGCGCCAACGCCGAGAAGGTGACCTATTACCTGATGGAGGCGTTCGATCAGCCCTGGAAGCACGGCGTGGAAAGCGGCGTCGGCGCCTACTGGGGCGTGTACGACGCGAAGCGCGCGCCGAAGTTCCCGTTCTCGGCCCCCATCGTCGAGATTCCCGACTGGCCGATGCTGGCCGGCATTTCGATCCTGGTGGCGGTGGTCGTGTTCGGCCTGCTGCTGATCGACAGTCGCCTGATGCGACGGCGCGGGCGCAGTTTTCTGGCCGTGGTCGCCTACTCGGCCGCCACCGCAGTGGTCTGGATCATCTACGACTACGCCAACCAGTACATGACCATCACCTCGGTGGTGGTGGGCGTGCTGCTGGTGCTCGGCATGATCGGCGTCATCGTGATCCTGTTCGCCGAGGCGCACGAGTGGGCCGAGGCGCTGTGGCTGAAACAGCACCGCAGATTGCTTACGCCGACCCACCTCGATGACTCGCTGCTGCCGTTCGTGTCCATCCACGTGCCGGCGTACAACGAGCCGCCGCAGATGATGATCGAGACGCTCGACGCGCTGGCGCGGCTGGACTACCCGCGCTTCGAAGTGCTGGTGATCGACAACAACACCAGGGATCCGGCCGTCTGGCAGCCGGTCGAGGAACACTGCCGCACGCTCGGCAGCCGCTTCCGCTTCTTCCACGTGTCGCCGCTCGCCGGCTTCAAGGCCGGGGCCCTGAACTTCGCGCTGCGCGAAACCTCACCGGCGGCCTACGTGGTGGCGGTGATCGACAGCGACTACAAGGTCGGCCGGCGCTGGCTGAAGGATCTGGTCCCCGACCTGCTGAAGGACCGGGTCGCCATCGTGCAGGCGCCGCAGGACTATCGCGACGCCGACGAGAACGCCTTCAAGGCCATGATCTACGCCGAATACCGGGGCTTTTTCTACATCGGCATGGTCACCCGCAACGAGCGCAACGCCATCATCCAGCACGGCACCATGACCATGGTGCGCAAGGACGTGCTGCAGCGCCTGGACGGCTGGGCCGAGTGGTGCATCACCGAGGACGCCGAGCTGGGCCTGCGCGTGTTCGAGCAGGGGCTCGGCGCCACCTACATCCCCACCAGCTACGGCCAGGGCGTGATGCCGGACACGTTCACCGACTTCAAGAAACAGCGCTTCCGCTGGGCCTTCGGCGCGGTGCAGATCATGCGCCGGCACCTGTCGTCGCTGCTCAAGGGCGGCTCGCGCCTCACGCTCGGGCAGCGCTATCACTTCGTTGCCGGCTGGCTGCCGTGGCTTGCCGACGGCGTCAACGTGATCTTCAACCTCGCGGCGCTCGCCTGGTCCGCCGGCATGCTGTGGGCACCGCGCACCGTCGACCCGCCGCTGCTGATTTTCTCCGCCCTGCCCCTGACGCTGTTCGTGTTCAAGCTCGGCAAGCTCGTTTACCTCTACCGCACGCGTGTCGGCACCAGCATCCGCCAGACCATCGCCGCGGCGGTGGCGGGTCTGGCGCTCACGCACACCATCGGCGTCGCCGTGCTGACCGGCCTCGTCATCAAGGAAAAGCCGTTCTTCCGCACCCCCAAGCGGGCCGACACGCAGGCCCTGCTCGCCGCCATCAACGCCGCGCGGGAAGAAACGCTGATGCTGGCGGCGCTCACCTTCACCGCGTGGGCCGTGGTCACGCGCCTGGGCACCGAATCGCTGGATCTGCTGGTGTGGGCGATCATGCTGATGATGCAGGCGATCCCGTACGCCTGTTCGCTGCTGCTGTCGCTGATCAGCGCGCTGCCGCGCCTGCCCGCGGGCCTGATCGGCAAGAGCAAGCCCATGCAGGAGGAGGCCGACCACCTGCTCACGAACACGTCGGCAACGGCACCGTAGCGCCGGCGGGAGAAGCGCCAGGGGGAGAAGCAGCGTGGGGGGCGGGTAAACTAGCGCCCCGCCCACTTTGAATCCCGCCCCCCGCCAGCGATGAAGCGCACCATCCCCCTCGACGATCTGCAATTCGCCACCCGCTGCGTGCACGGCGGCGTCTACAAGGACGCGCAGTACAACTCCGTCGTGACGCCCATCTACCCGTCGTCGACGTTCTACTTCGAAGGCCCGCGGCAGACCACCGGCTACGACTACACGCGCACCAGGAACCCGACCCGCGACGCGCTCGAAGAGAACCTCGCGAGCCTTGAAGGCGGCGCCGGCGCCACGGCTGTTGCCACCGGCATGGCGGCCATCACCACCGTGCTGCACCTGCTGCCGGCGGACGCGCACGTGATCGCCGGCAACGACATTTACGGCGGCACCTATCGGCTGTTCGCCAACGTGCTGCCGGCGCGCGGGCTGCGCTTCTCGCTGGTCGACATGGGCGACCTTGCCGCCATCGAGGCGGCCATCGAAAAAGACACCGCGCTCATCTGGATCGAGACCCCGAGTAACCCGCTGCTGCGCCTGACCGACATCGCCGCCGTGTGTGCGCTGGCCCGCCCGCGCGGCATCCTCACCTGCGCCGACAACACGTTCCTGAGCCCCTACCTGCAACGCCCGCTGGAGCTTGGCGCGGATCTGGCGCTGCACTCCACCACCAAGTACCTGAACGGCCACAGCGACGTGGTCGGCGGGGCCATCGTGTCGGCCACCGCCGAGCTCGCC
>DASTJE010000159.1:0-6027 GCA_035716845.1 Burkholderiaceae bacterium
GGCCGTGAAAGCTGCCCTCGGCCACAACGATGGTCGGCACGGCGATGTCGCGGGCGTGGCCGTACTTGCGCGCGATCTTGATGGCCGCTTCGTTGGCCTCGGCGCCGGAGTTGCAGAAGAACGCCTGCTCCAGCCCCGACAGCGCCGTCAGTCGCGCGGCAAGCTGTCCCTGCAGAGGCACCTGGTAGAGGTTCGAGGTGTGAACGAGCGTGGCCGCCTGGTCGCCAATGGCGCGCGCCACGTCCGGGTGCGCGTGGCCCAGGCCGCACACGGCGATGCCTGACAGCGCGTCGAGGTACCGCTCGCCCTGCGTGTCCCACAACCAGACGCCGGCACCGCGCTCGAAAGCCACCGCCTGACGGGCATAGGTGGCCATCAGGGCCCCATCCTGGCCAGACATTTCACTACCCCATAAAAGCAAAACAGCCGACGGGGCGGCTGCTTCTAAAGGCGAAAGTCTACACCGAATTTTCCTTGACAAACCCCGTCAAACGCTGTGTTGACAAGGCGCAGGCGCAATCGCAGCATTGGCCGCAAGCCCTGCCTGTCGGCGCCATGCCGCCCCGCCCAGGCGGCTAGAGGTGGCAGTGAACCGTTATGAGTAATCGGCAACGACAGGGCAACGACGGCGCGCTCGACGTCCGCGAGGCCCGGCCCAAGGTAGACCAGCCGCCGCTGTACAAGGTGGTGCTGTTGAACGACGACTACACGCCGATGGAGTTCGTGGTGCACGTGCTCGAACGGTTCTTCAGCCTCGACCGCGAGCGCGCCACGCAAGTCATGCTGCATGTGCACACGCGCGGCAAGGGCGTGTGCGGCGTGTACACGCGCGAGATCGCGGAAACCAAGGTGGCACAGGTTGTGCAGTACTCGCGCGAGAACGAGCATCCCCTGCAATGCGATATGGAAGTAGCCTGACATGCTCAGTCACGAACTCGAATTCACCCTGAACCAGGCGTTTCGGCAGGCGCGCGAGAAGCGGCATGAGTTCATGACCGTCGAGCACCTGTTGCAGATGCTGCTGGACAGCCCCTCGGCGGCCTCGGTGCTGCGTGCCTGCGGTGCGGACATCGACCGGTTGCGCCGGGAACTTGGCGCTTTCATCGACAAGAACACGCCACTGCTGCCGGAAGGCGACGAACGCGACGTGCAGCCGACCATCGGCTTCCAGCGCGTCCTGCAACGCTCCATGTTCCACGTGCAGGCGTCCGGCAAGCGCGAGGTCACCGGCGCCAACGTGCTGGTGGCGATTTTCAGCGAGAAGGAATCCCACGCCGTCTACCTGCTGGGCAAGCAGGGCATCAGCCGGCTGGATGTCGTCAACTACATCGCACACGGCATATCCAAAGTGAACGAAGGCGACGAGAACGAATCCCAGGCCACCCCGGAAGACGACAGCCAGGGCGAGGGCGGCGCCAAGTCGGCTCTCGACAAGTTCGCGGTGAACCTGAACGAGCAGGCGCGTCAGGGCCGTATAGATCCGCTCATCGGCCGCGCCGACGAGATCGAACGTACGATGAAAATCCTCTGCCGCCGTCGCAAGAACAACCCGCTGTTCGTCGGTGAAGCTGGCGTTGGCAAGACCGCGCTGGCCGAAGGCCTGGCCAAGCGCATTGTCGAAAACGAGGTGCCGGACGCGCTCGCCAGTTGCACCGTCTACTCGCTCGACATGGGTGCGCTGCTGGCCGGCACCAAGTACCGCGGCGATTTCGAGAAGCGTCTGAAGACGGTGCTGAAGGATTTGTCGAAGGATCCGGGCTCGATCCTGTTCATCGACGAGATTCACACCATCATCGGTGCCGGCGCCGCGTCGGGCGGCGTGATGGATGCGTCGAACCTCATCAAGCCGGTGCTGGCGTCGGGCGAGCTCAAGTGCATCGGCTCGACCACGTACCAGGAATACCGCGGCATCTTCGAGAAGGACCGCGCGCTGTCACGGCGCTTCCAGAAGATCGACGTCGGCGAGCCGAGCGTGCCCGAGACGGTGCAGATCCTGCGCGGCCTGCGCGGCCAGTACGAGCAGCACCACAACGTGCGCTACACCAACGCGGCGCTGACCGCCGCGGCGGAGCTGTCAGCGCGCTACATCAACGAGCGCTTCCTGCCGGACAAGGCCATCGACGTCATCGACGAGGCCGGCGCCGCGCAGCGCGTGCTGCCGCCGAGCAAGCGCAAGAAGGTCATCGGCGTCGGCGACGTCGAGCAGGTGGTCGCGCGCATCGCGCGCATTCCGCCAAAGCAGGTGTCCAGCACCGACATGGAGAAGCTGCGCACGCTCGACCGCAACCTCAAGATGACGGTGTTCGGACAGGAAGAGGCGATCGACACGCTGACCGCCGCCATCAAGATGGCGCGCTCGGGCTTGGGTCCGCAGACGCGGCCGATCGGCTCGTTCCTGTTCGCGGGCCCGACCGGCGTCGGCAAGACCGAACTCAGCCGCCAGCTGGCGCTCGCGCTTGGCATCGAGCTGATCCGTTTCGACATGTCCGAGTACATGGAGCGGCACACCGTGTCGCGCCTGATCGGTGCCCCGCCGGGCTACGTCGGTTTCGATCAGGGAGGCCTGCTCACCGAAGCTATCAACAAGCACCCGCACGCCGTGCTGCTGCTGGACGAGATCGAGAAGGCTCACCCGGACGTGTTCAACCTGCTGCTGCAGGTCATGGACCACGGTGCGCTCACCGACAACAATGGCCGCAAGGCGGACTTCCGCAACGTCATCATCATCATGACCACCAACGCGGGCGCCGAGATGACGGCGCGGGCCTCGGTCGGCTTCACCAGGCAGGACCACAGCGGCGATGACATGGAGGCCATCAACCGGCTGTTCGCGCCGGAATTCCGCAACCGTCTCGACGGCATCGTGCGCTTCCACGGCCTGACGCCGCAGATCATCGCCAGCGTAGTCGACAAGTTCATCGTGGAGCTTGAGACCCAGCTCGAACCGCGCCGCGTCACCGTCGAGGTGGACGAGGACGCCCGGGCCTGGCTGGCCGAGCACGGCTACGACGCCAAGATGGGTGCGCGGCCAATGGCGCGGCTCATCCAGGACAAGATCCGGCGCGCGCTGGCGGACGAGCTGCTGTTCGGCAAGCTGCTGGCCGGCGGCACCGTGAGCGTCAGCTGCCCGGATGGCGAGCTGGTGATCGAGTGCGAGGCGGCGCCCCGCCCGGCGCGCGTGGCGGAAGAGGAAGCCTGATCAGTTGCCCGCGCTGTCCGGCCGCAACGCCGGGCAGCGTCTTGGCTCAGAACGCGCGCTGGTAATCCCGCGTCAGCGGGCGCGGTAGGTGATGCGACCCTTCGTTAAATCGTAGGGCGTAAGAGACACGGTGACCTGATCGCCGGTCAGAATGCGGATGTAGTGCTTGCGCATCTTTCCGGAAATGTGCGCGGTGACCACGTGACCGTTTTCGAGGCGCA
This sequence comes from Burkholderiaceae bacterium, assembly GCA_035716845.1. Taxonomy (GTDB): domain Bacteria; phylum Pseudomonadota; class Gammaproteobacteria; order Burkholderiales; family Burkholderiaceae_C; genus CADEEN01. The sequence continues at coordinate 3,421 of DASTJE010000159.1, forward strand.
CCCGAAACGTGGTGTTGGGCAGGGTCTCGACCACCGTCCCCTGCATCTCGATGCCTTCTTCCTTTGCCATTCAGTTCTCGTCAACCCGTCGCTCGGTAAACGCCCGATTGTATGCGCCGTTGAAGGAACGGCTCAACTGCGGGGCGCTATTGCGCCGCGCCGGGTCATCAACATCCGCCGTGGCTGTGGCGGTCTGAGGAGAGGTCCGTCCATGCTGTCGGTGAAGATCGAGTTCTTCCACGACGTCCTGTCCTGCTGGTGCTTCAACGCCTCCGAACGGGTGCGCGCCTTCGTCGCCGCGCACCCGCAGGTGGAGGTGACGCATCGCGCCTGGCCGCTCGGCACGGATCGCGCGCTGTTCACGCGCCTGTTTCCTGACCCTCAGGCGGCCAAGCAGGAGATCGTCCTGCAGCACTGGGGGGACGCGGTGCGCGTCGAGCACGAACACCGCATTCGGCCGGAACTCATGATGAGCCGGGACTTCGAGTACCCGTATTCGATGCCGGCGCAGCGGGGCTGCAAGGCGGCCGAGAGGCAGGCAGGTCAGCAGGGGCACTGGGATTTCTTCGACCGCGCGCAAGTGGCGCATCTGAGCGATTGCGACAACGTGGCCGATCCGGATGTGCTGACGCGCTGCGCGCGCGACGTGGGTCTCGATGTCAACGCGTGGTTGCGGGATTTCGAAGACCCGCAGCGGGACATCGAAATCGGCATGGACCTCGGACTTGCCAAGGCCTGCGGGGTGGTGCGGGTGCCGATGCTGATCGCCGACGGGCGCGCACAACTGCACGGTGAGCCATTTTCGACGTTTGGGTACCGCATCACCGCCGAGCGGCTGGATGCCTGGTACGCCGATCTCGCCCGCGCGCGTCAGACCGGCCGCTTTTAGCCTCAGGCTGCGGCGGCAGCCTCGATGTACGAGATAGGCAGATCCTGTGCGCAATCGAAGGTAACGATTTCGTAGTTGCGATGATCGGCCAACAGCGCCCGCAGCAGCTTGTTGTTGAGCGCGTGCCCGGATTTGAAGCCCGAGAAGGCGCCGATCAGGCTGCGGCCGAGCAGGTACAGGTCGCCGATGGCATCCAGCACCTTGTGCTTCACGAACTCGTCGCGATACCGCAGGCCGTCCTCGTTCAGGATGCGCGCCTCGTCCACCACCACGGCGTTCTTGACGCTGCCGCCGAGCACCAGACCCTGCGCGCGCAGCGCCTCGATCTCGTGCATGAACCCGAACGTGCGGGCACGGCTGATCTCGCGCAGGAACGCCGTGGACGAGAAATCCACCTCGGCGCGCGCCGGCTTGCCGGCGAAGGCGGGGTGACTGAATTCGATCTCGAAGCCGACCCGGAAGCCCTCGTAGGGTTCCAGACGCACCCAGCGGCCGGTTTCGCGGATCTCGATCGGCCGCAGCACGCGCAGGAAGGACTTGGGAGCGTCCTGCTCGCAGATGCCGGCCGACTGGATCAGAAACACGAACGGCCCGGCCGAGCCGTCCATGATCGGCACTTCGGGGGCGTCGACGTCGATCAGTGCATTGTCGATGCCCAAGCCAGCCAGCGCGGACAGCAGATGCTCGACGGTGCTGACACGGGCGTCGCCGAACTCCAGTGTGGTCGACAGCCGCGTGTCGCCGACCCGCTCGGCACTGGCCGGAATCACCACATTGGGTGTGAGGTCAACCCGGCGGAAGCGGATGCCACTGTCCACAGGCGCCGGGTGCAGCGTGAGCTGCACCCGCGCCCCGGTGTGCAGGCCGACGCCGGTGGCTCGGATGGTGTTCTTGAGCGTGCGTTGTCTGATCACGTGGCGGAGGACATCCTTGGCACGGCGTGATGGCGAGTGTCCGTCACGCTCCGGTCACAAAGTCTAGCACCGGGCCGCGTACCGGCCCGGTTGCTTCAATCCGCCTGGCGGCGAAGGAATGCCGGGATCTCCAGGTACTCCATGTCGCTGTCGCGAAACGGCTGTACGCCGTCGCGGCGGCGGTCGGTGTTGCGCATCACGGTCGGCTGCTCGTAGCGCTTGTAGGGGTCGGTGCCGGTGCGCACGACTTCCATCGGCCGTTCCACGACCCGCTCGGCCGGGCGTTCCTGGGAGGTGCGCGCCGGCTTGCGGTCGAGCCCGGTGGCGACCACCGTGACGCGCATCTCGTCACTCAGATCCGGATCGATCACCGTCCCGATCACGACGCACGCGTCCGGCGAGGCGAGTTCCCGCACCACGTTGCCGACTTCCTCGAACTCGCCGATCGACATGTCGAGTCCGGCCGTGATGTTCACCAGAATGCCACGGGCCCCGGACAGGTTGATGTCCTCCAGCAGCGGGCTGCTGATTGCGGCCTCGGCAGCCAGACGCGCCCGGCCATCGCCGCTGGCGGCCGACGAGCCCATCATGGCCATGCCCATCTCGGACATCACCGTGCGCACGTCGGCGAAGTCGACGTTGATCAGGCCGGGGCGCGTGATGAGTTCCGCGATGCCCTGCACCGCCCCCTGCAGCACCTGGTTGGCGGCCTTGAAGGCCTCCGTCAGGCGGAAGTTGCGGTCGAGTTCGGTGATCAGCTTGTCGTTCGGGATGATGATCAGCGAGTCGACGTGCTTGCCGAGC
>DASTJE010000160.1:0-7910 GCA_035716845.1 Burkholderiaceae bacterium
GCTCTACCGTGCCCATGTGACGCAGGCCCACGAAGGCTGCGACTTCGACTTCCTGCAGGGCGACGCACCGACGCCCGAGCCGGTCATCTACTGAACGAGGCCCGCGATGAACCCCTTCCGACAGCGGTTGAAGGCGAGCGGCTCGCACCCGCCGATCGGCACCTGGATCATGTCCGCGAGCCCGCTCGTGGCCGAGGCCGTCGGCCACGCCGGCTTCGACTGGGGCGTGATCGACATGGAGCACACGCCGCTGGACATGATGGAGGTGATCCACATGCTGCAGGCGGTCGCGGTGACCAAGATGGTGCCGGTGGTGCGCGTGCCGTGGAACGAGCCGGTGATGGTCAAGCGCATCCTCGACGCCGGCGCGCAGACGGTGCTGTTCCCCTTCGTGCAGAACGCCGACGAGGCCCGGCGTGCGGTCGCCGCCACGCGCTACCCGCCGCAGGGCATCCGCGGCATGGCCGGCATGAGCCGCGGCTCGAAGTTCGGCACCGCGCCCAACTACTCGACCACCGCGAACAAGTCGATGGGCGTGATCGTGCAGCTCGAGACGCCCGAGGCCTGCGCAAACCTGGACGCCATCGCCGCGGTGGACGGCGTCGACGCGATCTTCGTCGGCCCGGCCGACCTGTCCGGCGCGATGGGCCATGTCGGCCAGGCCACGCACCCGGCGGTGATGGACCTGATGACCCAGGTGGCGCAGCGCTGCGTGCAGCTCGGCATGCCCTGCGGCACGGTGGGCGGCACACCCGAGGTGGTGGCGCAGTACCGCGCCGCGGGCTTCAGCTACCTGGCGATCGGCTCCGACCTGGGGCTGCTGATGCGCAGCATCCAGCAGTCGCTCACCGCGCTGCGCACGCCCGACAGCGACCACGTGCACACGCTGGCCACCGGAACGCAGGCCAAGGAAAGCGGGGGCTACTGAGATGGCGGCCGTCGAACTCCGCAAGGTCGTCAAGAGCTACGACCAGAAGACCACCGTCATCCACGGCATCGACCTCGACATCCGCCACGGCGAGTTCGTCGTCTTCGTCGGGCCCTCGGGCTGCGGCAAGAGCACGCTGCTGCGCATGATCGCCGGGCTGACCGAGATCGACGGCGGCAGCCTGGTGCTGGACGGCCGCGACATCACGCGGCTGCCCTCCAGCAAGCGCGACCTGGCGATGGTGTTCCAGAGCTATGCGCTGTACCCGCACATGAGCGTGTACGACAACATGGCCTACGGCCTGAAGATCGCCAAGGTGCCCAAGGACGAGATCGAGCAGCGCGTGCAGAAGGCGGCCAGGATCCTCGAGCTCGGCCACCTGCTCGAACGCAAGCCGCGCCAGCTCTCCGGAGGCCAGCGCCAGCGCGTGGCGATGGGCCGCGCCATCGTGCGCCAGCCGCAGGTCTACCTGTTCGACGAGCCGCTGTCCAACCTCGACGCCAAGCTGCGCGCACAGACCCGCCTCGAGATCCAGAAGCTGCACCACGAGCTGGGCGTGACCGCGCTCTTCGTCACCCATGACCAGGTCGAGGCGATGACGCTGGCCGAGCGCATGATCGTGATGAACGCCGGCCGCATGGAGCAGATCGGCACGCCCGAGGAGGTGTACCACCGGCCGGCCACCACCTTCGTGGCCGGCTTCATCGGCAGCCCGCCGATGAACCTGATCGAGGGCGAGGCGCAGGGCGGCCGGTTCGTCGCCGGCGGCAGCGTGCTCGCGCTGCCGGCGCCCGCGCCGCGCGAGGGCCGCCTGCTGCTGGGCGTGCGGCCCGAGCACGCCGACCCGTCCGGCACGGCCTGGAGCCTGCGCGTGGACGTGGTCGAGATGCTGGGCGCCGAGCGTCTGGTCTACGGTCACCTCGGCGATGCGCCCTTCACCGTGCGGCTGGACGCGACGCTGGCCGCCCCGACGGCCGGCGGAACACTCGCCTTCGGGGTCAGCCCCCGGCACCTGCACTGGTTCGATCCGCAGACGCAGCAGCGTGTGAGCGCATGACGGATTGGCCCTACCCCTACTGGATCGCCCATCGTGGCGCCGGCAAGCTGGCGCCCGAGAACACGCTGGCGGCCTTCCGTCTCGGTGCGCAGCACGGCTACGGCGCCTTCGAATGCGACGTCAAGCTCTCCGCCGACGACGTGCCTTTCCTGCTGCACGATGCCACGCTCACGCGCACGGCCGGTGTCGAAGGCGTGGCCGGCGAGCGGCCCTGGTCCGAGCTGTCGCGGCTCGACGCCGGTGGCTGGCACAGCCGCCTCTATGCGGGTGAACCGATGGCCACGCTCGAAGGCGTGGCGGGCTACGTCCTGCGCAACCGATTCCACCTCAACATCGAGATCAAGCCGACGCCGGGGCACGAGGAGCGCACCGGCCGCGTCGTGGCCCGGCACGCTGCGCGCCTGTGGCGGGATGCAGCGCACCCGCCGCTGCTGAGCTCGTTCCAGCCGCTGGCGCTGGCCGCAGCACAGGCCTCGGAGCCCGCGCTGCCGCGCGCGCTGCTGCTGGATGAATTGCACGATGGCTGGTTCGAGCAGGCCGCGCAGCTCGGCTGTGTCGCCGTGGTGGCCAACCAGTCGCTGTGGACGGGCGCGATGGTCGAGCGGCTGCACGCCGAGGACCTGCGCGCCCTGGCCTACACGGTCAACGAGGAGGCGATGGCACGCCACCTCACGGCGCTCGGCCTCGACGGCCTGATCACCGACGCGGTGGACCGCTTCCCCGCGCAGGCCGGGCGCCGGTTCTAGCGCGGCTGGCTCACGCGGCCGGCGCCGGTACCGCCGCCTCGGCCCCCAGTTCCGCCTCGCCGTCGTCGAGCTTGGGCAGTTCGCGCACGCCGCGCAGCAGCGGGTGGCGCCACGCCGCCAGCGCCACCGCGACCGCCCCGACGCCGGCAAAGGCCAGCGCGGCGCGCAGGTCCACATGCTCGCCGAGCCAGCCGCCGATCAGCGCGCCCGGCCCTGCGGGCAGCAGGATCAGCCAGCGCATCGTGCTCGTCATGCGCCCGAGCAGCGGCGCGGGGGTGACCGCCTGCCGCAGCGACAGGAAGTTGATGAAGATCAGCACCGCGCCGACGCCGAACAGCATCAGCATGAGCGCGAACAGCAGGTGGCCCAGCGGCCCGCGCGGCGCCATGGCCAGCAGGCCCCAGCCGAGCCCGCACACCGCCTGGCCAAGCAGCAGGCTGGGCCCCGGCCCGATGCGCGAGGACAGCCGGTGGCCGAACACGCTGGCCAGCACGGTGCCGACGCCCAGCCCGACGAAGGCCAGGCCGATCTCCGATTCGCTCAGACCCAGCGTTCGCGTGGCGAACAGGATCTGCACCACGACCGCCGCGTGGTGGCACATCTGCCACAGGCCGACCGCGACGGCCATCGCCACCAGCAGGGGCGTACCGCGCACGAAGCGCACGCCGGCCTTGAGGTCGCGCCAGAAGTGCGTGTCGTGCCGCGGCATCAGGCGCTCGCGCACATGGATGCCGCGCAGGATCAGCACCGAACCGACGAGCATCGCGCCGTCGACCAGCAGCGCCACCGGTGCGCCGACCATCTTGATGAGGGCGCCGGCAAGTCCCGGGCCCACCACCTCGGCCCCGGAGCTGGCCAGCGCGTTGCGCGCGTGCGCCTCGACCAGCCGCTCGCGCGGCACGACCTGGGTCAGCACGATCTGCGCGGCCGAACCGGCGACGACATGCACGCTGCCCATCACGAAGGCGACCACGTACATCCAGGGCATGGCCAGCACGCCGAGCCACCACGCCAGCGGCACGCTCGTCACGATCAGCGCGATCGAAGCCTCGCCCACCACGTACACCGGCAGCTTGCGCACGCGGTCCAGCCACACGCCGGCCGGCAGTGACAGCAGCACGAAAGGCGCGATCTCCATGGCCACCAGCACGCCCATCTGCGTGGGCGTGGCCGCGAGCAGCACGGCGGCCGTCAGCGGCAGCGCGAGCATCGTCACCTGGCCGCCGAGCGAGGAGATCAGGATCGAGCTCCACAGGCGCCGGTAGGCGCGGTCGCGCATCAAGTCGTCGGGCGCCAGCGCCAGACGGCCTTGCATCCAGGCGGCGACGCGCGCGCGCAGCAAAGAGAGGTTCAACATGGGAAGCCGGAAAACACGTCGGGCCTGACGCCGATCGCTCAGCGCAGGCCCGGACGATGCGACTGATGCGAGAACGCTAGAAATCGATGGACGCACCCATCCCCGGGGCGCCGCGGCGTCGGCTCGGGATGTCGTGGGTGGTCATCACAAGGGTTCTCCGTATCAGTGCGGAAGATCGTAGCAGCACGTCCGCCAGCGCCACAACCCTAACTTCGGTAGTCGGCGTTGATGCTGACGTAATCGTGCGACAGGTCGCAGGTCCACACCGTGGCCTGCGCCGGTCCGCGGTGCAGGTGGACACGCACGGTGATCTCGCTTTGCGCCATCACGCGTGCGCCGTCCTCCTCGCGGTAGGCGGGGTGGCGCCCACCCGAAGTGACGACGTGAACGTCGTCGAGGAACAGGTCGATCAGCCCCTGGTCGAGGTCGTCGATGCCGGCGTAGCCCACCGCGGCCAGGATGCGACCGAGGTTGGGGTCGCTGGCGAAGAAGGCCGTCTTGACGAGTGGCGAATGCGCCACCGCGTAGGCGGCGAGCTTGCACTCGTCCTCGCTGCGGCCGCCGTCGACCTGCACGGTGATGAACTTGGTGGCGCCCTCGCCGTCGCGCACGATGGCCTGCGCCAGACGGCGCGCGACCTCGGCGACGGCCTCCCGAAGCGCCGCACCGTCTGGCGAATCGAGGCTCGCGATCGGCGCGTGGCCAGCACGCTGCGTGGCGATCAGTACGAAGGAGTCGTTGGTGCTGGTGTCGCCGTCGATCGTGATGCGGTTGAAGCTGCGGTCCGCAGCATCGCGCACGAGGGCCGGCAGCACTGCCGGATCGACCACGGCGTCAGTGGCCACGAAACCGAGCATCGTGGCCATGTTGGGCCGGATCATCCCCGCACCCTTGGCGATCCCGGTCACCGTGACCGTGCGCCCGCCGATCGCCACCTGCAGCGACGCCGCCTTGGGCAAGGTGTCGGTGGTCATGATGCCGCTCGCGGCCTCGAACCAGCGCTCGGGCGCGAGGTCGGCCACCGCTGCCGGCAGGCCGGCGACGATGCGCTCGACCGGCAGCGTCTCCATGATCACGCCGGTCGAGAAGGGCAGTACCTGCGCCGGCTGCACGCCGAGCAGCGGCGCCAGCGCGGCGCAGGTGGCGCGGGCGCGCGCCAGCCCGTCGGCGCCGGTGCCGGCATTGGCGTTGCCCGTGTTGATCACCAGCGCGCGGATGCCCCCGCGTGCGAGATGCTCGCGGCACACCTGCACCGGAGCGGCGCAGAAGCGGTTCTTCGTGAACACGCCGGCCACCGCGGCCCCCTCGTCGAGCGCGAACACGACGAGGTCGCGCCGATGGGCCTTGCGCACGCCGGCCATGGCGGTGCCGATACGCAGACCGGGAACGGGGTGCAGTCGGGCTGGGTCGGGGGCTTGGAGGTGGACAGGCATGGCGCCAGTGTAGGCGCCGCAAGCGGCGAACCCCGCAAACGCGGGGTGCCGCATCGGGCACTGGGGCATGCCCTGTGCCGCCTCTCCCCAATCGCTGGGAACATGGCGTTACGAAGTCATGGGTTTCTGTCGACCGCGCCCCGGCGCGACGACACCCATGGAATGAACCCACCCCGGCCCGCGCCTGCCGACAGCTCTGGCAACCGGACCACATTGGAGACCACTCGTGAGAAGAAGCCTCGCCAATTTGACCCTCGTTGCCAGCGCAGCGGCCATCGTGGCCCTCGGCGGCGGCAGCGTGCATGCCCAGGACACGCTGACGGCCGAAGGTGCCGAGGTCGGCCGCCTGTGGTTCGTCGAACTCAGTGGTGCACCGGTGGCTGACGGAGGCAGCCGCGCGGCACTGCAGCGCGAAAAGGCAGCGTTCCGCGCGGCCGCGTCGACAGCCGGCATCCGCTACAGCGAGAAGCGCTCGTTCGACGTGTTGTTCAATGGTTTCTCGGTGGAGATCGACGCCAGCCAGCGCAGCAAGCTGGCCACGCTCCCGGGCGTCAAGGCGATGTACCCCGTGGAGATCGTGCAAGCCCCTCGCCCCGAGGCAATGGGCGGTGGCAGCGCCGCCGACATGGCCACGGCCTTGTCGATGACGGGCGCCAACATTGCTCAGAACAGCCTCGGCCTGACCGGCCAGGGCATCAAGGTGGCGGTGATGGACACCGGCATCGATATCGACCACCCGGACTTCGGTGGCAACGGGAGCCAAGGCTCGACGCCCTTCCCGACCGCGCGCGTCACTCATGGATGGGATTTCGTCGGCGACGCCTTCAATGCCGACCCTTCGAGCTTGGCTTACAACCCCGTCGCCGTCGAGGACTCCAACCCGGACGACTGCGGGGGGCACGGCACGCATGTGGCGGGTATCGTCGGCGCCAACGGCACCGTCAAGGGCGTGGCCCCCGGAGTCACGTTCGGCGCCTACCGCGTCTTCGGCTGCGCCGGGTCGACCACCGCAGACATCATGATTTCCGCGATGGAGCGTGCGCTGGCCGACGGCATGCACGTGCTCAACATGAGCATCGGCTCGTCTTACCAGTGGCCGCAGTACCCCACCGCACAGGCTGCCGACCGGCTGGTCAACAAGGGCGTGGTGGTGGTGGCCTCGATCGGCAACAGCGGCGCCAACGGCATCTACTCCGCCGGTGCGCCGGGCGTGGGCAGCAAGGTGATCGGTACGGCCTCGTTCGACAACATCGCCGTGACGCTGCCCAAGTTCACCGTGTCGCCGGACAACACCGCGATCGGCTACAGCACGATGACCGGCTCCGTGGCAGCACCCACCGCGGGCTCGTTGCCCATGGCACGCACCGGCACCGTGACCACGGCCAACGATGCCTGCAACCCGCTCCCCGCCGGCAGCCTGACCGGGATGGCCGCGCTGATCCGGCGCGGCACTTGCACCTTCACGATCAAGGCCACCAACGCGCAGAACGCAGGCGCGGCGGCGGTCGTCATCTACAACAACTCGGCCGGGCGCCCCAACGGCACCATCGCCGGCGGTGGTGTGACCATCCCCACCGTGCAGATCTCCGACACCGAGGGCGCGCTGATCAACAGCCGCTTGGCTGCCGGCGCGGTGACGATGACCTGGCAGAGCGGCGTGGGTTCGTTTCCCAACCCCAGCGGCAACCTGATCTCGAGCTTCAGCTCGTACGGCCTGTCGCCCGACCTGAGCCTGAAGCCCGACGTCGGTGCGCCGGGCGGTCTGATCTATTCGACCTACCCGCTCGAGGCTGGTGGATTCGCCACCCTCTCGGGCACCTCGATGGCCTCGCCGCATGTCGCCGGCGCCACGGCCTTGCTGCTGCAGGCGCGGCCGAACACGCCAGCGCAGGCAGTGCGAGGCATCCTTCAGAACAGTGCCGACCCCAAGCCGTGGTGGGGCAATCCGGGCCTGGGGTTCGCCGACAACGTGCACCGGCAAGGCGCGGGCATGCTCGATATCGACGACGCCATTCTGGCCACCACACGTGTCGAGCCGGCCAAGATCGCCGCGGGCGAAAGCGCTGCCGGCCCGTTCGCGCAGGTACTGCGGCTCGAGAACAAGAGCGGCTCGCCAGTGACCTACAACCTGTCGGCGGTGAACGCGCTGTCGACCGGTTCGAATACGTTCACGCCGGCCTTCAACGCGTCGAACGCCAGCGTGAATTTCAGCGCTGGCAGCGTGACGGTGCCGGCCAACGGCAGCGCCAGCGTGACGGCCACCATCACCGGGCCCAGCGGCCCGGCCGGCGGGCTGTATGGCGGCTACGTCGTGCTCACCGACGCGACCGATGCGAGCAAGGTGCTGCGCGTGCCCTTTGCCGGCTACATCGGCGATTACCAGGCACGC
>DASTJE010000161.1:0-6336 GCA_035716845.1 Burkholderiaceae bacterium
GGCTCCATCGCCTCGAACTTGAACAGCCGCGGCACCTCGATCGGGCCGCGCCACATCGGCCACCACTTCGACAGCGCCTTCACCAATCGCCGCACCAGGCTGATGGGCTTGAAGTTGAAGCGGCGAGCAACGCGGTAGCTCATGACAATCTCCAGGCGAATGACGCCGGGGCAGGCACGTGCTCGGGCACGCGCTGCCAGTGGGTGGTGTGGGGACGTGGCGCGGGGGGCCGCCCGCGAGAAAGCGCCAAGGCCGTGTTCCGGAGGCGCACCGACGCGCAGCCCGTCACCGGCGCATGTCTGCGCCTGGCGCGGCTGCCAGCGTCGTCCACGGCCCCGAACTGCGGCATGAACACTCCCCCGGGAACTGCCTGTTGTGCGTGTTGCGCACCCGGAACGGCTGCGCAACGACGTTCCCCGCGCGCGCACGGCGAACGGGGAATTGGTCGACTCTAGGCAGGGTGGGAGGCCAAAGGAACCGTTCCCCCCTAGGCGGCACGGTTCACCCCCCAGATCGCGCTAAGGGAAAGTCAGGATGGAAGTTACATTTGCGCACGTGTCGCCCGGCGCATCGGTCACTTGTGACCCCGACGATGTCGGGTCAAGCGCCCGCAAGCAACAGCTTCACGTCCGCGAGCAGCGCGTCCGCGCCGCTGCCGTAGCGCGCGAACAGGCGCACCTGGCCCTTGGCGTCGAACACGTACAGGCCGGCGGTGTGGTCGACGGTGTAGCTGCCGGGGGCCTTGCCCGGCACCTTGGCGTAGAAGACCTTGAACTCCTTGGCCACCGCCTGCGTCTGCTCGGGCGTGCCGCGCAGCGCCACGTAGTCGGGACCGAAGCCGCCGACGTAGGCCTTGATCACTTCGGGCGTGTCGCGCTCGGGGTCGACCGTCACGAACACCGGCTGCACCCTGGCGCCATCGGCGCCCAGGCGGTTCTTCAGGTCGGAGATCTCGGCCAATGCGGTGGGGCACACATCGGGGCACTGGGTGTATCCGAAGAACACGATGACCACCTTGCCCTTGTAGTCGGCCAGGCTGCGCGGCTTGCCGTCGGCATCGGGAAGGTCCAGGCGCTGCGCGTAGGTGGCACCGGTGATGTCGATCGACTGGAAGCTCGGCCGCGCGGGCTCGCGCTCGCAACCGGCGAGCATCGTCAGGGCCAGGGCGAGCACGGCGGGTGCAAGCAGGATCAGGCGACGTCGGTTCATGGCAGCAGGTAGTGATCGACCAGCAGGGCCGCGAACAGCCACGCCAGGTACCAGATCGAGTAGCGGAAGGTGCGGCGCGCCAGGGCCTCGCTGTAGCGCCGCCACAGCGCCACCGCCAGGCCGAGGAAGTACAGCCCCAGGCTGAGCGCGGCCGCCAGGTACAGGCGCCCGCTCATGCCGTAGACGAAGGGCAGCAGCGAGGCCGCGAGCAGCACCAGCGTGTACAGCACGATCTGCAGGCGCGTGAACTCGCCGCCGTGCGTCACCGGCAGCATCGGCAGGCCGGCGCGCGCGTAGTCCTCGGCGCGGTACAGCGCCAGGGCCCAGAAGTGCGGCGGCGTCCACACGAAGATGATCAGCACCAGCAGCCAGGCCTCGGCGCCCACCTCGCCGCGCATCGCGGCCCATCCCAGCAGCGGCGGCATGGCGCCCGACGCCCCCCCGATGACGATGTTCTGCGGCGTGGCGGGCTTGAGCCACACGGTGTAGACGATGGCGTAGCCCACGAAGGTGGCCAGCGTGAGCCACAGCGTGAGCGCGTTGACCCACCACCACAGCACGCCCGCGCCGAGCCCGCACAGCAGGGTGGCGAATGCGAGCGTCTGCGTGTTCGTGAGCTCGCCCTTGGCGGTGGGGCGCCACGCGGTGCGCGCCATGCGCGCATCGATGCGCTGCTCGACCAGACAATTGACCGCGGCCGCGGCCGCCGCGATCAGCCAGATGCCGGCCGCGGCGGGCACGACCACGCGCCAGTCGGGCACGCCGGGCACCGCCAGCAGCATGCCGATCACGGCGCAGAAGACGATCAGCTGCACCACGCGCGGCTTGGTCAGCACGTAGAACTGGCGCGCGCGCGACGCACCCGGCGGCGCGATCGGGATGCCGCCCGGCTGGCGCGATGGAAGGGTGCGCGTCATGCGCCGGCCTCCCGCGCCGATGGTGCGAAAGCGGACTGCGCCGCCGCACGCCCCTGCCGCATGCGCGCCAGCAGGCCGGCCAGCACGATCGCCAGGCCGGCGGCGCCGCCGGTGTGGGCCAGCGCGGCCAGCAGGGGCCAGCCGAGCACCACGTTGGACAGCCCGCTGACGAGCTGCAATGCCGCGAGGGCGACCAGCGCGCGCGCACTGCTGCGCGATGCGGCGCCCTGCTCGCGGTGCAAGCGCCACGCCAGCACCAGCACGGCCGCCAGCACCAGCACGGCAAAGGCACGGTGGGTGACGTGGATGGCGGTCAGGGCCTCGAACGGCAGGTAATGGCCGGCCGCGGTCTCGCCCAGTTCGCGCTGCAGCGTGAATCCGTGCGCGAAGTCCATCGGCGGCCACCATCGGCCCTGGCAGGTGGGGAAGTCCTGGCACGCGAGCACGGCGTAATTGGTGCTCACCCAGCCGCCGAGCGCGATCTGCAGGATGGTCACTCCGGCCACCCACCACGCCAAGGCGCGCAGCCCCGGGCTCGCGCCGAGGGGCCGCGGCGCGAAGATGTGCGCCTGCACGGTGAGCAGCACGAGCAAGCCGATGCCGCCCAGCAGGTGCAGCGTGACGATGGCCGGATAGAGCTTCATCGTCACCGTCAGCGCGCCGAAGGCGCCTTGGGCGATCACCCAGGCCAGCGTCGCCGTGGCCCACCATGGCGATGGCAGTGCCGCGTCCGCGCGCCGCCGCAAGGCCCAGGCGGCAAGCGTCATCGCCGTGATCAGCACGCCCACCCCGGTGGCGAGATAGCGGTGCACCATCTCGACCCAGGCCTTGCCGTGCGTGACCGGCCCGCTGGGTTGCGCGCTCTGCGCCGCGTGGATCTCCTCGCGGGCCCCGAGCGGGCTGGCACTGCCGTAGCACCCGGGCCAGTCGGGGCAGCCCAGCCCCGAGTCGGTAAGGCGGGTGAAGGCGCCGAACAGCACCAGGTCGAACGTGAGGAAGAGCGTCAACAGCGTCAGCGCGCGCAGCCGCCGTGCGGGTGCCGCGCCGCGATGGCGCAGCCAGATCCACGCCAGCGGGCCGAGCGCGATCGTCAGGCCGAGCAGCGCCACGCGCGCGGCCGGGGCCCAGTCGACCAGGGAAACGCTGTCCATGACGTCAGCGCCCCGGGGTGTCCCACGACGAGGAGGCCCGCAACAGGCGCTCGAGGTCGCGCTTGAACCTGGACGGCTCGAGCCTGGAGGGCGCGCGCATCATCCACTGGCCGCGCGGGTCGACCAGGTACAGATGCGCCTCCAGCGGCTCGCCGGCGGCCGGTTGCAGCCAGGCCGTCAGCGCCGTCGGGGGCACGCGCAGCACCTGGGTGGCGGGCGCGGCGGACAGCGCCTCGCGCAATGCCGGACGCAACGGCGCATCGTCGACGACGAACCAGACCTTGTCGATGCGGTCACGTTCGCGGCCCAGCATCGCGTGCAGTTGGCGCTGTGCGTACAGGCGCTGCTCGCAAGCGGCATCGCACTGGCCGCCCCCGACGCTCACCAGCAGCCACTGGCCGCGCAGCGCCTGCGCGGCCACGCCGCGGCCGTCCAGGTCGGTGAGCGCCAGGCCCTCGGGGATCGCGCGCGGCGGGTCCACCAGCGTGGCGTAGTTCGAGCGCCCCTGGGGGCGCAGGACGTAGAAGGTGAAGTACGAGGCGATCACCGGCGCGGCGCAGATCGCCAGCACCAGCAGCAGCTTCCAGCGCCCGCGCGCGGTACGCCGCGCGGCGTCGGTGCTCGACAGCTCGAGCGGCGCCACCGGATGCACGGTCAGGTGCACGGGCTCAGCGGCGGCCGCGGCGTCGGGGTTGGATGAGCTGGAACCAGACATACAGGAGGACGATCAGCGACGAGAGTGCGAACCACTGGAAGGCATAGCCGCGGTGCTTGGCCACGCCGGTGTCGGGCGAAGGCCAGTCGCGCCGCAGCGTGTCGGCCGGGCCTTCCGGTTCGGTCTGCACCACCGACAGCGGCGCGAGCCGCAGGCCGGTCTCGCGCGCGAACGCGTCGACGTCGAGATTCTGCCGGATGCGGCCGCGCTCATCCGGCTGGAATTCGTAGAGGCGTCCCGGCGGTGGGGCCATGCGCCCGCTCACCGCGACGAGCCCCTCGGGCGTGCCGACCTGCGGCAGCCGCGTGCGGTCGAGCGCGTCGCGCGGCACCCAGCCGCGCTGCACGAGGACGGCGCGCCCGTCGGCCAGCACCAGCGGCGTGACGACGTAGAACCCGGCGCGACCGTCCATCGGTCGGTTGTCGAGGAACACCGTGTGCGCCGCCGACCAGTGACCCTGCAGGCGCGCGCGCCGGTAGTGCAGTGCCGCGGCCGCGTCGCGATCGGCGGTCCAGGCCGACGTCGTGTCCAGCGGCGCCTCCCGGCTGCGCGCGTCGAGCGCTGCCTGCAGGGCCGTCTTCTGTGCCGCGCGGTCGAGCTGCCACGCCCCCAGCCGCGCCGTCACGCCGGCGCCCACGAGCGCGGCCACGGCAACGATCCACCAGCGCGCGCGCGCGCTCATGGCGCGGTGCGACAATCGCCGCCGATGAAAGCCGTCCTGGTGGTCGCCCTGCTGGCCGTGCTCGTCGCCCTGGGCAGCGCAGGCCTGTTCATGCTGCGCAAGCCGGGTGCGCGCGACCCCGAAGATCCGGCCGACCGCCGCATGGCGCGCGCCCTGGCGATGCGGGTGGCGATCTCGGTGGCGCTGTTCCTCTTCGTGCTGCTGGCCTGGCACTTCGGCTGGATCGCGCCCAAGGGCCTGCCCACCGGCCGCTGAAAGCGGCCGCCGAAAACAAAAGAGCGCCTCGCGGCGCCCTTTGACGGCTGCACGCCGGGCGTCACAACCAGTACACGAGGATGTACAAGCCGAGCCACACCACGTCGACGAAGTGCCAGTACCAGGCGGCCCCTTCGAAGCCGAAGTGCCGCTGCGGCGTGAAGTGACCCTTCATCAGGCGCAGCGTGATGAAGGTCAGCATCAGCATGCCCACGAACACGTGGAAGCCGTGGAAGCCGGTGAGCATGAAGAAGGTCGAGCCGAAGATGCCCGAGCTCAGCTTCAGGTTCAGGTCGCGGTAGGCGTGCGTGTACTCGTAGCCCTGCACGATCAGGAAGGTCAGGCCCAGCAGCACGGTGATCCACATCCAGACGATCGTCTTGCTGCGCTGGTTGGCCAGCAAGGCGTGGTGCGCGATCGTCAGCGTGACGCCCGAGGTGAGCAGCAGCGCGGTGTTCACCGTCGGCAGCGGCCACGGGCCGATCACCGAGAACGGGTCGACGGTGCCGGCCGGCGACGCCGTGGCCCCCGGCGTGCCCGACGGCCACACGGCCTTGAAGTCGGGCCACAGCAACTGGTGCTCGAGGTTGCCGAGCATCGGCAGCGCGTGTGCGCGCGCCCAGTACAGCGCACCGAAGAAGGCGGCAAAGAACATCACCTCGCTGAAGATGAACCAGCTCATGCTCCAGCGGAACGACACGTCGATGCGGTCGCTGTACAGGCCGCCCTCGCTCTCGCGTATCGCCTGGCTGAACCAGCGGAACAGCACCGTCAGCCACACCACGAGACCGGCGAGCAGCACCCACTTCGCCCAGCCATGGCCGTTGACCCACTGCGCCGCGCCGTAGATCACCAGCAGGAGGCCGGACGCCACCTGCACGGGATACTGCGACGGCGTCGGGATGAAGTAATAGGGCGCAGCCCCTTGTTGATGAGTCGCAGCGGACATGTTCCTCACTCTCCTCGAACCAGAACTTCCCGATCAGCCCGCGGCCACGCCGCTGCCGACCACCCATTTCACCAGCGCCGCCAGCCCCAGCACGAACACGCAGGCGGCGACGACGCCGGCCGCGATCACGTGCAGCGGGTTCAGCTGCGCGACATCCTTCTCGTACTCGGCACCCTTGCGCACGCCGAAGAACGACCACGCGACGGCCTTGAACGTGCGCAGGAACGAGCCGCGGCGCGCCGCGGCGCCGCGCAGGTCGGCTCCGGGCTTCACGTGATCGCTCACAGCGCCCGCCCCTGCGCCGGCGCGGCGACGACCTTGCCCTTCACCTCGAAGAAGGTGTAGCTCAGGGTGATGGTGGTCACGTCCCGGGGCAGCTTGGGGTCGATCACGAACACCACCGGCCAGGACCTGGCCTCGCCGGGCGCCAGCGTGTACTCGTTGAAGCAGAAGCACTC
>DASTJE010000162.1:0-7221 GCA_035716845.1 Burkholderiaceae bacterium
GTCAGCGTGGTCTCGGCGTCGGTGACCGAGCCGCCCCAGCCCAGCATGTACATGCTGGCGTCGAACTTCTCGAGCTTGGGGAAGTAGGTCACGCGCGGCTGCGCGACCACCTTGACCTTGACGCCGATCTTCTCCCACATGCCGGCCAGCGCGACGCAGATCTCCTCGTCCTGGATGTAGCGGTTGTTGGGACAGTCGAGCTGCACCTCGAAGCCGTTGGGGTAGCCGGCGTCGGCCATCAGCTTGCGCGCGGCCGCGAGGTCGAAGGGCACCAGGCGCGCCTCCATCTTGGGGTCGTTGTAGTAGGCCAGCGGGCTGGGCGTGTTGGCGCCCGTCGGGTAGGCCTGGCCGCTCATCAGCTTGGTCTTGATGGTCTCGATGTCGACCGCCTGGTACAGGGCCTTGCGCACCCGCACGTCCTTGAACGGGTTCTTGCCCTTGACGCTGCTGTAGAGCAGCTCGTCGCGGAACTGGTCCATGCCGATGAAGACGATGCGGTTCTCGGGGCCGTCGATCACCTTCACGCCCGCGGTGTTGCGCAGGCGGGCCACGTCGCGCGGCGGCGGGTCGAGGATGAAGTCGAGCTCGCCGGAGACCAGCGCGGCGGTGCGGGTCGCATCGTTGCCGATGGGCGTGAACACCACCTCCTGCACGTTGCCCTCGATCTTGCCCCAGTAGTTGGGGTTGCGCTTCCAGGTCGTCTTGATGCCCGGCTCGCGCTTGACCAGGATGAAGGGGCCGGTGCCGTTGGCGTTGAGGGCGGCGAAATGCTCCTCCTTGTTCTTGAAGTCCTGCGGCTTGGTGGCCTTGTGCGCCTCGCTCCACGCTTTGCTCAGGATGAAGATGGACTGGATGTGCGACACGAAGATCGGGTTGACCTTGGGCAGATCGAACTCGACCGTGAAGTCGTCGATCTTCTTCGGCGTGCCGACCGCGTTGGCGTACACGGCGATCTGCGACGTCGGCTGCTGGGCGCGGATCACCGAGTACACGACGTCGTCGGCCGTGAACGGCGCGCCGTCGTGGAACTTGACGCCCTGGCGCAACTTGAAGCGCCACTTCAGCGCCGACACCTGCTCCCAGCTGACCGCCAGGCCGGGCACCGCGTTGAGCTGCTTGTCCAGGCTGATCAGGTACTCGTAGACCTGCGAATTCACCGAATTGGTGAACGACTCGTTCTGCGAGTGCGGGTCCATGGTCTGCGGATCACCCTGGCTGGAGAAGCGCAGGGTCTGGGCCGCGACGGGGCCGCTGGCCGCAAAGGCCAGGGCCGCCAGGGAGGAAAGAAGGAAACGCTTCATGGTCGGCAACTCCGGTGCGCGAAGGTGGGCGCAGTGTAGGCAGCCCCGACGGGCCGCCCGCCTCCGGACAAACGCGGGGCCGCAGGCCGACCCGGGGGTCAGGCCGGCGGATACCCTTCTTCGCTCAGGGCCTTGACGAGCGCCTCGCGCGGGGCCTGCGTCTGCACGCGCACCGTGTGCGTGGCCAGGTCGGCCTGCACCTGGGCCTGCGGATCGAGGCGCTGGGCGGTGGCGGTCACGCTCTTGACGCAGTGGCCGCAGGTCATGGCGGGCAGGGTGAGTTCGATGGTCATGGCGGTGCGATCTCCTTGAGTTGCCTTGGTTTGCATCAGCAGGAGCGACTCTAGACCTTGTCATGATGGCAAGGTCTAGAGTGGCTGCATGACGAACTTGACCGATCTCAAACTGCCCGTCGAGGGCATGACCTGCGCCTCCTGCGTGGCGCGCGTCGAACGCGCACTCAAGGCCGTGCCCGGCGTGGCCGACGCCAGCGTGAACCTGGCCACCGAGCAGGCGCAGGTGCGCCTCGAGCCGGGCGCGAGCACCGAGGCACTGACCGCCGCCGTCGAACGTGCCGGCTACGCGGTGACGCGAGGCTGGGTCGACCTGAGCGTCGACGGCATGACCTGCGCCTCCTGCGTGGCGCGCGTCGAGCGCGCGCTGAAGGCGGTGCCCGGGGTGCTCGACGCCAGCGTCAACCTGGCCACCGGCCAGGCCCGCGTCGGCGTCGCCGGCACCGACACGGCCGCACTGGTGGCGGCCGTGCAGCGCGCCGGCTACGAGGCGCAGCCGGTGACGGCCGAGGCCGCGCCGGTCCGGCGCGACCACGACCCGCTCTGGCGGGTGCTGGCCGCCGCCGCGCTCTCGCTGCCGCTGGTGCTGCCGATGCTCGCCGGGCTCGCCGGCGCGCACTGGATGATCGCGCCGGCGTGGCAGTTCGCGCTCGCCGCACCGGTGCAGTTCTGGCTCGGCGCGCGCTTCTATCGCGCCGGCTGGAAGGCGCTCGCCGCGCGCAGCGCCAACATGGACCTGCTGGTGGCGCTGGGCACCAGCGCCGCCTTCGGCCTGAGCCTGGCCCTGTGGTGGCGCGATGCCGAGGGCATGCCGCACCTGTACTTCGAGAGCGCCGCCGTCATCATCACCCTGGTGCTGCTGGGCAAGTGGCTGGAGGCACGCGCCAAGCGCCGCACGCTGGCCGCGCTGGACGCGCTGCGCGCCCTCGCGCCGGCCACCGCCACCGTGCGCCGCGACGGCGTCGAGGTCGAGGTGCCGCTGGAGCAGGTGCGCAGCGGCGACGAGCTGGTCGTCAGGCCCGGCGAGCGGGTGCCCGCCGACGGCGTGCTGGTCGAGGGGCGCAGCCACTTCGACGAATCGCTGCTCACCGGCGAGAGCCTGCCCGTGGCGCGCGAGGCCGGCGAGCGCGTGACCGGCGGCGCCATCAACGGCGAGGGCCGCGTGGTGCTGCGCGCGACGGCCGTCGGCGCCGAGTCGACGCTCGCGCGCATCGTGCGCATGGTCGAGTCGGCGCAGGCCAGGAAGCCGGCGATCCAGCACACGGTGGACCGCGTGGCCGAGGTCTTCGTGCCCGTGGTGCTGGTGCTCGCGCTGCTGACGCTGCTCGGCTGGGGCTTCGCGCGCGGCGACTGGGAGGCCGCCGTCGTCAACGCCGTGTCGGTGCTGGTGATCGCCTGCCCCTGCGCGCTCGGCCTGGCCACGCCCACCGCGTTGATGGTGGGCACCGGGCTGGCAGCGCAGCGCGGCATCCTGGTGCGCGACGCGCAGGCGCTGGAGACCCTGCGCGCCGTGCGCGTCGTGGCCTTCGACAAGACCGGCACGCTGACGGAAGGCCGTCCGCGCCTGGTGGATCTGGTGCCGGCGGGCGGCGACACCGAAGCCGCGCTGCTGGCCGACAGCGCCGCGCTGCAGGCCGGCAGCGAACACCCGCTGGCGCGTGCGGTGCTGGCCGCCGCGGCCGAGCGCGCGCTGGCCGTCGCGGCGGCGGCGGACGTGCAGGCCGTCCCCGGCCGCGGCGTCGAGGGGCGCCTCGCGGGACGCCTGCTGCGCCTGGGCAGCGCACGCTGGCTCGACGAACTGGGCCTCGCCCAGCCGGCCGAACTGGCCGCGGCCGCCACGCAGGCGCAGGCCGCCGGGCGCAGCGTGTCGTGGCTGGTCGATGCCGAGGCCGGCCGCGTGCGCGGCTTGCTGGCCTTTGGCGACGCCCCCAAGGCGGAGGCGGCCGCCGCGATCGCCGCGCTGCACGCGCAGGGTGTGCGCACGGTGCTGGTGAGCGGCGACAACCGGGGCGCCGCGAACGCGGTGGCCGCGCTGCTGGGCATCGACGACGTGCGCGCCGAAGTGCTGCCGGCCGACAAGGCGCAGGTCGTGGCCGCCTTGCGCGCGGGCCTGCCCGCGGGCGCACGCGTGGCGATGGTGGGTGACGGGATCAACGACGCGCCGGCGCTGGCCGCGGCCGACGTGGGCCTGGCGATGAGCACCGGCACCGACGTGGCGATGGAGACGGCCGGCCTGACGCTGATGCGCGGCGACCCGCGCCTGGTGCCCGAAGCGCTGTCGCTGTCGCGCGCGGTGACGCGCAAGATCCACCAGAACCTGTTCTGGGCCTTCGTCTACAACGTGGTGGGCATCCCGGCCGCGGCACTGGGCTGGCTGTCGCCGGTGATCGCCGGGGCGGCGATGGCGGCCTCCAGCGTCAGTGTGGTCGGCAATGCGCTGCTGCTGCGGCGCTGGCGCGCGCCGCGCGCGTGAACCTGCGCGGCGCGCCGGTGCGCGCCGCCCCCGCGCTCAGCGGAAGTAGGCCTGCTTGACGGTGCGCACCTCGCCCGGCAATGACGCCAGGTAGTTGGCCAGTGCCTTCAGTTCGGCGTTGCTGAACTGCTTGGCCTGGCCGGCCATGATGGCGTTGCCGCGGCCGACGTTGGCGTTGCCCTCGGTCTTGTAGGCCTTCAATGCCACGTACAGGTAGTCGGCATGCTGGCCCGCGATCTTCGGGTAGCTCGGGTCGATCGGCTTGCTGAAGTTGGCGCCATGGCAGCTGTTGCACGCGCCCTTGGTCAGCAGGGCCTGCACGTCGGCGGGCGCCGCGGGAGCCTGCTCCGGCGCGGCCTTCGCGCCGGCAGCACCATGCTTCTCGTAGTACGCGGCGAGGTCGGCGATGTCCTGGTCGGTGAGCGAGCCGGCGATGCTGCGCATCGTCGGGTGCTTGCGCTCGCCCTTCTTGTAGGCCACGAGCGCGGCGGCGGTGTACTTGCCGTTCTGGCCCGAGATCATCGGCACCTTGTGCACTTCGGGGAAGGTGGCCTGGTAACCCACGATGCCGTGGCAGCCGATGCACATCGCGGCCTTCTTCTCGCCGGCGGCGGCGTCGCCGGGCTTGGCGTCCTGCGCCTGCGCCAGTGAAAGGGTGGCCAGGAGCATCGAGGAGATCAGCGCGCGTTTCATCGTTCGGGACTGGGGTGGCGTTGAAGGCGGCGCA
The DNA here is from genome assembly GCA_035716845.1 of Burkholderiaceae bacterium. Lineage (GTDB taxonomy): Bacteria > Pseudomonadota > Gammaproteobacteria > Burkholderiales > Burkholderiaceae_C > CADEEN01. The sequence goes on from DASTJE010000162.1 coordinate 4,795, forward strand.
TTATAGGGGGCGCCTATACTGGCCCGTCCCCCACCGCCGCGGCCGCCCGACCATGCGTTTCGAAGGTTCCGACGCCTACGTCGCCACCCCCGACCTGATGCTGGCCGTCAACGCGGCCATCACCCTCAAGCGCCCGCTGCTGGTCAAGGGCGAGCCCGGCACCGGCAAGACCATGCTCGCCGAACAGGTGGCGCAGGCGCTGGGCATGCCGCTGCTGCAGTGGCACGTGAAGAGCACCACCAAGGCCCAGCAGGGCCTGTACGAGTACGACGCGGTGAGCCGGCTGCGCGACTCGCAGCTGGCCGACGACGCCAGCGCCACCAAGGTGCGCGACATCCGCAACTACATCGTGCAGGGTGTGCTGTGGCAGGCCTTCACCGCCGAGCAGCCGGTGGCGCTGCTGATCGACGAGGTCGACAAGGCCGACATCGAGTTCCCGAACGACCTGCTGCGCGAGCTCGACCGCATGGAGTTCTACGTCTACGAGACGCGCGAACTCGTCCGTGCGAAGCACCGGCCGCTGGTGTTCATCACCAGCAACAACGAGAAGGAGCTGCCCGACGCCTTCCTGCGCCGCTGCTTCTTCCACTACATCAAGTTCCCGGATGCCGACACGATGCGCGCCATCGTCGACGTGCACTTCCCCGGCCTCAAACGCGAACTGCTTGCCGCGGCGCTCAAGAGCTTCTACGACGTGCGCAACCTGCCGGGGCTGAAGAAGAAGCCCTCCACCTCCGAACTGCTGGACTGGCTCAAGCTGCTGGTGGCCGAGGACATCCCGGCCGAGGCGCTGCACAGCGGCGAGGACAAGGTCGCGATTCCGCCGCTGGTGGGCGCGCTGCTGAAGAACGAGCAGGACGTGACGCTGTTCGAGAAGCTCGTGTTCATGCAGCGCCACAACCGATGAGCCCCCACGCTCGCTGGCGCTCGCTGCCCCCATGGACCCGCAGGGGCCACTGCGTAGCCCTTGGGGCCGTCCGCCGACGGACCGGCGAAGCCGGATCCTTGGCGGGAAGCTGAGCTGGCGACCGTGGGTTGGCCCGCGCCCGTCGTTCTGGCTGGCCCGCACGCCGCGCTGCGGCCACTGGCGCGCGAGCACCACGACGGCCTGTGCGAGGCCGCGCGCGACGGCGCGCTGTGGCAGCTCTGGTACACCAGCGTGCCCTCGCCCGAGGGCATGGCCGCCGAGATCGAGCGCCGCCTCGCGCTGCCCAGCATGTGCCCCTTCACCGTGTTCGACGCGGCCGGCCGCATCGTCGGCATGACCACCTACATGAACACCGACGCGGCGAACCGCCGTGTCGAGATCGGCAGCACCTGGACCGCCGCCGGCGCGCAGCGCACCGCGCTCAACACCCAGTGCAAGCGCCTGCTGCTGGCGCATGCCTTCGAGGCGCTCGGCTGCATCGCGGTGGAATTCCGCACGCACCGGCTGAATACGCAGAGCCGGCGCGCCATCGAGCGCCTGGGCGCGCAGTTGGACGGCATCCTGCGCGCGCACCAGGTCGGCCCCAACGGCACGCTGCGCGACACCGCCGTCTACAGCATCACCGCCGCCGAGTGGCCCACCGTGCGCGCGCACCTGGACTGGCAGCTCGCCCGGCCGCGCTGAAGCGCATACTTGCCGCGCACCATGCTGATCGACTTCTTCTACACGCTGCGCAGCGCCAGGCTGAAGGTCTCGGTCAAGGAGTACCTGATGCTGCTGGAGGCCTTGCAGGCCGGCGTGATCGGCCCCTCGGTCGACGAGTTCTACTTCCTCGCGCGCACCACACTGGTCAAGGACGAGACCCAGTACGACAAGTTCGACCGCGCCTTCGCCGCCTACTTCAAGGGCGTCGAGCTGCTGACCGACTTCACGAAGGAGATCCCGCTCGACTGGCTGAGGAAGACGCTCGAGCGCGAGCTGACGCCCGAGCAGAAGGCGGCCATCGAGGCCCTGGGCTGGGACGAGCTGATGGACACGCTCAGGAAACGCCTCGAGGAGCAGAAGGAGCGCCACGAGGGCGGCAGCAAGTGGATCGGCACCGGCGGCACCAGCCCCTTCGGCCACGGCGGCTTCAACCCGCAGGGCATCCGCATCGGCGGCAAGGGCGGCAACAAGAGCGCCGTCAAGGTGTGGGACCAGCGCGCCTACAAGGACTACGACGACACCAAGGAACTGGGCACGCGCAACATCAAGGTCGCGCTGCGCCGGCTGCGCCGCTTCGCGCGCGAGGGCGCCGAGCTGGAGCTCGACCTCGACGACACCATCCACAGCACGGCGGCCAACGCCGGCCTGCTCGACATCAAGATGATCCCCGAGCGGCACAACAAGGTGAAGGTGCTGCTGCTGATGGACGTGGGCGGCACGATGGACGAGCACATCCACCGCGTCGAGGAGCTGTTCTCGGCCGCCAAGAGCGAGTTCAAGCACCTCGAGTTCTA
>DASTJE010000163.1:0-39195 GCA_035716845.1 Burkholderiaceae bacterium
GTGGACAGCACGAGCTGCTTGTGGCCGATGCCGCCCTCGCGCCCGAGCAGGTCGATCGCCTCGAGCACCGCGTCGAGGTTGTGCGCCGGCTCGCCCATGCCCATGAACACGACCTTGTTGACCGCGCGCCGCGCGCGCGCCAGCACCACCTGGGCCACGATCTCGGCACTGCCCATCTGGCGCGCGAGGCCGCCCTCGCCCGTCTTGCAGAACACGCAGCCCACCGCGCAGCCGACCTGCGTGGACACGCACAGCCCGGCCGACTTGCCTGCCGACTTGCCTGCGACAGGCAGCAGCACCGCCTCCACCGTCTGCCCGTCGGCCAGCACCAGCAGCAGGCGCTCGGAGCCGTCGGCGCCCGGGTGCGCCGATGCCAGGCGGGCCAGGCCGGCGAGTTCGTCCACCAGCGCCGGCAGCGCGCGCTGCAGCGCGAGCGGCAGGTAATGCTCGGGCTTGCGCCGCCCGCCGCCTTGCGGGCGCGCCTGCGCCCAGCGGCGCAGCACGTGCGCGGCGTGCGCGGGCGAGGCGCCGAGGGCGGCGAGGCGGTGACGCAGGTTCGCGACGTGCATGGGGGCGCGAGTATGGCAGCGCCGGGACGATCATCAGGTTCTTCAAGCCGTCGTACAGGACCGCCGGATGGCGGTAGCCGTCGGTGTCCGGGAACTTCACCGCCCGCGGCATGGCGGTGACGCTGCCGACGATCTGGCCGTCGACGAAGTTCGCAAGCCGGCCGCAGGCCATGATGAAGGCGCCGCACCACTCCAGGCGCACGCCGAACACCGTGGCGATGACCGGGTCGATGCCGTGCACGTCGCGCACGATCGCGCGCCGCGTCGACTCAGCGGCGCGTACCGTGCACGCGCGCCGTCACGATGCCCAGCCCCGCTCCCGGGCACTCGCCGGCGCCACGGTGGCTGCGCGCCTCGGACACGGTCCCGTCGAGCATGTCGGCGGTGACGTCCACCGCCACGCGCCCGTCGACGCGGCATGGGCCGTCCGTGAGCGTCCAGGCGACCCAGAAGCCGGCGTCGCCCGCAGCCCCGACGCCGGCAAAGAGGGTCGCGGCGGAGCCGTCGGCGGACATCGCCTTGAGCGAGACGTCGCACCCGGACTGGGTGACCTGCCAGAGTTGCGCGCCGATCGGGCCGGTGCCGGCGTCGTGGGCGATGTCCCAGGCCCCGTCCATGCGCCCGCACGTGATGCCGTCGACGCCACCGCCCCCGCACGCCGCCAGCCCGAGCAGGAGCGCGAACGCGCAGCGCGTGCGCAGCTGCCGACAGTGGCACTGGCCTGCCCGGCCTGCATCCCGGCTCGTCATGAACTCGTGGGCGGTGGGATTCGCGCCGAGCTTGACGCGGGCCGGGGGCCGGCCATTGAGCCGCGTCAATGCGCGGCGGCGGCTGGCGCCCGCGCTCAGCGGCGCTGGCGTGGCGCGCGCCCGGCGCGCTGCCCTGCAAGGACCCCCTGCCCGAGCAGCGCCACGGCCACCATCGTGACGAGGTGGTAGAGCCCGTTGTGGTCGAAGGGCACGATGAGGACCAGGGCGAGGTCGCTGGCCTGCACCACGCCGGCGGCGAGGCTCAAGGCCAGACCCGCGGCGATGGTGCCGGCCCCCGCGAGCGTCCTGCGCCAGGCGAGGCCGGCGTACACGGCCAGCGTGGCAAGGGCTGCGCCGCCCTGGAACAGCACGAACACCCGGTAGGCACCGTCCGTGGCCTCGCTGAGGGCGACGAATCCGAGCGCGATCGCGGCCACCGCGGGCAGCAGGACCCGCAGCGACGCGGCGCCGCGCAGGTCGGCCAGCGCAGCCGCCAGCATGAGCCCGACGACGAGGCCCAGCAGCGCATAGATCGGCCGCCACAGTGCCGCCCGCGTGGACTCCGGCATGGCCAGGCCGTGGGCTGCCGCGCCGAGCAGACAGGCGGCCGCCAGCAGGCCGAGCGTGGTGCTCCACAGCAGCGCGCGCCAGCGCGCGGCGCCCCGCGTCCGCGCCATCCAGGCCGCCACCGCCAGGACCTCGGCGGCCAGCACCGCGTCGGTGGCTGCCGTGCTGAGCTCGGTCGGGGAGGCAACGAGGTCCAAGGCGTCTGGCGGCCACGCCGCCGGGAGCGAAGTGCGTCCAGCATAGTCGCGCCCGCCGGCGACGACTTCAGTGGAAGTCGCGCGAACTCGTCGCCAGCGCCCCGAGCCACGGCGTCATGTCGACCAGCCGCCGGGCGATCAGGTGCATGCTGCCGTCGCGCGCCTGCCATTGTCCCGCCACCGCCAGCAGGCGCGAGCGCAAGAGCGGCTGGCGCTGGCGCTCGCGCAGGTGGCGCCAGACGATGACGTTGACGCTGCCCGTCTCGTCCTCCAGCGTCACGAAGATCACGCCCTTGGCCGTCTCGGGCTGCTGGCGCATGGTGACGATGCCGCAGGCGCGCGCCGGGCTGCCGTCGGCCAGCACGGCCAGCTCGGCGGCACTGCGCCAGCCGCGCCGGGCCAGGCGCTCGCGCAGCAACGCCAGCGGGTGGCGCCGCAGCGTGAGGCCGGTGGCGGCGTAGTCGAGCGCGATGGCCTCGCCCTCGGGCGCCTCGAAGAGGCCGGGCTGCTCGTGTGCGGCTTCGACGATGGGCGCGTCAGCCAGCAGCGCGCGCTCGGGCCGACCCTGCCCCGCGGCGGCCCAGAGCTGGCGCCGGCGGTGGCCGGCCAGCGACGCGAGCGCATCGGCGCGCGCCAGAGCCTGCAGTTCGCGCGCGTCGAGCGCGGCGCGGCGCGCCAGGTCGTCCACGCCCGCGAAGCCGCTCATGCGGCGCGCCGCCATCACGCGCTCGGCCGCGGCCTGCGGCAGGCCCGCCACCAGGCGCAAGCCCAGGCGCACGGCGGGCTGCGAGCCCCCATCGGCCCTGCGTGAACCCGAGGCGCCTCGCCCGCCTTCGCCGGTCGATCCCCCGAGGGGTTGCTCGCCGGCCTGGGACGGCCCATCGCGGCGCTCGAGCGTGCAGTCCCAGTCGCTCGCGCACACATCGACGGGCCGCACCTCCACGCCGTGGCGGCATGCGTCCTGCACCAGTTGCGAGGGCGCATAGAAGCCCATCGGCTGCGAGTTGAGCAGCGCGGCCACGTAGATGGCCGGCTGGTGGCACTTGAGCCAGGCGCTGACGTAGGCCAGCAACGCGAAGCTGAACGCGTGGCTTTCCGGGAAGCCGTATTCGCCGAAGCCGAGGATCTGCTTGAAGATGCCCTCGGCGAAGTCGCGCGCGTAACCGCGCGCGACCATGCCCTCGACGATGCGATCGCGGAAGGCGTCGACCTGGCCCTTGCGGCGCCAGGCGGCCATCGCGCGGCGCAGGCCGTCGGCCTCGCCGGGCGTGAAGCCGGCGGCGATGACGCAGATCTGCATCACCTGCTCCTGGAAGATCGGCACGCCCAGCGTGCGGCCGAGCGCGGCGTCGAGCGCCGGGTAGGGCGAGGGCTCGAGCGTGCCGGCCGCGCGCGCCTCGCGCCGCCGCAGGTACGGGTGCACCATGCCGCCCTGGATCGGCCCGGGACGCACGATGGCCACCTGGATCACCAGGTCGTACAGGCAGCGCGGTTGGAGGCGCGGCAGCATGCTCATCTGCGCGCGGCTCTCGATCTGGAAGGTGCCCACGGTGTCGGCGCGGCAGGCCATGTCGTAGGTGGCCGGGTCCTCGCGCGGGATGTCCTGCATCCGCCACTCGCGGCCGTGCCACAGCGCCATGAAGGCCAGCGCGCGCCGGATGCACGAGAGCATGCCCAGCGCCAGCACGTCCACCTTGAGCAGGCCGAGCGATTCGAGGTCGTCCTTGTCCCACTGGATGACGCGGCGGTCGGCCATCGCGGCGTTCTCGATCGGCACCAGGCGCGAGAGCTTGTCGCGCGCGATCACGAAGCCGCCCACGTGCTGCGACAAGTGGCGCGGGAAGCCGTGCAGCACCGACACCAGCTCCATCCACTGGCGCACCGGCAGCGCGGCCGCGTCGAGCCCCGCCTCGGCCAGGCCCTGCTGCAGGCGCCGGGCATCGTCGAACCAGTGCACCGAGCGCGCCACCGCGTCGATCGGCCCCTCGTCGATTCCGAGCGCGCGGCCCACGTCGCGCACCGCGCTGCGCGTGCGGTAGGTGGCGAGCGCCGCGGCCAGCGCGCAGCGTTCGACGCCGTACTTGGCGTAGATGTACTGGATCACCTGCTCGCGCCGCTCGTGCTCGAAGTCGACGTCGATGTCCGGCGGCTCGTTGCGCTCGCGGCTGATGAAGCGCTCGAACAGCAGCGTGGTCTGCGTCGGGTCCACCTCGGTGATGCCCAGGGCATAGCACACCGCCGAGTTGGCCGCCGAGCCGCGGCCCTGGCACAGGATGCCTTGCGAGCGCGCGTAGCGCACCACGTCGTGCACGGTGAGGAAGAAGGCCTCGTAGCGCAGCTCGGCCACGAGCGCGAGCTCGCGCTCGATCTGCGCGCGCACCGCGTCGGGCACGCCGCCGGGCCGGTCGCGGTAGCGCTCGGCCGCGCCCTGCGCGGCGAGCAAGGCGAGCCAGGAGATCGGCGTATGGCCTGCGGGCACCAGTTCGGCCGGGTACTCGTAACGCAGTTCGTCGAGCGAGAAGGTGCAGCGCGCGGCGATGTCCAGCGTGGCCGCCAGCCACTCGGGGCGGTGGAGCTGCGTCAGGCGCAGGCGCGAGCGCAGGTGCTGCTCGGCATTGCGCGCGAGCGCGAAGCCGCAGTCGGCCACCGGCGCCCTGAGGCGGATCGCGGTGAGCGTGTCCTGCAGCGCCTTGCGCGAGCGCAGGTGCATCGTCACGTCGCCCGCGGCCACGAGCGGCACGCCGGTGGCCGCGGCCGTCTCTTCGAGTCGCTCGGCGAGCAGCGCGTCGTCGGCGTACAGCAGCAATTCCACCGCGATCGCGGCGCGTGCACCGAAGGTGGCGGCGAGCCAGCGCGCCTGCGCGAGCAGGGTCTCGGGCGCATCGTCGCGGCGCGGCACGAGCAGCGCGCTGCAGCGGGGCATCGTGGCCAGCGCGCCCGCGTCGACGTCGCGCACGCTGGCGCGGTAGCGGCCCTTCTCGCTGCGCAGGCGTGCGCGCGTGATCAGCTCGCACAGATGGCCGTAACCCTCGCGGTCGTGGGCGATCAGCACCAGGCGGCAGCCGGGCGTGGCCCCCGCGCCCGCGCCTTCATCGCCCTCCAGCGTGAACTCGCTGCCGATCAGCAGGCGCAGCGCCTGACCGGCCTCGGCCTGGCGCTTGGCCTCCTCGTGCGCACGCACCACGCCGGCCACCGAGCACTCGTCGGTGATCGCGATCGCCGCGTAGCCGAGCTGCGCCGCGCGCGCGACCAGTTCCTCCGGATGCGAGGCGCCGGCGAGGAAGCTGAAGTTGGAGCGGCAGTGCAGCTCGGCGTAGGCCGGCAGCGGATCGGCGGCAGGCATGGTTCAACCGAAGAGGCCGTGCAGGTACCAGTGCGATTGCGCGCCGCGCCGCTCGCGGAACACCCACAGCGCGCGCGCGTCGGCGGCCTCGGCCACGTGGTAGTCGCGGCACACCCATGCGCCATCGAACCAGCCCGCCTCGATGCGCTCGGCGCGACTGGCCAGCGCGAGCGGCGCGCCCTGGTACAGCAGGCGCCCGCTGGCCGGATCCTCGAGCAGCGGCTGCGGGGTGGGCAGCAACCAGGCCGGGCGCGGCAGCGGCGGCCCTTCCCGGCCTGCGGCGCGCTGGCCCGGCGCACCACGGGCCGCGTGCAGAGGCTGCAGCGCCTGCGACACCGGCACCCAGTGCTGCGCCCGCTCGGGGCGGTGGTCGGCCACCAGGCGCGGGCGCTGCACGCGCTCGGCGCCCAGGCGTGCGGCCAGACGGTCGAGCAAGGCGCGCGCGTCCTCGCCGCTGCCCGCGCCGCCGCGCTCGCGCCACAGCGGCGCGGCGTGACCGGTGTGTTCCACCGCCTGATCGAGCGTGAGTGCGAGCGCATACACCGGCGCGGGCAGCGGGGTGCGCTGCAAGCGCTCGCGCAGGAGCAGCATCAGCTGCGCGGCGTCGCGCGTGGGGTCGGCCAGGGCCAGCGTGAGCACGGTGTCGGGCTGGGCGTGGCGCAGGCTCGTCTCGTGGTGCAGCGCGAGCGACAGGCGCGCCGCGGCGAGCCAGCGCTGCGCCAGCCAGCCGGCGAGCGGCTGCACCAGGCGCTGGGTGGCGAAGACGAGCTGGGCCGCGTCGTCGGCGCGGTGCATCAGCTCCAGCCGGAGCGAGAAGCCGGGCGGCAGCGCGAACCAGGGTTGCGGATCGGGCACCTCGCCGTGCGCTCGTGCCAGCAGGTCGAGCAGCGGGCCGGCGCCGCGCCGCTGCAGCCCGCTGCGCGGCAGCATGCGCACGTCGCCCAGCGTGCGGCAGCCGATGCCGTGCAGCAGCTCGCCCAGGCGTGCGTCGAGGCCCCAGGCCTCAAGCGAGCCGGCCAGCGGCAAGGCGTCGAGCCGCTGGGCGACGGGCAGCCGCTTCAGCGCCGGCGTCGCGGGCTCCACGCGCGCGAGCAGCGCGGCGGCGGTGGCGGTGGGCGCGGCGGCGCGGCGCAGCGCGTGCGCACCAGCCTCGCGCGCCACCTGCCCCACCGCCCGCCACAGCGCAGGCGCGCCGCCGAACAGGCGGCGCGACCCCGCCACCTCGAGCAGCACGCCGTCAGGCTGCAGCACCAGATGGGGCGTGAAGCGCGCGAGCGCGAGCGCGAGGCGCTGCACCTGCGCCGCCTCGCGCGCGGGGTCGCGCGGCAGCAGTTGCAGGCCGGCGGCGAGCGAGGCCGCCGTGGCCGCACTCATGCCGGGCTCGATGCCGAGCGCCGCCGCATGCGGGCAGGCCTGCACGATGCGGCGCGCCTCCACCACCGCGCAAGGCCGCGCGCCGGGCGCGTCGCCTGCGCCGCCGCCGGCCAGCCAGGCCTCAAGCGGCAACCCGCTCAGGTGCAAGGCGAACCACAGCATGGTCGTCGGGGCGCGATGCCCTTGCGGCGTCGGCCGGGTGTGCGGCCGGCCCGGCCCGGCGGCGCCGCAGCGGGGCCGGCAGTTCGAGCACGAGCGGGGTGGCCATCGGCGGGCCGCGGCGCTTGAACACCTCCACCGCCAGGCGCGACGGCCCGGCCGCCGCGAGCGCCAGGCGCAAGGGCGCGGGGGAGGATTGCGCGCGCTCGGCCATCGGCCGCAATGCGAAGAGCGGCGTGCGCCCGGCTTCGGCCGCCAGATGCAGGCGGCGCAGCGTGGCCGACCATGCGCCCGCGCGGTCGCGGGCGACCGCACGCTGCCACCACAGCACGGCCCCCAGCACGCCCGCGCGCAGTGCCTGTTCGGCAGCCCAGGCGGCATCGGGCGCGTCCTCGACCGTGGCCACGGTCAGGCGCTCGGGCGCCAGGCCGAGCGCGGCCAGCGCCGGTGCGTAGGGCACGCAGGGCGGCGCCACCCACAGCAGCGCGAGGCCGGCCAGCGCGGGCGCCAGCAGGCGCAGCTCGCCGACCCCGTGGGCCGGCAGCAGCAGCTCGGTCAGCCCGGCCGCGGGCCAGCCGCCGCCGGGCAGTTCGGCATCGAGCGCGGCGTGGCCTGTGGACCGCACGGCATCGGCTGGCGTCTCGCGATCGAGCTGGTTGGCGCGCCAGACCCGGGCTGCAGCCGGCAAAGCCTGGGGCGGAAGCGACGCCGGAGGGGCCGCGCGAGGGAAAGGCAGGGCTGCGCTGCGCATGGCGGCAGACGAGAGGGCACGGGCGAAGGGGTGTGAAGGCTCTGCGAAGAGGCTGTATGTTTATACAGTGTTTCGCAGAGCCTGCAAAGCCTTTTGCACCCGCCCTCCGGTGCCGGGACGGACCGATGTCAGCGCGCGGTATGAGGGTGCGACTGCACCTTCGCGAGTTCGAACCCGAGCGTCTCGAGGCGGCGCCGGATCAGGGTCTCGTCTTCCGGTGTGAGCGCAGGCTGACGAGACAGGACCCACAGATACTCGCGCGAGGCTTCGCTGACGATGGCGTAGCGGCCGTCCGCCGCCAGATCGACCACCCAGTAGGCTCCCCAGCCGATGCCCGTCCAGCGCAGCCAGCGCGGCAGGAAGCTGACCTCGAGCCGCGCCGGCTGGAGAACGCCTGCCTCGATCCTCGCCGCACCGCGCGGCGGGCGGGCGACGCCGGTGACGCTGTCCCACTCGCCGTCCGCCTTGCGGCAGCGGTTCACCACCTCGACGGTGCCGTCGCCGAGCTCGCGGTAGCTGGCCGCGGTATCGGAGGCGCACTGCTTCTGGAAGGAGTTCGGCAGCCACAGCACCTGGTACCAGGTACCCATGTAGGGTGCGACGGCCAAGCGCGGCAGCGACTGCAGAGGCGCCGCAGTGGACGGAGGGGCCGCGCAGGCGGCAGCCCCGGCCATCGCCAGCAGCAGCGCGGTCGCCAGGCGTGAGACGAAGGTCATCGGGGTTGCATCCAGACAAGGCAGCGCTCGGCGTCGAGGCCCGGCACGGACAGCGGCTCGACCGCGACCACCCCGATGTCGGCCGGCAACGCCGCGATCTCGTCGTCGGGGCGCTTGCCCTTCATCGCCATCCACATCCCGCCCGGGGCAAGCAGCGGCCGGGTCAGGCGGACGAAATCGGCAAGCGCGGCGAAGGCGCGAGAGGTGATCACGCCGAACGGCGCGGCCTTCAGCGCCTCCACGCGGGCATGCTCGGCGCGCAGGTTGGGCAGGGCCAGCTCGCTGGCGACCTGGCGCACAAAGGCCGCCTTCTTGCCGACGGCGTCGACACAGGTGACGTCCCATCCCGGCTCGGCAAGGGCCAGCACCACGCCCGGCAACCCGCCGCCGCTGCCCACGTCGAGGACGCGCGCCGGGCGCCCGGCGCCGAGCCGGTGCCGCAGCGGGCCGACCACCGCGAGGCAGTCGGCCAGGTGCTGCGTGCGCATCTGCGCCGGATCGCGGACGGCTGTCAGGTTGTAGGCCGCGTTCCACTTGGCCAGCAGGCCGAGGTAGGCCTCCAGGCGCGGGTCGGCGAGAGCCGTGCTTGCCGCCACACCCTCCGCGGCGCGCGCCGCGGCGCGATGCGCCCGGGAGCGGTCCGGCTCGTTCAAGCCGCCTCGCCCGCCGAAGGGTCGATCGCGCGGCCGTCGACGGCAAAACCCCTGAAGCGACCCTTCTTCAGGTGCACCAGCAGCAGCGAGACGGCCGCCGGGGTGACGCCCGAAATGCGCGAGGCCTGCCCCAGCGTGGCGGGACGGTGCCGGGCCAGCTTCTGCCGCACCTCGTGGCTGAGCGCGGTGACCTTGGCGTAATCCAGGTCCTCCGGCAGTGCGAGGTGCTCGTAGGCCGCAGCCCGTTCGACCTCCTCGATCTGCTTGTCGATGTAGCCGGCGTACTTGGTCGCGATCTCCACCTGCTCGATCACGGCGGTTGCCAGCGGGGCGCCGAGCTCGGCCTCCAGGGTTTCACGTGAAACACCGGCGTCGCCACCCAGATCCGTGCGCGCAATTCGCGCCACCTCGGCCACCGTGTCGTAGCCGATACCGGGACGGCGCAACAGGTCGAGCAGGCTGTGCTCGTGCTCGAGCGCCTTGCCCAGCAGGCGCGCGGCGTGGTCCACGGGCAGCAGCGCAGGGTTCACCCAGGTCGACTTGAGCTTCTGTGTTTCACGTGAAACCGCATCGCGCTTGCGGTTGAAGGCCTCCCAGCGCGCATCGTCGACCAGGCCGAACCGGCGGCCGATCTCGGTCAGCCGCGCGTCGGCGTTGTCCTCGCGCAGCTGCAGCCGGTACTCGGCGCGGCTGGTGAACATGCGGTAGGGCTCCGACACCCCCTGGGTCACGAGGTCGTCGACCAGCACGCCGAGGTAGGCTTGGTCGCGCCGCGGCGTCCAGGGCGCTTCGCCCTTGACCTGCAGCGCCGCGTTGAGCCCGGCGAACAGGCCTTGCGCCGCCGCCTCCTCGTAGCCCGTGGTGCCATTGATCTGGCCGGCGAAGAACAGGCCGCGGATCGCCTTGGTCTCGAAGCTCGGCCTCAACTCGCGCGGGTCGAAGTAGTCGTACTCGATGGCATAGCCCGGGCGCAGGATGTGCGCCTGTTCGAGCCCCGGCATCGAATGCACGGCGGCGATCTGCACGTCGAAGGGCAGCGAGGTCGAGATGCCGTTCGGATAGACCTCGTGCGTCGTCAACCCCTCGGGCTCGAGGAAGATCTGATGGCTCGTCTTGTCGGCAAAGCGGTTGATCTTGTCCTCGATGCTCGGGCAGTAGCGCGGCCCCACCCCCTCGATCACCCCGGTGAACATCGGGCTGCGGTCGAACCCCGCGCGGATGATCTCGTGCGTCAGCTCATTGGTGTGGGTGATCCAGCACGGCACCTGGCGCGGATGCATCGACGCATCGCCCATGAAGCTGAAGACCGGCACCGGGTCGAGGTCGCCCGGCTGCTCCTGCAGCCTGCTGAAATCGATGGTGCGGCCATCGATGCGCGGTGGCGTCCCGGTCTTGAGCCGCCCCTGGGGCAGCTTCAGTTCCTTCAGACGTGCCGACAGGCTGACCGACGGCGGGTCACCGGCGCGGCCGGCGCTGTAGTTCTGCAGCCCAACGTGGATGCGCCCGTCGAGGAAGGTGCCCGCTGTCAGCACCACTGCGCGTGCCCGGAAGCGTACGCCCACTTGCGTGACGGCGCCCACCACACGATCGCCTTCGATGATCAGGTCATCGACAGCCTGCTGGAACAGCCACAGATTGGGCTGGTTCTCCAGGCGTCGCCGGATCGCCGCCTTGTAGAGGATGCGATCGGCCTGGGCGCGGGTGGCGCGCACCGCCGGGCCCTTGCTGGCATTGAGGACGCGAAACTGGATGCCCGCCTCGTCGGTGGCCAGCGCCATGGCACCGCCCAGCGCGTCGACCTCCTTGACCAGATGCCCCTTGCCGATGCCGCCGATGCTGGGGTTGCAGCTCATCTGCCCCAGCGTCTCGATGTTGTGGGTCAGCAGCAAGGTGGCGCAGCCCATGCGCGCCGCCGCCAGCGCGGCCTCGGTGCCGGCATGGCCACCGCCGACGACGACGACATCGAACTCCTTGGGGTGCAGCACGCGCGAGGCCTCAAACAGAACGCCGCGTCCGGCAGACCCCGAAAGTCAGCGGCGCGGCGTCAGGCAAGTGAATGCTTCAATTTTAAGCGGACCCCCCGCAGCACCGCCACCGCGCGCGGATGCCCCCACGAACGGTCGAAGAAGTAATGTGCAACCGTGTTGACGGCCGGCTCGACCAGGGTGATGGCACCGGCGATTGCCACATTGCCGGTAAGCGCGAAGCTCACGGCGAATGCGATGCCCAGGTGCATGACGCCGAACGCGGCGGACTTGGCCACAATCGATCTCCCCGAAGGACGTTCAATGGTAGTTAGCGTAAAACAATCAAGCATTCAACTCCAATTGCCTTTGACGATCGCTTCGATGGTCCCGCGGCTGTTGGACCGCTATCCGCCGCTCGCCTCGATGCCACCGGACCTGCGCGAGACGGTCCTCGCGGCGCACGCGCAGGCCGTCGACGCGCCCTCCGGCGCCGTGCTCTTCGACGAGGGCACGCCCTGCCAGGGCTTTCCGCTCGTGCTCGACGGCGAGGTGCGCGTCGCACGCGGATCGGCGCAAGGCCGCGCCCTCGAGCTGTACCGGGTATCGCCCGGCGAAGTCTGCGTCGTGTCGGCCTCCTGCCTGTTCGGTGCGCGGGCGCTGCAGGCGCACGGGGTGGCCGCCGTCGCGACCCGATTGCTGCTCATCGCTCCGCCGGGCTTCGACCGCTGGTGCACGCACGAACCGTTCCGCCGCTTCGTCTTCGGCGTCTTTGCCGAGCGACTGGCCGACCTGATGGGGCTGGTGGAGGCCGTCGCGTTCCAGCGCCTGGACCAGCGACTGGCCCACGCCCTGCTGGGCCGCGGCAGCGTCGTCACCATCACCCATCAGGCGCTCGCGGACGAACTCGGCACCGTGCGCGAGATCGTGACCCGACTGCTGCGGCGCTTCGAACGTGCGGGCTGGCTGCGCCTGGGGCGCGAGCGCATCGACATCCTCGACCCTCGCGCGCTGCGCGAGGCGGCCTCGGTGACCTGAGTCACCGACGCGCGCCCCGCCCGCCACGACACTGCGCGCGCAGCGGCCGTGGGGCCGCACCGCCGGAGGATCTCCCGTGAAAGTCAACGTCGGCACCGTCGATCGCGTCGTGCGCGCCCTGCTCGGGCTCGTTCTCGTGGCCCTGGCCCTCACGGGCACCATCGGCGCCTGGGGCTGGCTCGGCCTCGTGCTGGTCGGCGTCGCGGCGCTCGGCAACTGCCCCCTCTACAGCGTGCTGGGCATCTCGACCTGCAAGACCGCGCCGCGCTGAGGCTCCGTCTCAGCCGCGGCCGGCCCCCGGCACGGCGCGCAGGTCCTGCCCCACGCGGCCCTCGTGAAGGACGACCACGCGGGCGGCGCTGGCGATCGTCTCGGGCCGGTGCGCCACGATCACACGCGTCAGATTGAGCTGACGGATCTGCTGGTTGACGCGCCGCTCGTGCTCGACGTCGAGCGCACTCGTCGCCTCGTCGAGCAGCAGGATGCGAGGCCGCTTGTACAGCGCCCGGGCGAGCAGAAGCCGCTGCTTCTGCCCGCCCGAGAGGCTGCCTCCCTTTTCACCGATGAGGGTGTGATACCCCATCGGCATCGCCTCGATCTCGTCGTGCACCGCCGCCATGCGGGCGCACTCGACCATCCACTCGCGGTCCAGCGCGCTGTCGAAGAAGCCGATGTTGTCGGCAATCGAGCCGGCCAGCAGCTCGTCGTCCTGCATCACGGTGCCCACCAGGTCGCGCCACGCGGCCAAGCCCAGCTCGTCGAGACGCCGCCCGCCAAAGCGGATCTCGCCCGTCTGCGGCGCGTGGATGCCCAGCATCAGCTTGAGCAACGTCGTCTTGCCGCAGCCCGAAGGCCCCACGATGGCCACCGACTCGCCGGGCTCGATGACCAGGTTCAGGTGGCGCAGCACGGGCGCCTCGGCGTCGGAGTGGCTGAAAGAGACGTCGCTCAGCTCGATGCGGGCACCCGCCGCCGGCGGTGGCACGGTCAAGCCGTCCGCGCGCTCCGGCGTGGCCAGCACCACGTCGGCCAGGCGCTCGCCCTGCAGGCGCAGCATGCGCAACTCGACCCCCTTGTCGATCAACGCGCTCACGCGAACGGCGAACTGTTCCTTGAAGGCCACGAAGGCGAACAGCATGCCCACCGAGAAGCGCTGGTCCATCACCATCAGCGCGCCCACCCACACGACCGCCACGCGCTCGAGGCCGAACAACAGTCGGTGCAGCACGGAGAAAACGATCTCGAGCTTGCGCGCGGCCAGCCCGGCATTCATCGTGTCGACGACGCGGTTCATGAAGCGCGCCTGCCGATCGGCCTGGCGGTTGAAGAGCTTGATCGCCTGCACCGCACGCAGCGACTCGAGGAAGTGGCTCGCCTGCCGCGCCTCGTGCGCGAGGCCCTCCTCGGTGGCCTGGCGCAACGGCCCGAAGAAGACCCAGCGCAGCAGCGCATAGGCCGCGACGGCGGCCAGCGCAATGGCCGTCAGCGTGGCGCTGTAGAACGCCATCATCGCCAGTGTCGCCACGACCAGCAGGCCGTCGAGCACGGCCTCGACGAAGTGCGTCGTCAGGGTCTTCTGGATCTGCTGCACGGCCGAGAACCGCGACCACACGTCGCCGGCATGCCGCTTCTCGAACCACGCCACCGGCAGCCGCATCAGGTGGCCGAACACATGGCCCAGCCACTGCAGGTTGAGGCTGGCCGACAGGTGCAGCACCGCCCACGCGCGCAGCGCCGCCGTCCCCGCCTGCAGCAGCACCAGCAGGCCGAACCCCAGGCCGAGGGTGACAAGCAGGTCGCGGTCGCCGGTGACGACCACGTCATCGACCACCCACTGCAGCAGCAGCGGACTGCCGAGCACGAACACCTCCAGCGCCAGCGCCAGCACGACGATCTGCCCCAGCGCGCGCTTGAGGCCGCGCACCGGCCCCAGCAACGCGCGCAGCGGCACGCGCCGGCGCTCCTCGCGCGGCGCGAAATCGGCCGCAGGCGTGAGCTCGAGCGCCACGCCGGTGAAGTGCGACGACAACTCCGTGAGCCTGAGGCGGCGCAAGCCGCGCGCCGGGTCGTGCACCGTGGCCATGCCCCGGCGCACGGCCACCAGCACCACGAAGTGGTTAAGGTCCCAGTGCAGGATGCACGGCAGCGCGAGCTGGTCGAGCTGCTCGGGCTCGGCCCGCAACGCGCGCGGTTGCAGCTTCAGGCCATCGGCCATGCGCGCCAGATCGGCCATCGTCGCGCCCTTGAGCGACAGCGAGAAGCGCTGGCGCAGCGTCGGCAGGTCCGTGCGCAGGCCGTGCGCCGCCGCCACCATCGCCAGGCAGGCCAGCGCACACTCGGCCGCCTCGGCCTGCAGCAGCACCGGCACGCGCCGGGCACCGGACAGGGACAGGTGTAGTGCCGCGACGTTCATCGCTCAAAGGCGCTGGGCCAGCCCGAGCACCGGCGCAAACAGCCACTCGCCCAGGCGGCGGCGCTCGATGGGCACGTCCGCCTCGAGCTGCATGCCGGGCACGAGGGCCCGCGAGCCGGCCGAGGTCGACATGTCCTGACGTTCCAGCGTGACCGCGATGCGGTACATCGGCTCGCGCGCCGCGGCCGCCCACGGCTGGGCCGCCAGCTCCTGTGCGTTCATCGGCGTCAGCGACACCGAGGCGATGCGGCCGTGCTGCAGGCCGAACTTCTGGTATGGGAACGCCTCGTAGCGCAGCAGCACCGGCTGCTCGCTGCGCAGGAAGCCCACCGCGCTCGACGGCGCATACAGGTGCGCCTGCAGCCGCGAACCCGACGGCACGAGCGTGGCCAAGGGAACGGTCGGCGACACCATCTGCCCTGGCTGCGCCGACAGCGTGCTCACGACGCCGTCGAATGGGGCGCGCACGACGAGGCGGCGTCGGGCCTCGCTCTCCGCATCCAGTTGCTCGAGCTCGGACCGCTCGCGCTCGATCTCGCCGTGTCGCGCCGCATGCTGCAGCGGCAACTCGCGCTGCTGCGCCTGGGCCGTGCCGATCTCGCGGGCGATCGCGCCGCGCTGTCGTTGCAGTGCCTGCGCCTGGGCCTTCAGGCCGAGCACGTCCTCGGCCTTCGCCTGGACCTGGGCCTGCGACACGAAGTTGTCGCGCTGGAGCGACTCGTAGCGCGCCAGCGTGTCGGCCGCCAACGCGATGCGCTGCGCCAGCACGGAGGCCTCGCCGTCGATGACCGCCAGGTCACGCTGCAGGTCAGCCACGCGCCGTGCGAGGGCGGCTTGCTGCGCTTCCAGTAATTGCTGCTGCTGCGACTCGCTGTTTCGCAGGCTGCGCTGGCGCTCGCCCAGCGTGCGCTGCACCGTCAGCTGGGTATCGCCCGCGGCCGCGCTGCGATCGAGCGACAGGACGAAGAGCACGTCACCTGCGCGCACCGAGGCCCCCTCGGCAATGCGCGCATCCGCCAGCATCCCGTCCTGCGGCGCCGCCAGGCGAACCACGCCGCGGTCGGGCACGAGCACGCCCGCCACGCGCACCTTGCGCGTGTACTCGCCGAAGGCCAACGCCACACCGAATGCGGCCACCGCCAGCACGACGCCGCTGGTCAACCAGGCCAGCGAGACAGGCCGGACGAGTTGGATCTCACCAAGCCACGAGTCGCGCTGGCTCTCCAGCGCCTCGGGGCGAAAGAGATTTACCACCCACCGCCTTTGGGCAGTGCCGATGGGTCCACTTCGGACGTACCGCCGGCAATCTGGCCGAGCTGACGTACGTCCAGCTCGGTCGGTGCCGGGCCTTTCGCGGTTTTCGACGAAGTCTTGCGTTGGAGAGCTTGAACCCAACGGCGGATCTTGCTGGTGGTCTGCTTCACGTGCGCTCCTTGGCTGCGCGGTTCGGGGACAGGACCGATTCCAGCAGCGCCGGCGAGCGCGCGTAACTGTCAACTCTTACAGGATGTCATTGGATGAGGCCCAGCCGAAGCGCCTTGAGCACCGCCTGGTGCTTCGAGTTGCAGTGCAACTTCTGCATCGCGTTCTGCAGATGGAACACCGTCGTGCGCTCGCCGATGCCCAGCAGCTCGCTGATCTCGCGCGCCGTCCGGCCATCCAGCGTCCAGCGCAGCACATCGAGCTCGCGCGGTGTCAGGGCCGGCCGCTCGGGCCGCAGCGGCTCGGGCACCAGCACCCTGAGCGCCGTGTCCTGGGCGTGAACGGCAAAGAGCTGCAGGTCCGCCACCATGCGCGTGACCTCCGCCCGGTCGTCCGGCAACGTGGCGTCGCGGTCGACCCCGATGATGAAATGCCGGCCCTCGGGCATGTGGAGCGCCATCGCAATGCCATTGCGGTACCCATAGAACGCCTGATGCTCCCACTGCTCGATGGCGTCGTGCGCGAGATAGGTCTGCTGGTTCCAGATGATGGGCACCGTATGGCGCTTGCAGTGCTGCAGCACCGGGTCGCGGCGACTTTCCTTCTCGTCCTTGAAGGTGGCCAGGTAGGCCTGGGGGGTGTTGTGCACGGTCACGTACTCGAAGTCACCGCCCAGGCGATCGACCACGACCATCGCCGACACCGTGTCGAACCCCAGGTTCTGGGCAAAGCGAACGACGACGGACCGGAACTCCGCCTCGCTCCGTGCCTCCAGCACCGACAGGTAGTCACCCTGCAGCATTTGTCACGCCCCAACCCTCAAACCCGCCAACCTTTACAGCTAGCTAAGCGCACGCGGCTTCACGACACTGTGGCTCTCTTGTTGTCTCAGGACGGGAGCTCATGATGAACGCTTCGTGGAGCATTCGCGCGTGGCCGACGCTATTGTGTCAGGCCGACGGTGCATCGCAATTGCATTTCGAACACTTCGACACACGCATCGTGTCGGCGGCCAACGACGAGTCCCCCTATTCGGGGCAGACCGTGTGGCGCGGTCGCGGCGACGGAGGCGCCGAGGCGCGCGTCGCGTGGGACTGGGTGATGCTGTCGCGCGATGTCGTGGCCATGGCCGATCCGATGTGCGTGGTGACCAACCTGCGCCTGCTCGGAGACCATGGCGAGGTGCTCACCGCGTGGGAGTCGGCGCGCCACCTCAGTCGCATCGTGTACGGGCTGCCGTGGCAGCACGAAGTGCAGCGCGCGGTGCAACGGCTGCACGCCTGACCCCCGACCCGGCCTGTGCAGGCGGGCGCTCAGGCCGGCGCCGCGAGCATCCGCCGCAGCTCGCCGCTGTCGATCAGGCGCTGCAGATCCTGCGCGCCACCGACCAGCGTGCCGCGCACGAACACCATCGGGAACGTGGGCCAGCCGGCCCACATCTTGAGTGCATTGCGCCGGCGCCACTGGCTGAAATAGCTGCCGTAGTCGAGGTCGTGGTGCGGCACGCCGGCGGCATCGAGCGCGCGCCGCGCCTTGCGCGGCCAGGGGTTCTGCGCCATGCCCACCACGACGACGTCGTGCGCGGCCACGGCCTGCTGCACCTCGGCCACCAGATCGGCATGCAGCCGCGCCACCTTGTCGCGGATGGCCGGATGCAGGCGTGACTCCTCGAGAACGGCGCGCGGCATCGTCAGGTCCGGGGCTAGCGCGGTGTCCCTCAGCCCTTTGCGGGCGCGGCCGGCAACAGGGCCTGGCAGGCCTCGCGCTCGGCCGCCCCCACCTTGCCGCACAACGCCTGCACGCTCGACTGGATGCGCTTGATGGCCGCCGCCTGCTTGCCGTCGGCATTCCAACTCGCCAGCTTCTTGCCCACGCGCTGCAGCGAGCGAGCGCTGCGCTCGTGCAGTGCGCCCTTGTCCTTGGCCGCCTCGCTGAAGATCCGGGTCGCCGTCTGCTCGATGCGTGCGGCCTGCGCCGGCGCCAGGTCGACGAGCGCCGACAGGTAGCTCGCGCCCCATTGCAGCCGCGTGGCCGGGCCCTCGCTGGCCTCGTAGGCCTTGCGGAACCAGTCGAGTGCCTCGTCCTTGCGGCCGAGCTTGCGCGCGTTGCTGCCGAGCTGGCTCATCAGGTAGTACGGCGAGTGGCTCTTGCCGAGATTGGACTTGAGCAGCGACTCGCTTTCGCTCCACAGGCCCGCATAGCCCAGCAGCGAGCCGGCACCCGTGATCACGGCCTGGCGCTCGTAGCCGTCGGTGATCTCGCGGTCGAGCCGCGCCGCCGTCTCGCGCACCTCACGCACCAGCGCCTCGGGCAGCTTGGGCGACGTGGCGTCCTTGGGCTGGCCCAGCCGTGCCAGCGACACGCGCTCGTACAACGCGCCGAGGCGGTCTCCGCGCGAGAGCGTGGCGTCGTTCTGCAGCCGCAACAAGGCAGCCTCGAACTGCGCCACCAGCGGCGCGCGTTCGGTGCTGTCGTCGCCGGTGAGGGCCTTGACCATGTCGGTGGCGCTGCCGATCAGCACGTCCATGTGCGTGCGGGAAGCCGCCGGGTCGGCCAGCACGCGCTGCACGCGCTGCCGCAGCGCCTCGTCGGGCTTCAGGCCCTTGCCATCGTCGCTGGCCGCCAGCGCCTTGAGCCACAGCCGCGTGGTCGTCTCGCCGTCGCCCGGTGGCGCCTTGGCGGCCAGTTCGGCCAGCACGGCCGGCCGCTCGGCCACCGGCACGAGACCGCTGTCGTCCACCGCCCAGGAGTGGAAGGACAGCATGCGCCACTCGTTGGCGCCGATCGGCTTGCCGGCGCGCGCATCGGCCAGCACGGCAGCGATCGGCCTGCCGCCGGCCAGCCCCGCCTCGAGCAGGGACAGCACCTGCGGCGCGTCGGCTTCGCCGGGCAGGCGCGTGATCTCCGCGCCCTCGGGCGTGAACAGCACGAGCGTCGGATAGCCGCTGACCTTGAAACGCGCGCCCAGCTTCTGCGCGGCAGGGCGGTCACCATCGACGAAAACGGCCACGAAGTGCTTGCTCTGGGCGGCGAATTCCTGGCGGTTGAACAGCGTCGCCTTGAGCTGGTTGCACGGGGGGCACCAGGTGGCGCCCCAGTACAGCAGCACCGGCTTCTTCTGCGCGCGGGCCTGCCCGAAGGCACGCTCGATGTCGGCGTCGGCCGACGCGGTGAGCCACGCGACGTTGCTGGAGGGCAGGCCGCCCGGTGCTGCCGCGGCGGCGGGCAGGACGGCACAGGCCCCGGCGAGGAACAACGTGACGGTCAGGCGACCTGCGATGGGTAGGCGGGGCATGGTGGCGCTCCGTGAAACAAAGGGCGCTCGTGGCGCCGGAACCGGGATTGTGCGGGCAAGCCCGCTCAGCCGTCGGCGGCGCTTTCCCCAGGGTCACCCGGGTCGTTCGGAGCCCCCAGTCGCCTCTGCGGATCGTCCTCCGGCGCCGGCACCGGGGCGGCACGCGCCAGCGCCATCCACACCGCGAACGGCAGGCCCGCCTCGAACGGCAGCGCCCGGGCGGGTGCGGGGCGCAGCACCTCCAGGGCGCCGAAGTCCGGCCCGCGGGCGCGCATCACGCCGCACTCCGGCGGAATCTCGTCGGCCTCGCCGACGCCCTCGGCCAGCACATACCAGCAGGCACCGGCCATGCCCAGGTAGGCGGCACGCTTGCCGGGCACGCGCAGGTCGGCCAGCAGGTCGGCGCGCCGCACCTTGATCTCGTGCACCTCGGGCTGCAGGTAGCCTGCCACCGTCGTGTGGCGCACCGAGAACACGTCGGGCATGGCCGTGCGCCAGCGCTCACCGGCGGGATGGTCGGCATCGGGCACGCGTGCGCGCAGCGACAGGCCGCACCAGGCGATGCGCCCGGCGCGCTGCAGTTCGAGCGCCACGCGGGCCACCAGCGCCTCGTGCGCATCGCGCGCCGCCCGGTTGCGTTGCAGCGTGGCCGCCAGCACCTGCAGGCCGGCGTCGGTGACGCGCAAGGTTTCGCGGCCGTGGCCGTCGCGCACGCGTTCGAGCAGGCCGGCCACCAGCAGCTCGACCTCAAGGACATCCTGGCAGGGCCAGCCGGCCGAGCGCCAGATGTCGCGCAGGCGCCGCCGGTGCGCCGTGCTCAGGGTCGGGGTGTAGCTCACCGCGCGAGGGTAGCGCTAGAGTCGCCGCATGACGAACCTCTCCGACTCCCCCGTGGCCCTGGTCACCGGCGGCGCGCGCGGCATCGGACTCGCGGCCGCCAAGCGCTTCCTGCAGCAAGGCTGGCGCGTCGCGCTGCTCGACATCGACGCCGACACGCTGCGTCGAACCGAGGCAGCGCTGGCCGATCCGGCGCGCGTGCTGGCGCTGGTGGCCGACGTGGCGCTGCCGCAGGAGGTGGGGCCCGCCTTTGCGGCACTGGACGCGGCCTGGGGCCGGCTCGACGCGCTCGTCAACAATGCCGGCATCGCCATCTTCGGACCGATCGCGCAGTGCACGCCCGCGCAATGGCAGCGCGTGATGGACGTCAACCTCTCGGGCCCCTTCCACTGCACGCAGGCCGCAGTGCCGCTGATGAAGCGCCGCGGCGGTGGCGCCGTCGTCAACATTGCCTCGATCTCCGGTCTGCGCGCCAGCACGCTGCGCGTGGCCTACGGCACCAGCAAGGCCGGTGTGATCCACCTCACCAAGCAGCAGGCCGCCGAGTACGGGAACGTCGGCATCCGCGTCAACTGCGTGGCGCCCGGCCCGGTGGACACCGCGATGGCCAAGGAAGTGCACACGCCGGCCATCCGCGCCGCGTACCACGACGGCATCCCGCTCAACCGCTACGGCAGCGAGGAGGAGCTGGCCGCAGCGATCTGGTTCCTGTGCTCGCCCGAATCCACCTACGTCAACGGCCAGACCCTGGCGGTGGACGGCGGCTTCGACACCACCGGCATCGGGCTGCCCGCGCTGCGCGCACCACAAGGCTGAGCCTTCGAACGGGTCATGCAAGGGCGCTGAATGCCCTTGCGCGCGCCGGCGCCTAGAGTGGCGCCATGACGACGATCACCCAACCCCGCCCAGTCGAGCGCCTGGTGGCGGGCCAGGCCACCAGCGACGGCGCCGGCGTGAAGCTCACGCGCGTGCTCACGCACGACCTGCAGCGCCGGCTCGACCCCTTCCTGATGCTCGATGCGTTCGGCAGCGACTCGGCCGACGACTACATCGCCGGCTTTCCCGATCACCCGCACCGCGGCTTCGAGACCGTCACCTACATGCTCGCCGGCCGCATGCGCCACCGCGACTCGGCCGGCCACGAAGGCCTGCTCGAGGACGGCGGCGTGCAGTGGATGACCGCCGGCCGCGGAGTGATCCACAGCGAGCTGCCCGAGCAGGAGGAAGGCCGCATGGAGGGCTTCCAACTCTGGCTCAACCTGCCTGCCAGGGACAAGATGTGCGCGCCTTGGTACCGCGACATCCAGAGCCCCGAGGTGCCCGAGTGGCGCGGCGAGGGCGTCACCGCGCGCGTGATCGCGGGCCAGACCCACGGCGTCACGGGGGCGATGCAGCGCGAGGGCACGCAGCCGCTCTACCTCGACCTGCACCTCGACGCCGGCGCCGCGTTCGAGCAGGCGCTGCCGGAGGGCCACAACGCCTTCGTCTACGTCTATCGCGGCGCGCTGTCGATCGGCGGGCAGGTCGTGCCGGTGCAGCGCATGGCCATCCTGGCCAACCGCGGCGACGGCGTGGCGCTGGCCGCCGGCGCCGAGGGGGCGCGCGCCATCCTGGTGGCGGGGCGCCCGCTCAAGGAGCCGATTGCGCAGTACGGCCCCTTCGTGATGAACACGAAGGAGGAGATCTTCGCGGCGGTGGAGGACTACCGGGCCGGCCGCCTGGCCTGAACCCCGGCGGGTCAACCGACCTGCACGCCCTTCCAGAAGGCGATGCGGCCCTTGATGGCCGCCGCTGCCTCGCCCGGCTCGGGATAGGTCCAGGCGGCGTCGGGGTTCATGTCGCCGTTGACCAGCAGGCTGAAGTAGCGGGCCTGCCCTTTCACCGTGTCGCTCGTGCGGTGGTTGGAGAAGGTCAGGTACTGCGACTTGACGCTCGACTCGGGGAAGTAGTGGTTGCCGTCGAGCACGACCGTCTCGTCGCTCTCGGCGATCACCACGCCGTTCCAGACGGCCTGGACCATGGGGCACCTCGCGGGGGATGGCTGAACCGCGATCATGCCTGTGGCCGCGGCGCGTCCTCGCACGCCGTCCAGACCTCGAGGCCCGCCAGGAAGCCGGCGTCGAGCTCGGTCACGTCCAGCCCCTGCCGCAGCTCGAAACTCGAGAGGTGCCAGCCGGCCTGTCCCGATTCGACGCCCTCGACGCTCGACGGCGCAGCTGCCGGCCTTGGCGGACGGCGCAGGAAACGCGGCAGGCTCAGGTGCAACTGCATGCGGCGCATCTTCGCGACGCCGCCGCAGCGCTCCAATCACCCCGAAGGGGGATACTGCGCCGAGCCCGCTGCCGAACCCCGACACCATGGTCACCTACCCCCACCTGCTGGCCCCGCTGGATCTCGGATTCACCTCGCTGCGCAACCGCGTGCTGATGGGTTCGATGCACACGGGCCTGGAGGACGGCCGCAAGCACTTCGCGGCCATGGCCGCCTTCTACGCCGAACGTGCGCGCGGCGGCGTCGGGTTGATCGTGACGGGCGGCTTCGCCCCCAACCTCGAAGGCTGGGCCAAGCCCTTTGCCGGCACCCTGGCCACGCACGCGGCGGCGCGGCGCCATCGCCAGGTCACCGACGCGGTGCACGCCGAAGGCGGGAAGATCGCCCTGCAGATCCTGCACACCGGGCGCTACGCGTACCAGCCCTTCGCGGTGGCGCCATCGCGCATCCAGAGCCCGATCTCGCCGTTCACGCCGCGCGAGCTCAGCGAGCGCGGCATCCAGCGCCAGATCCGCGCCTTCGTGCGTTGTGCCCAGCTCGCGCGCGAGGCCGGCTACGACGGCGTGGAGATCATGGGCAGCGAGGGCTACCTGATCAACCAGTTCCTGGTCGCCCACACCAACCACCGCAGCGACCGCTGGGGCGGCAGCTATGCCAACCGCATGCGGCTGCCGCTGGAGATCGTGAGCAGGGTGCGCGAGGCGGTGGGCCCGGACTTCATCCTGATCTACCGCATCAGCCTGATCGACCTCATACCCGACGGCAGCAGCTGGCCCGAGGTGCTGGCGCTGGCACAGGCGGTGAGTGCCGCCGGTGCGACGATCCTCAACTCGGGCATCGGCTGGCACGAGGCGCGTGTGCCCACCATCGCCACCTCGGTGCCGCGTGCCGCCTTCGCCTGGGTGACGAAGAAGCTGCGCGAGGACCTGCGCGCCGCGGGCGTCGCGATCCCCGTCGTCACCAGCAACCGCATCAACACCCCCGAGACTGCCGAGCAGGTGCTCGCCGAGGGCTGCGCCGACATGGTCAGCCTGGCGCGGCCCTTCCTGGCCGACGCGGACTTCGTCGCCAAGGCCGCCGCCGGGCGCGCCGACGAGATCAACACCTGCATCGCCTGCAACCAGGCCTGCCTCGACCATACGTTCCAGAACCGGCTCGCGAGTTGCCTGGTCAACCCGCGCGCCGGCCACGAAACGACGCTCGTGATCCGCCCGGTCGGCACGCGCAGGCGCTATGCCGTGGTGGGGGCCGGGCCGGCCGGGTTGGCCGCGGCCACCACGCTGGCCGAGCGCGGCCATGCGGTGGACCTGTACGATGCCGCGCCGCAGATCGGCGGCCAGTTCAACCTGGCACGCCGCATCCCCGGCAAGGAAGAGTTCGCCGAGACGCTGCGCTACTACGCGCGACGCGTCGAGCGCACCGGCGTCGCGCTTCGCCTGGGCACGCGCGCAAGCGCCGAGTCGCTGGCGGCGGCGGGCTACGACGCAGTGATCCTGGCCACCGGCGTCACGCCGCGCGATCCGCAGATCCCGGGCCAGGACACGCCGGGCGTCATCGGCTACGTCGACGCCATCCTCGGCCGCCAACCGGTGGGCCCGCGGGTGGCCGTGATCGGCGCGGGCGGCATCGGCTTCGACGTGGCCGAACTGCTGGTGCACGACGCGGCGCACCCGCCGCCCTCGCTCGACCTGGCCGCCTGGCGGCGCGAATGGGGTGTGGCCGATCCGTCCGAGGTGCGCGGCGGTGTCACGCGCGCCGCCCCGGGCGCCCCTGCACGGCAGGTGACGCTGTTGCAGCGCAAGCCCGGCAAGGTCGGTGCGGGACTGGGCAAGACCACCGGCTGGATCCACCGCAGCGCCCTGAAGCTGAAGGGGGTGGAGATGGTCGCCGGGGTGAACTACGAGCGCATCGGCCCGCACCAAGGCGCGCTGGGTCTGTTCGTCACACACGGCCCGGAGCGGCGCGACGCGGAAGTGATCGCTTGCGACTCCGTCGTGCTGTGCGCCGGGCAAGAGCCCTTGCGCGAGCTGCAGGCTCCCCTGGTGGCCGCGGGCATGGCCGTGCACTTGATCGGCGGCGCGCACGAGGCTCGCGAGCTCGACGCCAAGCGCGCGATCGACCAGGGTACCCGGCTGGCCGCGAGCCTCTAGGGCCGGTTCACACCCGCACGCCTCAGCGCGCGGCCTGTGCGCTGGGCAGGCCCGCCGCTGCGGGCCACTCGGACTCGATCACGTCGAGGCCGGTCTGCAATTCGTAGCTCGATTCATGGAAGCCCCCCGCCCGCGCCGCGCGCTCGCGCGCAGCAGCGGACTCGGCGCCGGGCAGGCCGGTGACCATGACCGGCGCGGGCAGCGCCACGCCGGGAGCGGGGACCGCGCGCGGAATCAAGGGGTGGGCGCGCGACGAGGGCATGCGGGCCATGAGGGGCGAATATGTGCTGCAAGCGTCCGCGCAACTATCGACCATCGCCGGCGGCGCGTCCAACCCCATTCGCGGGGGTGGCCGAGCGGTCGCGTCAAGAGGGAATGACCACCGGCGCCGTGACGCGTGTCACGGCACAGCCGCGTTCGTCGCCAATTGGCCGTGGCATCGCCCTCTATTCGCGCGGCCGCCAGCCCATGCGTGCCGATAAGGTGTCCACCACGCTGTCGATCACGAGGTGCCCACGATGAATGCCTACGCTCCTGCACAGTTCCGCACCGCCGCCCCTGCTCCCGAGACCGGCTTCGAGTGGGAGGAACTGCCCTCGCTCACCGGCGTGGTACTGCGCCGGCATCTGCCGCCGGGTTCGTACGAACTGGCCTCCGACCTGGTGGCCGAAGCGCGCGAGCGCCTGCGCAGCGAGCCGCCGGCCACGCCGGTATGGACCGAAACCGTCCCGGCAGTGCTCGATCCGCTGATGCCCTCGGCACCGCTGGCCGACACGCAGATCGACGGGCTGGCCGCGCGCGAGATCGTCGAGCCCGACCTGTTCCGGATCTTCTTCGGACGCTGAGCGCCGCCAGCCCGCTCGCGCCCGTCACGCCGCCGTGTCTTCGCGCGCGGGCGTCGCGGCGCCGGCGCTCACGGTACGGTTGCGCCCGTCCCTCTTGGCGGCGAGCAGGCAGGCATCGGCCTCGCGCAGCAACGCGTGTGCGTCGGCACCCGCCTCGCCGCGCGCCACGCCCAGGCTCAGCGTGACCGCCAGCCCTGGCTCGATGGCCGTCCAGTCGTGCTGCTCGACGGCCTGCCGGATGCGCTCGCAGGCCGAATATGCATCGCCCAGAGAAGCCTCGGCAAAGACCAGCACGAACTCCTCGCCCCCGTAGCGCGCCACCAGATCCTGCGCGCGGTGGTGCCGGTGCAGGATCGACCCCACCGCCGCGAGCACACGGTCGCCCGTGGCATGGCTGTAGCGGTCGTTGATCGACTTGAAGCGGTCGACGTCCGCCACCCCGATCGAGCAGCCGCTGGCCAACGTGGCGTGGGCCGACAGCCAGCGCTCGAGCCGGCGCCGGTTCGGCAGCCCCGTCAGCGCATCCTCGTAGGCCAGCCGGTCGAGCTCCGCGGCCTGGCGCGCCAGGCTCTGGTTCTCGCCCGACAGTTCCGCGGCCCGGCGCCGGTGCGCCTCGATCTCACGCTGCGCGCGCGCCACTTCCTCGCGCGCGGCCAGGCGCAGGGCTTGCCTCCGTGCGGAGTCGTCCTGCAACTGCCGGTCGAGCTCGTGAAAGCGCTTGAAGCACAGCAGCGCTTCGGCCGGGCGCCCGGCGCCTTCGTGCAAGCGCGACAACTCGAGTTCGGCCGCCGCCTGGCGTGGCTTGAGCCCGAGCTGCGCCGCATCGTCGCGGGCCCGCACCAGCAGCGCAAGCGCCTCGTCGTGAAGACCCAGCTCGCGGTGGGCGCTGCCCAGCGACACCAGTGACTGCAGCTCGTCCTGACGTGCGCCTTGGCGGCTGAAGATCTCCAGGGACTGCGTCTCGCTGTCGATCAGGCGCCGATGGTCGCCGAGCAGGCCGTAGGCGAGTCCGAGGTTGGCATGCGACTGCGCCAGCAGCAGCTGATTGCCTTCGGCACGCGCCAGCGCGATCGCCTCCTCGAACATCGGCAAGGCCGCGGCCACATGCTCGTGGCGCGCCGGACTGCCTGCCGCCGCGCCCTCCGCCCGACGGCACTCCAGCACGGCCAGGCTGTTCAGGTTGGTCGCCACCGCATTGCGGTCGCCCTGCTCGCGATGGATCGCCAGCGCGCGCATGTAATGGTCGTGCGCGGCGTCGAGATCGCCCAGTCGTGTGCAGGCCATCGCCAGGCACCGCATCACGCGCGCACCGATCTGCGCGTCCGCAAGATCGCCGATCGTCGCCAGCGCCTGTTCGAACAACGCGAGCGCGGCGCCGAAGTCGCCCACGCCCAGGTGCACGTGTCCGCACTGCAGCAAGGCCTCGGCCACGCGCGAGGCGTTGCCCCGCGAGCGGAACAACGTCTCGGCATCGGCAAGGGCCGCCAGCGCGCGCTGGTGCTCCGCGAGCAGCCTGCAGGACTGGCCCACCAGCAGCAGCGCTTCGGCTCGGTCGGCCGAGTCCGGCTCGCCGCGGGCGAGCACGAGCGCGGCCTCGGCGCTCGACAAGGCCTCCCTCAGCGCGCCGGAGTCCAGCTGCCGACGGCCATGCTCGATCAACGCGGAAGCTGATGCCGGCAAGGGTTCCACTCCACTGGGCCTCGAGCCCCTGCGCTTCACTATAGCCCCGCGTGGCGGTCGGCGAGGCGGGCCACGTACCGCATGGCGCCGTCGACCTCGCGGCCCACCGGGGTCGGGGTTTGCGACAGGCGGCCGACGCACCACCGGTCGGGACAATCGACGCGATGGCCGCCATCGACACCGTCGTCTTCGACATCGGCAACGTCCTCATTCCCTGGAACGCACGCTGGCTGTTCCGCAAGCTGCTGCCCGACGATGCCGCAGTGGACCGCTTCATGGACGAGGTGGACTTCGTGTCCTGGAACCGCGCGCACGACGCCGGCCAGCCCTTTGCCGAGGGCATTGCACGCCACGGCGCCGCGTTCCCGCACTACCGCCCCCTTTTCGAGGCCTTCTTCGAGCGCTGGGTCGAGACCATCGGCGAGCCGATCGAAGGGTCCGTCGCGCTCGCGCGCAGGCTGCGCACGTCGGGCTACCGCACCCTGGCCCTGACCAACTTCTCGGCCGAGACCTTTCCGCGGGCGTTGCAGCGGCACCCGTTCCTGGCCGAATTCGAGGGCATCGTGGTGTCCGGCCACGAAGGGCTGATGAAGCCCGAGCCCGCCATCTACCGCCGCCTGTGCGAACGCTACCGGGTGGACCCGGCGCGCGCCGTGTTCATCGACGACGCGTCGGCCAACGTGGAAGGCGCGCGCGCGATCGGCATGCACGGCGTGCAATTCGAGTCGCCGGCGCAGCTGGTCCTCGACCTGCGCGCACTCGGCGTCGCGGCCTGAGATGGCCGCTGCAGGGCCCACGCTGCTGGTGCTCGCGGCGGGCCTCGGCAGCCGCTTCGGCAGCCTCAAGCAGAGCGCGCCGATGGGGCCCGGCGGCCAGACGCTCGTCGACTACGCGGTGTTCGACGCGTACCGCGCGGGCTTCGCGCGCGTCGTGTTCGTGCTCGGCGCTTCCTTCGCCGAAGAGTTCACGGCGCGCGCTGTCGCGCGCTACGGCACGGCCTTGCGCGTGGACTGCGTGCTGCAGCGGCCGGACGACCTGCCGGCCGCATTCGCGCCGCCGGCCGGCCGGCACCGACCCTGGGGCACCACCCACGCCGTGCTGGCGGCGCGCGACGTGCTCGACGGCCCCTTCGGCGTGATCAACGCCGACGACTTCTACGGCCGCGACGCCTACGGCCGCGTGGCCGCGTTCTTCGCGGGCCCTGCCGCGGCGTCGCCGGTGCCCGGCGCGCCGGCGCACTGGTGCATGGTGGGCTATCGCCTCGACCGGACCCTGTCGGACCACGGCGGCGTCAACCGGGGCATCTGCATGCAGCGCGAGGGCCGGCTGGTGTCCGTCGAGGAACACCGCGACATCGTGGCCGAAGGTCCGGGCCGCTGCCGGGGCCTGAACGCGCGCGGCGAGCGCGTCGCGATCGCCGGCAGCGCGCTCGCGTCCATGAACTTCTGGGGCTTCACGCCGGACGTGTTCGAACCGATGCAGCGCTGCTTCGCGGACTTCCTGCGCCAGCACGGCCATCGGGACGATGCCGAGTGCTACATCCCCAGCGTCGTCGATACACTGGTCCGCACGGGCCAGGCGGATTGCCGCATCCTGCCCACCGACGCGCCGTGGTTCGGCGTGACGTACGCGCAGGACACGGCAGGCACCGCACGACGCCTGCACGAGCTCGCCGGCGACGGCACCTACCCGCACGCACTCTGGCCCTGACGCGCGCCACCGAAGACCATCCCCGAAGGAGAAACCGCCCATGAACGCGATCCGCAAGCTCTCGGCCGCCCTGGCGCTCGGCGCCGCGCTGGCCCTGCCCGCGCAGGCCCAGGACAAGGTCACGATCTACTCGGCGGCGCCGCAGGACCTGCTCGACCAGGTGATCCCGGCCTTCGAGAAGGCGGCCAAGCTCAAGGTGGACGTGATCAAGGGCGGCTCCGGCGACCTGATCAACCGCCTCAAGGCCGAGGCCGGCCGCAGCACGGCGGATGTCCTGTTCAGCGTCTCCACCGACGTGGTCGAGGCCAACGGCAAGCTCTTCACCAAGTTCGCGCCGGACAACGTCAAGTACCTCGCCGACGCGTTCAAGGTCAACGACGCCGCGATCCCCTTCACGGCCGTGGCCACCGCGTTCGGCGTCAACACCAAGCTGCTGACGCCGGCGCAGTACCCCAAGACCTGGGCCGACCTCGGCAATCCGATCTACAAGGGCAAGATCTCCGCCGGGCGCCCGGACAAGTCCGGCTCGGCCTACATCCAGCTCGCGCTGATCCTGCAGATCCACGGCGAGGACAAGGGCTGGGGCGTCTACAGCAAGATCCTCGACAACACCGTGCTGTCCAACAGTTCGGGCGCCGTGTCCAAGTTCGTCAACGACGGCGAGGCCATGGTCGGGCTTTCCAACGAGGACACGCTGCTGCGCTACAAGGTGGGCGGCGGCCCGGTGGAACTTCTCTACCCCGCCGACGGCACCTCGGCCATCGCCGACGTGATGGCGCTCACCGCCAACCCCGCCAATCCGCAGGGCGGCCGCGCCTTCATCAAC
This sequence comes from Burkholderiaceae bacterium, assembly GCA_035716845.1. Lineage (GTDB taxonomy): Bacteria > Pseudomonadota > Gammaproteobacteria > Burkholderiales > Burkholderiaceae_C > CADEEN01. The sequence continues at coordinate 29,530 of DASTJE010000163.1, forward strand.
TTCATGCTGTCGAAGGAGGCGCAGGAGATCCTCGACGCCGCGGGCCGCCGCTCGGTGCGCGCCGACGTGGCGTCGAAGAACGCGCTGACCCCGCTGGCCAGGCTCAAGCTCGTGAAGTACGACGACGACTGGGCCGGCGCCAACCGCGCGCGCATCCTGGCCAGGTGGAACGACCTGCTGCTCAACAAGAAGTAGGCCGCCGCCGGCACCGCCGCCCATGTCGCATGTCCAGCTGCGCCAGATCCGCAAGGCTTACGGCGCGCATGTCGCGCTGAAGGACGTCAGCCTCGAGATCGAGCGCGGCGCGTTCTTCACCCTGCTGGGCCCCAGCGGCTGCGGCAAGACCACGCTGCTGCGCGCGATCGCCGGCTTCAACCCGCAGGACGCCGGCGAGATCCTGCTCGAGGGGCAGTCCATCGGGCACCTGGGCGCCAACCAGCGCTCGATCGGCATGGTGTTCCAGGACTACGCGGTGTTCCCGCACCTGAGCGTGTTCGACAACGTGGCCTTCGGCCTGGTGCAGCGCAAGTGCCCGCCGGCCGAGATCCGCGAGCGCGTGCAGGCGATCCTGGCCACGGTGCAGCTGGCCGAGCAGGCGGCGCGCATGCCGCACCAGCTGAGCGGCGGCCAGCAGCAGCGGGTGGGCCTGGCGCGGGCCCTGGTGATCCGGCCCAAGGTGCTGCTGATGGACGAGCCGCTGTCCAACCTGGACGCCAAGCTGCGGGTCGACCTGCGGCGCGACATCCGCGCGCTGCAGCAGTCGCTGGCGATCACCACCGTGTACGTGACGCACGACCAGGAGGAGGCGCTGTCCGTCTCCGACCGCGTGTGCGTGATGCACGACGGCGTGGTGCAGCAGGTCGACACGCCCTGGGCCATCTACAACCGCCCGGCCAACCGCTTCGTGGCCACCTTCGTCGGCAGCAACAACTTCCTGCCGGTGGACTTCGACAGCGAAGGCCGCGCGCTGGTGCTGGGCCAGGCGCTCGGCCTGCCCGCGTCGGTGCGCGATGTGGGGCGCGGCGCCGTGGCGGCCGTGCGGCCGGAGAAGGTGCGCGTCGATCGCGCGCTCGACGAGCCCGGCGTGCAGGTGGCGGCCACCGTGCGCCAGACCATGTTCGCCGGCCGCGAGCTGCAGCTCACGGTCGAGATCGAGGGCCATGGCCTGCTCGACGCACTCGCCGAGCCGAGCGAGGTGATGATGGCCCGCCGCCCGGGCGAGCGGGTCGCCGTGGGCATGGCCGCGCGCGACCTGGTCTGCTTCGCCCCCGGCGACACCGGAGCACGCGTGTCGTGAGCTCGCTGCGGGCGCGCCTGGCCGGCGCCGACTTCTGGTCGGTGGTGATGGCGCTGTCGCTGCTCGTGGTGGCGGTGGTGCTGGTTTGGCCGATCCTCCAGGTGCTGCGCGTGGGCGTGTTCGACCCCGAATCGCATCAGCTCTCGGGCGCCGGCTACGTCAAGCTGCTGACCCACCCGTACTACCTGGGTGCGATCTGGAACACGCTGCTGGTGGGCGTGGGCGGCATGGTCGGCGCCTGCCTGATCGGCGTGCCGCTGGCCTACTGCACCGCGCGCTACGAGGTGAAGGGGCGCGGCGTGATCGCCACGCTGGCCGTGATGGCGCTGGTCTCGCCGCCCTTCATCGGCGCCTACTCGTGGATCGTCGTGCTCGGCAACAACGGCTGGCTGACGGTGCAGATGCGCGGGCTGGGTCTGGCCACGCCCACCATCTACGGCGCCTTCGGCATCGTCCTGGTGTTCAGCCTGAAGTTCTTCCCCTTCGTCTACCTGATGACGGAGAGCGCACTGCGCAACGTCAACCGCTCGCTCGAGGAGGCCGCCGAGAACCTGGGCTGCACCCCGCTGCAGCGCCTGTTCAAGGTGACGCTGCCGCTGGTGTTCCCGGCCACCAGTTCGGGCGCCATCCTCTGCTTCGTGCTGTCGATCGCCGACTTCGGCACGCCGTCGATCATCGGGCGCGACTTCCGCACCCTGTCCACGCTGGCCTACAACCAGTACACGTCCGAGATGGGCGGCACGCCGACGATGGCCGTCAGCATCTCGATGCTGATGATCGTGATCTCGATGCTGGCCGTGATGCTGCAGCGGCACCTGATCGGCAAGCGCCGCTATGCCGGCGCGATGACCCAGCGCACGGCCCTCAAGCCGATCCGTGGCGGCCGCTCGGCCGCCGTGCACGCGCTGTGCTACGGCGTGATCGCGCTGGCCACGCTGCCGATCGCGGTGGTGGTCTACACCTCCTTCCTGCAGACCAAGGGGCCCGTCTTCAGCGGCGGCTTCGGCCTGAACAGCTACGCGCGCGTCATCCGCGAGGTGCCCGACGTGGTGCTGAACACGTTCACGTACTCGCTCGCCGCCACGCTGATGATCACGCTGGTGGGCGGGCTCATGTCCTACATCATCGTGCGCCGCGAGTCGCGCTGGGCGGGCTTCCTCGACTCGGTGCTGATGGTGCCCTACGTGGTGCCCGGCGTGGTGATGGCCATCGGCTTCCTGCTCACCTTCAATGCGCCGCCGCTCGACCTGGTGGGCACGGCGGCGATCATCGTGCTGATCCTCTTCATCCGGCGCCTGCCCTACGGCGTGCGCGCCACCAGCGCGGTGCTGCGGCAGATCAAGCCGTCCATCGAGGAGGCCGCGATCGGCCTGGGCGCCTCGCCCGCGGAGGCGTTCCGGCGCGTGACGGTGCCGCTGATGCTGCCCGGCATCGTGGCCGGGGCGATGATGAGCTTCATCACCGCGATCAACGAGCTGTCGTCCACGCTGCTGCTCTACACCGCGCGCACGACCACGATGCCGGTCAAGGTGTACAGCGCGGTGCTCGACGGCGAGTTCGGCATCGCAGCGGCGCTGTCGACCCTGCTGCTGGCGAGTTCGGGCCTGTGCGTGTACGTCGTGCTGCGCTTCTCGCAGTCGAAGCAGCAAGCCTTCGTCTGAGCACGATGGCCGGGCCTCAGGCCCAGCCCGCGTCGACCTTGAACTCCTGCGCGGTGCACATCGCCGCATCGTCGGCGGCCAGGAACAGCACCATGCGCGCGATGTCGTGCGGCAGCAGCTTGTCGGGCAGGCACTGGTTGCGGCGCAGGTCCTCCTCGCCGGCCGCGTCGAGCCACAGGGCCATCTGCCGCTCGGTCATCACCCAGCCCGGCGACACGGTGTTGATGCGGATGCGGTCCTGGCCCAGCGGCCTGGCCAGCCCGCGCGTGAGGCCGTTGACCGACGACTTGGCCATCGCGTAGCAGGGGAAGCCGCCGCCCTTGGTCTGCCAGCCGGTGGACCCGAGGTTGATGATCGAGCCGCCCCCGAGGCGCCGCATGCCGGGCACCACGGCCTGGATCGCGAACAGCGCCGGACGCTCGTTGATGGCCATGCGGTCCTCGTAGTACTCGGGCGTCACCTGCTCGAGCGTGTGGCGGTCGTCGTTGGCCACGTTGTTGACGAGCACCGCGAAGTCGCCGAGCGCCGCGGCGGCCGCCGCGATGGCGGCCTGCAGCACGCGCACGTCGCGCACGTCGCACGGCTGCCACCAGGGGCGCGCCGCGCCGGCGCGCTCGATGGCCGCCGCCAGCGCCTCGCTCGGCTCGCGCGCGATGTCGACGAAGGCCACGCGGGCACCCTGCTGCGCGAACGCACTCACGATGGCCGCGCCGATGCCGCTGCCGCCGCCGGTGACGAACACCGCGCGGCCGCGCAGGCTCGGGAAGGTGGCCAGCGTGTCGGCGGCCGGGAGCGGCCGCGGCGTACCGGGAACGGAGGTCGAGGTCATGGGCGGGGCTTCGCAAGGCGGCTCGTCGAGCGGGCCCGGCGCGCGGAGGCCGCGCGCCGGTCGAGCCGATTCTGGCACCGGCCCCCGGCGCCGCAGCCCGCGTCAGCGCGGCGCCGCATCGAGCGGGTGCCACAGGCCCCGTTCGTGGCGCTGCAGGCCCGTCGCACCGAAGCGCCACAGGTGCAGCCAGCCGTTGTCGAGCAGTTGCTGCACCAGGGCGTGCTTGGCGATGACGCGATCGATGGCCTCCTGCGGCGCGTCGATCACCACCGTGAGCCGCAGCGGCTCGTGCACCCAGCGCTCGCCGTCGTGCAGCGACTGCCGCGACAGGCCGACGCGCAGGTCCCCGCCGTTGCCCTCGAAGACGCCGAGGTGGCCCCCCACCACGTTGTGCAAGACCTTGTTCCCGCTGCCGAGCCGCTCGGGGTCGCAGGTGGAGGCGTGGTATTGCCAGTTGATCCAGTGCGTGACCAGCATCGGCGCGGTCATCAGCAGTTCGAGCACGCTGCCGTCCGCGTCCTGCATGGCGTCGTAGTCGTGCAGGAAGCTGCGGCCGCCGAGCATCACGCCCCGCGTGCGATGCCGCGGCGCGATGACGAAGGCCGCGTTGCCCGCCAGGCCCCATTCAGGGCGCGTCTGGGCGCCGTCGCTGGCGCGGCGGCGCACGGCCGCGAGCAGCGCCGCGCGCCCCTGCCGCGGGTCCAGGCCGAGGCTGCGGGCGCGCTCGCGCCGCACCTGGTCGCCCGCCTGCGCCAGCGCCGGCTGCAGGCGATCCCATCGCGCACGCGCCGGGGCGGGCAGCAGGTCCAGGTCGAAGCCCTCGATCTCGTCGGTGGTGGTGTTGTGCAGCGCGGCGACGAAGGACGTGGCCTCGGGCACCACGACGCCCTTGACCCGCAGGCCCGCGCGCACCTCGGCATCGTTGAGCAGGCGCGCCAGGCTGCGCGCGTTGACTTCACCGGTCTGCCCGCAGCAGGCGCCGCAGTCGAGGGCCGCAGCCTGGGCGTTGTTGGCCGACTGGCTGCCGTGGCCGACGAGCAGCACCAGGGGCGCCAGATCGCGCTCGAGCCCCATCGCGTGCAGCACGCGCGCGGCCAGTTGCACCTTCGCGCCGACGTCCAGGCCGACGATCTCGGGCCGGCAGACCGGGCGGTAGCGCGCCGGCAACCCGGCCAGGTCGTCGCTGACGCGGGCCTGCGCGGCCGGGTTCAGCCAGCCGCCCACCTTGCCGAGGTAGCCCAGGCCCAGGGCCTCGACGAGCGAGAACGCGGCCCCCGGCCAGCGCGTGGCGGCCTCCCACTGCCCCGCCCAGGCCCATCGGCGCCGACGCACCCGCACGGCCGCGCCGGCGTCCAGCGCCGCATCCGCCTTGGCCGGCACGATCCGGTCCGTCACCTCGACGGCGGGCGCGAGCAAGCCGGGCAGTTGCGGGCGGCGCGTCGACGAGCCCAGTGGCGTGTAGGCCGCCGGCACGCCGAAGAAGCCGGCGAAACCCAGCGTCTGGATCGACGCGCCGGCGCCCTCGAGCGCGCGGCGCAGCGGCTCGCTGCGCACGTCGATGCAGAAGACGGCCTGGGTCTCGATCGGCCGCGGCGCCGGCGCGGCGGCCGGCACGTTCTGCAGGCGACACGCCAGTTCGCGCTGGTAGCCGGCCTCCAGCGCGAGCTGCCAGACCTCGTCGATCAGCAGCGCGTCCTCGGCCTCGCGCAGCCGCTGCGGCGCGTGCCGCCATTCCCCCTGCAGTGCGGCGAAGGCCTGCCGCGCCGCGGCGTCGTCCTTGCACTCGAGCAGGAGCGCGCCCCACGCCAGGCGGATCGCCAGCAAGTCGCGCAGGTGGGGGTCGTCGCGCCCTTCGAGGCCGGCCTGCCACCCCAGGTAGGCGCACCAGGAGGCCCAGCCAAGGACGGTGAGCAGCACCGCCTCGAGGTAATCCGTCCAGGCTCCCTCGGGCAGGCCCAGGCGCTGCAGCACCCAGCGCTCGGCGTCCTCGCGCGTCGGGGGCAGCGCCTTCAAGCTGCCGCCCAGGCGCGGCAGCCCCATCAGCACGCCGATGCCGTGGTCGTGACGCAGGGTGTCGACCCAGAACGCATACAGGCCCTGCACGCGTTGCGGCTGCCAATCGGCCTGGTGCCGGTCGAAGTAGGCGGCGCAGGTCTGGCTCACCTGGTGGGTGATGGCCTCGCGCCAGGACAGCCGCAGGTGCCGCTGCGGGTCGTTGTCGAGGACGTCGATGAGCAGCGGCAGCCGAGGCAGCCCTGGCGCGCCGTGCAGGCCCTCGACACAGCGCTCCGGCGTCAACCCGGCGGCCCGGGCCGCGGGCAGGCGCTCGATCGCATGCGCCAGGTCGGCCGCGCCGATGCGCCCGCCGTGCCATGCCTCGCGCTGCCGATCTCGAGGCGGGAACACGCGGATGCCGCCCAGCAACGCCATGCGGGCGGCCACCCGCCGCACCGGCTGGCCGATGCGCTTCCAGTGCGGGTTGACGGCGATGGCGCGGTCGAGCGGCCAGGCCGGCGCGATCGCGGCGCAGGCGCGCGCGCAGGCGGACTCGACATGCGCGTGCAGCGCCGCATCGGCACCGGGATGGGGGCGGGAAGGCGCAGTGGCGTCCGCCACGCCGGCGCCGTCGATCAGCTCCAGGGTCACGCGAGGGGCTCCTGAGACTCGGTCACCTGGCCGTCTTCCAGGCCAGTGCGTCCGAGAGGCGGCTGCGGGGCGCGGCACTCGCCTGCGGCGTCCAGCGCGCGGGCCAGGCGCGCAAAGCGAGCCGGGTGAAGAACTCATCCAGATAGAAGCCGGCGTAGCTCCAGCGGCGCCACGCCGACAAGGCCTGCGGCTGCAGCTGCACCATCGCCTGCCCCAGATACAGCAGCGCCATGCCGATCGCAGCCACGACGCCGAGCGCCGTGGCCGGCGCGTCCGCCAGCCCGAGCGGCAGCGCATGCGCCAGGTGCGCCAGCGCCGTCAGCGCGGCGGCCAGCAGCAGGCCGACGAATGCCTGGGTCGCCGCGTCACGCCACCCTCCGGGCCGCGCCGTCGGCAGCCACAGCACAGGCGCCCACGCCAGCCCCATCACCATGCTCCACCACCATGGCCACGGCGCGCCACCCGACGCAGCCTGCACCGCACCGACGACCAGCCACGCGGCCAGTGGCGCGCACCACACGCTGGCAGGCATCGGCGCAAACGCGCCGCGCAGGGCCCGGATGCGCACCTCGCGCACCACGTCCGAGGCGGCCAGGAACGCGTGCGCCTTGTACAGCGAGTGCCCCACCAGGTGCAGCGCGGCCAGCGTGTACAGGCCCAGCGCGCACTCGAGCACCATGAAGCCCATCTGGGCCACGGTGGACCACGCGAGCCGGACCTTGATGCTGACGCGCGTGAGCATCACCATCCCCGCCAGCACCGCGGTGGCCAGCCCGATGCCCAGCAGCAGCCAGCGTGCCGCCGCGGAATGCTCCAGCAGAGGCGCGAGCCGGATGAGCACGTAGCCACCCAGGTTGACGACGCCGGCGTGCAGCAGGGCCGACACCGGCGTGGGCGCCTCCATCACCTGGATCAGCCATCCGTGCACGGGCAACAGGGCCGTACGCAGGATCACCGCGACCACCAGCAGGAGCGCGCTGGCCTGCAGCGCCGCCGATGGGGCGGCCGTGCTCAGGTGCGTGGCCAGATCGCTCAGCGAACCGGTGCCGACCTCGGACCAGGCCAACGCGGCAGCACCGACCATCATCGCGTCGGCCAGTCGGTCGGCCATTCGCTTCTTGTGCGCCGCCAACAGGGCGAAGGGCCGATCGGCGTAGAAGCACAGCAGGCGCTCCAGGACCACGCCCACCAGTGCCCAGGCCGCGATCAGCGGCACCCAGTGATCGGCCAGCAGCAGCACTTGCACCGCCGCGAGCACGCCGGCCAACCCGGCGCTGTAGCGGGCCTGTCGCGCCTCCCCCTGCAGGTAGCGCGCCGAGAACGCCCCGATCACCGTGCCCAGGAACTGCACCAGCACCGCCAGTACCGCCCCGAGCGCCGTGACCTGGGCCCAGGGCCCCATGCGCGGCCAGTCGGGTGGCGCTGCCGCGCCCGCCGCCCACCACGGCAGCGCCAGGGCCGCGAGCGCGGCCACCAGCGCGAACGTGGACAGCGCGTTGAAGACTTTCCAGCCATGTGCGGGCCGGTCGGCCCCTGCACGAGACGAGCCCATTGCCAGCAACATCAGCACCGGCGGCAGTGCCGCGCCGGTGGTGGCCGTGAGTTGAAGCAGATCCATGGCTGGTGGTTGTGCGTCGGCAGACCTCCAGGATGTTGCTTGCGGGCATTTGTTCTGTAAATTACATTGATATGAACATTGCAATTACAAATACAGAACGATGCGGTTCGAGCAACTCAACTTCCACCACCTGTACTACTTCTGGCGCGTGGCCAAGCTGGGCCACCTCACGCGCGCGGCGCAGGAGGTCCACACCTCGCAATCGGCCTTGTCGGCGCAGATCCGGCAGCTCGAGGACCGGCTCGGCGAGCCCCTGTTCGCGCGCCAGGGGCGCCGCCTGGTGCTCACCGAGTCGGGGCACATGGCGCTGTCCTATGCCGAGGAGATCTTCGGTCTGGGCCAGGAAATGGTGGGCCGCCTGCAGGGGCGTAGCCTGGGCGTGACGCGGCTGCGCGTGGGCAGCGTGGCCACGCTGTCGCGCAACTACCAGGAAAACCTGCTGCGCCCCCTGCTCGCCGACCCCGGCATCGTGCTGACGCTGGAGTCGGGCCTGCTCGACGGTCTGCTGGCGCGACTCGCGCAGCACCAGCTGGACGTGGTGCTGGCCAACGAGACGGTACCGGCCGACCCCGACCGCCCCCTGCATTGCCGCTTCCTGGGCAGCCAGGACGTCTCGATCGTCGGCCCCGCGGCAGCCTGGAAGGCGCGCCGCCTGCGGGTGCCGTTCGACCTGGATGGCATCGACATCGCGCTGCCGGGGCCGCGGCACGCGCTGCGCGGCCAGTTCGATGCGCTGTGTGCGTCGGCGGGGGTGTCGCCGCGACTGCGCGCCGAAGTCGACGACATGGCCATGCTGCGCCTGATCGCGCGCGACAGCGGCTGGCTGACGCTGCTGCCGGAGGTGGTGGTGCAGGACGAGCTGCGCAGCGGCGCACTGGTGGCCGCCGGCAAGACGGACCAACTGCGCGAGAACTTCTACGCCATCACGGCGCCGCGCCGCCATCGCCTCGACGCGCTGGAGGCGCTGCTGGCCTCGTCGCCGCCCAACGGCTCCGGCGCGACGCCGGCGTGTGAGGAACCAATAAAGCCTGGACTCGGACCTTAGTCCTGACAACAGCTGTCCAGCGAATTCAGACGCCCGCCCGTCGTGCCCGACGCGAAAAGGCCGGACTTCCTCACTGCCTCAGCCGAAATTGGCTGGATATTCACCCGCGCTCTAAGAACGGCGGGCAGGCGATCTTGGCCTTCAACCAATTGTTCGTGGCGCACAGCTTCATCGCGGCCTTGCCTACCTAGGCGCTTTTGTCAGTTGGCGAACCTAGCCCCTGTCTCTGAGGATGCCTTGTAGAAACAGGTGGACCTGCCGCTCAGATGGGAGCCGTCCTCCCGAGCTTTCCAAACAAAGAAAACTTTTGTGCGCATGGTGTTTTTCCCTGTGGTATAGTTTTATCGGTCGCCATGATCACGACGTTTTGCGAGGCAATATGAACTCCGACAACACTCCTTCCCGTCAAGACATTCACCACGAACTTCGCGCGCGTCTGCTCGCCGATGTCCTGAGACAGATCGGAATCTTCGGCGAGCGCGCCGCGTGTGCACTGATCGGCAAGAAGATCGACCACCCCGTGGGGCTTGTGGCGCGCGATCCTCAGTACGTTCTTCAACGCGCGCCCTG
>DASTJE010000164.1:0-10428 GCA_035716845.1 Burkholderiaceae bacterium
GCGCTGCGCCTCGCCGCGGCCCGGCCAAGTCTGCTCCAGGCGCGCGAGGATGGCCGCGTCGAGCACGCCATCGGCCAGCGCTTCCCAGGTGCGCACCTCGGCGCGCTCGCGTCCGTTGGCGGGGATCAGCTTGCCCACCGGCGACAGCGTGTCCACGTACTCGACGATGACGCGCGAATCGAACAGTGCTTCGCCGCCCTCCATCACCAGGCAGGGCACCTTGCCCAGCGGGTTGGCGCGCCGGATGCTGTCGCTCGTCCACACATCCTCGAGCACCAGCTGGTAGTCGAGCTTCTTCTCGGCCAGCACGATGCGCACCTTGCGGACGTACGGGCTGGTCAGGGCGCCAAGCAGTTTCATGGACAACGACAACGGAGAGCGACTACGAATTCATTCTAGCCAGCGGCCCCCTCGGGGCGATGCCCCTATTTGGTGCCGAAGATGCGGTCGCCCGCATCCCCCAAGCCGGGGAGGATGTAGCCATGGTCGTTGAGCTGGCGGTCCACCGCGCAGGTGTACAGCGGCACGTCCGGGTGCGCGGCGTGGAAGCACGCCAGCCCCTCGGGTGCGGCCAGCAGGCAGGCGAAGCGGATCGAGCGCGGCCTGAGCGCCTTCAGCCGCGTGACCGCCGCCACCGCCGAATGCCCGGTGGCCAGCATCGGGTCGAGCACGATGGCGTCGCGCTCGTCCATGTGCTCGGGCATCTTGAAGTAGTACTCGATCGCCTGCAGCGTGGCCTTGTCGCGGTACAGGCCGATGTGGCCCACGCGCGCGCCGGGCACCACCTCGAGCATGCCGTCCACCAGCCCCAGCCCGGCGCGCAGGATCGGCACCAGCACCGTCTTCTTGCCGTCGATCACCGGGCTCAACATGCGCTCGAGCGGCGTCTCGATCTCGATCGTCTGCGTGGGCATGTCGCGCGTGAGCTCGTAGGCCATCAGCATGCCGATCTCGTAGAGCAGGCGCCGGAAGCCGCTGGTGCTGCGGTCCTTCTCGCGCATCAGCGTCAGCTTGTGCTGGATCAGGGGGTGGGACAGGAGGTGCAGGTTCTCGTTCGGCATGGCGGTTTCCTTCTGTTCGGCGCGTGCCGAAGCATACGATCGGCTGCCTACAATCCCCGCGATGGCCTCCCTGCTTTCCCCCCTCACCGCGCTGTCGCCGCTGGACGGCCGCTACGCCGCCAAGGTCGCCGCGCTGCGGCCGCTGCTGTCCGAGTTCGGCCTGATGCATCGCAGGGTGCAGGTGGAGGTCGAGTGGTTCATCGCGCTGTCGGACGCCGGCTTCGCCGAGTTCGCGCCGCTGTCGGAGGCCGCGCGCGGGCTGCTGCGCGGGCTGGTGGTGCGCTTCTGCGAGGACGACGCGCAGGCCATCAAGGACATCGAGAAGACCACCAACCACGACGTCAAGGCGGTGGAGTACTGGCTCAAGTCGCGCTTCGAGCACCACGCCGAGCTCAATCGCGCCGGCGAGTTCGTGCACTTCGCCTGCACCAGCGAGGACATCAACAACACCAGCCATGCGCTGATGCTCAAGGCGGCGCGCGAGCAGGTGCTGCTGCCCGCGCTCGACGGCGTGATCGACGCGCTGGCCGCGCTGGCGGCCGCGCAGGCCGGCGTGCCGATGCTCTCGCGCACGCACGGGCAGACGGCCAGCCCCACCACGGTGGGCAAGGAGGTGGCCAACGTGGTGGCGCGCCTGCGCACGGCGCGCGAACGCATCGCCGGCGTGCAGCCGCTGGCCAAGATGAACGGCGCGGTGGGCAACTACAACGCGCACCTCGCGGCCTGGCCCGGCTTCGACTGGGAGGGCTTCGCGCGCACCGTGGTCGAGCAGCGCCTGGGCCTGGCGTTCAACGCCTACACCATCCAGATCGAGCCGCACGACTGGATCGCCGAACTGTTCGACGCCGTCGCGCGCGCCAACACCATCCTGGTGGACTGGTCGCGCGACGTCTGGGGCTACATCTCGCTGGGCTACTTCAAGCAGAAGACGAAGGCGGGCGAGATCGGCAGCTCGACCATGCCGCACAAGGTCAACCCGATCGACTTCGAGAACGCGGAGGGCAATTTCGGCCTGGCCAACGCACTGCTCGCGCACATGTCGGGCAAGCTGCCGGTCAGCCGCTGGCAGCGCGACCTCACCGACTCCACCGTGCTGCGCAACATGGGCGTGGCCCTGGGCTACACGGTGCTGGCGCTGGACAGCCTGGCGCGCGGCCTGGGCAAGCTCGAGGTCAACGAGGCCGCGCTGGCGGCCGACCTCGACGCCGCCTGGGAGGTGCTGGCCGAGCCGATCCAGACCGTGATGCGGCGCTACGGCGCGGCCAACCCCTACGAGCGCCTGAAGGAGCTCACGCGCGGCAAGGCCATCACGCGCGAGGCCATCCACGCCTTCATCGACACGCTCGCCGAGGTGCCCGCAGCCGAGCGCGAGCGCCTGAAGGCGTTGACCCCGGCCAACTACACGGGCCTGGCCGCGCAGCTCGCGGCGCGCGTCGCGCGATGAACTTCCTGCAGCGCCTGCACGCGGTGCAGCAGCGCCACGATTCGCTGCTGTGTGTCGGGCTCGACCCCGAGCCCGGCAAGTTCCCGCACGCCTGGCGCGGCGACGCCGAACGCACGTTCGACTTCTGCGCGCGCATCGTCGACGCCACCAAGGACCTGGCCTGCGCCTTCAAGCCGCAGATCGCCTACTTCGCGGCGCTGCGCGCCGAGGGCCAGCTCGAGCAGCTTTGCGCCTACATCCGTCGCGTCGCCCCCGACGTCCCGCTGATCCTGGACGCCAAGCGCGGCGACATCGGCGCCACTGCCGAGCAGTACGCGCGCGAGGCTTTCGAGCGCTACCAGGCCGACGCGGTCACGCTGTCGCCCTACATGGGCCTCGACTCGATCGAGCCCTTCCTGCGCTGGGACGGGCGCGGCGTGTTCCTGCTGTGCCGCACCTCCAACCCCGGCGGCGACGACCTGCAGATGCAGGTGCTGGCCGACGGCGAGCGCGTGTTCGAACGCGTGGCGCGCCTGGCCGGCGGGGCGTGGCAGCGCGAGGGCCGCGTCGGTCTCGTCGTGGGCGCCACCTACCCGGCCGAGATCGCGCGCGTGCGCGAACTCGCGCCCGGCGCGCCGCTGCTGATCCCCGGCGTGGGCGCGCAGGGCGGCGACGCGCAGGCCGCGGTGCGCGCGGGCAGGCGCGCCGATGGGCCGGTGGTCGTCAACTCCTCGCGCGCCATCCTCTACGCCAGCGCGGGCGACGGCTTCGCGACGGCGGCGCGCGAGGCGGCGGCCGCCACGCGCGAGCTGCTGCGGCAGGCCTCGCACTGACCCTGCGGGAACGGCGCCCGACGCAAGCGCGATGACGTCCGACGCCGAGGCAAGAGCAGGACGCGAGCAGCGTTTCGCGCGCCAGTTCCTCCTGTTCGGTGCGGCGGTGGCGGCGCTGCTGGCGCTGACCTTTGCCGCCTTTGCGCCGCCCGGGCCGGCCGTTCCGGCCGCCACGGCCGTCTCCGGGGCGATGGCGCTGCTGTTCGCGCTGCTGGCCTGGCGCCCGCTGTGGCTGGGGGTGTCGCTCACGCTGGGCCTGGCCGTCATCGCGACGGTGCCGGCCGCCGCCTTCATCGCCCACGACCTGGGCCTGGGCGAGTCCTTCATCGGCCTGGCCTTCGTGCCGGTACTGGTCTGCGCGATCGCCACCGTGCTGCCCCCTTGGGGGACCGTCGCCATCGCGGGCCTGCACGCGCTGGCCCTGCTCGGCCTGGCCGGGGCCCAGCTGTCGCAGGACGCGCTCGCGCCGCCGAGCGCGGCCGTGCTGCGCGACCTGCTGGTGCACATGGCCCTGCTGGCCTGCGGCGTCGTCATCGGCCTCATGACGCGCCTGGCCCTGGAGCGCCGGGCGCAGGCGTCGCGGCTGCGCGAGCAGCGCTTCGAGGGCATGCTGGCGATCGCGGCCGACTGGTACTGGGAGATGGACGACCAGTTCCGCTTCGTGCACCTGTCGGAGCAGTTCCAGGGCGCCTCGGTGCTCGAGCGCACGAGGCGCATCGGCAGGGCGCCCTGGGAGATCGAGGGCTTCGGCCTCGAGCCGGATGCGATGGACGCGCACCGTGCCGACCTGGAGGCCCACCGCCCCTTCAACGGCCTGCTGCTGAGGCGCACCGCGGTCCACGGCGCGACGCGCTGGTTCAGCGTCAGCGGGCGCCCCCGCTTCGACGTCCGTGGAATCTTCATGGGGTATTGGGGCGTCGGCCGCGACGTGACGGCCGAGCACGAGGCCGAGACGGCGCGCGCCGCCACCGAGGCGCGCTACCGCGAGCTCTTCGCGCGCTCGCCCTCGGCCCTGGTGCTGCACCGCGACGGCGTGGTGATCGAGGCCAATCGCTCCGCGGCCGTGCTGTTCGGCGCCGCGGACGCGCACAGCCTGGGCGGCCGCAGCCTGCTCGACTTCTACGACGAGGCCGACGGCTCGCGCGCGCAGGCTCAGCAGCGCCTGGCGCAGCTCGACTCGATGACGAGCGGCGAGGGGCTGCCGCTGCACCACTACGCGATGCGCTCGGCGGGGGGGCGCCGCCTGCGCGTGCGCGCCGTCAGCATCAAGGTCGAGGCCGGCGGCACGCCGGCCGTGCTGACGATCTACGAGGACGAGACCGAGCGGCTGCAGACCGAAGCCGCGCGAGCCCGTTCCGAGGCCCTACTGTCGCACGTGGTCTCGACCAGCCCCGACCTGATCACGCTGACCGACATGGCCACCGGCCGCTACGTGATGGTCAACGCGGCGTTCTGTCGCCTTTCCGGCTACGCGCGCGACGAGGCCATCGGCCACACCTCGGCCGAGCTGGGCGTGTGGGAGCGCAGCGGCGACCGCGAGAACTTCGTCGCCCGGGTGCGCCGGGACGGCCAGGTGCGCGACCTGGCCGTGACCTTCCGCGACCGCCGCGGCGGTCGCTTCGTCACGCTGGTGTCGGCGGCCTGCTTCGCGATGGAGGGCCGCGAGTACCTCGTGATCAACGGGCGCGACGTGACGCAGATCGAGCAGGAGCGTCTCGAGCGCGACGCCATCCTGCAGAACGCGTCGATCGGCATCGCCATGACGCGCGACCGCGTGTTCCAGCTCGCCAACCCGCGTTTCGAGCAGATGTTCGGGTGGGAGCGCGGCAAGCTGGTCGGGCAGCCGGGCAGCGTGGTGTCGGTCGACGCGACGGACTACGAGGCCCTGGGCCGCGAGTTCGGTCCGGCGCTCTCGCGCGGCGAGTCGATCGAGGCCGACCGCCAGATGCGCCGCCGCGACGGCAGCACGTTCACCTGCCGCCTGCTGGCCTGCGCCATCGACCGCGAGCATCCGGCCCAGGGCGGCACGATCTGGATCGCCGAAGACGTGACGGAGCAGCGCGCCGTCGAGCAGGCGCTGCAGCGCGCGCGCGACGCCGCCGAGGCGGCCAACCGCGCCAAGAGTGCCTTCCTGGCCAACACCAGCCACGAGATCCGCACGCCGCTGAACGGGCTCGTCGGGCTGGCGCGCCTGGCGCGCCAGCCCGACCTCGACGACGAACGGCGTGGCCGCTACCTGCGGCAGATCGACGAGAGTGCTCAGGCGCTGTCGGGCGTGATCAGCGACATCCTCGACCTGTCGAAGATCGAGGCCGGCAAGCTCGCCATCGAGTCGGTGGACTTCGACCTGCACGTGCTGCTGGAGTCGATCGAGCACGGCTACGGGGCGCTGGCGGAAGGGCGTGCGCTGACCTTGCAGATGATCGTGGCGCCGGGCGTGCCGCGCCGGGTGTGCGGCGATCCGCTGCGCGTGCGGCAGGTGCTCACCAACTTCATGTCCAACGCGGTGAAGTTCACCGAGCACGGCGGCGTGCGCGTGCTGGTGCGCCCTGCCGGCGACAACCGCCTGCGTTTCGAGGTGGAGGACACCGGCCCCGGCATCGATCCGGCGTCGCAGGCGCGCCTGTTCCAGCCCTTCGTGCAGGCCGACGGGTCGACCACCCGTCGCTACGGCGGCACCGGGCTGGGGCTGTCGATCTGCCGCGAGCTTGCGCTGCTGATGGGCGGCGAAGTCGGCGTGCGCAGCGCGCCGGGGCACGGCAGCCTGTTCTGGGCCGAGCTGCCCTTGCCGCCGAGCGAGGACGCCGGCCCGCGCAGCGGCTTCGACGAGCTCGAAGGCCACCTGAGCCCGCTGGCGGGCCGCCGCGTGCTGATGGTCGAGGACAACCCGGTCAACATGATGATCGCCGTGGCGATGCTCGAGCGCTGGGGCGCCGACGTGACGCAGGCGGTCAACGGCGACGAGGCGATCGATGCCGTGTCCGAGCGCGCCCGGCAGGGCCGGCCCTTCGACGTCGTGCTGATGGACGTGCACATGCCCGTGCGGGGCGGCTACGAGGCAACGCGGCTGCTGCGCCAGCAGTTCGACGGGCAGGCGCTGCCGATCATCGCGCTCACCGCGGCCGCGCTCACCTCCGAACGCGACGAGGCGCTGGCGGCAGGCATGAACGACTTCCTGACCAAGCCGATCGATGCCCAGCGCCTGCACGACACGCTGATGCGCTGGTGCGCGCACCGGGCGCCCGCCGCCTGAGGGCGCGGCCCCCCGCGCTCAGGCGGTGGCGCGCTCGACCAGCTGCCAGGGCAGGCGCTCGCCCGCAGCGGGCCGGTCTTCGCTCAGGGCCCGCAGGAGCGCGCGCGCGGCCGCACGGCCGATCTCCAGGCGCGGTGTGCGCACCGTCGACAGCGCCGGGTCGAGCTGGCGCCCGAGGGCGAAGTCGCCGAAACCCAGCAGCGCCAGATCGCCCGGCACGTCGAGCGCGCGCCGACGTGCCTCGAGCAGCGCGCCGCAGGCCAGGTGGTCGTTGGCGAACGCGACGGCCCGCACGCGCGGGCGCCCGGCGGCGTCGAGCAGCGAGCCCAGGGCCTGGCGCCCTGCCTCGATCGCCTCGGCCTGCGGCGCCACGACGCGCAGCGCCTGGACGCGCCGGCGCTTGGCCTCGGCCAGGAAGCCCTCGCCGCGCTCGTGGGCGCGGAAGTCCTCGGCCACGCCGCTGTCCACATAGGCCAGCCGGCGGTGGCCGCGTTCGACCAGGTGGGCCGCCATCGCGCGGCCGACCTCGGCGTGGTCGAAGCCGATCTGCGCAAAGCCTTCCTTCCGTGCCTCGGGGTGGTGATCCCAGATCTCGACCACCGGGGTGCCGCGTGCGCGCGCCTGGCGCATCAGATGCAGCGCCCCCTCGGTGTGGCGGCGCCCGGTGACGACGATGGCGCTCGGGAACCAGCCCAGCAGCGCGCGCAGTTGCTCCTCCTCGCGCTCGCGCGAGTAGCCGGTGGCCGCCAGCAGCAGTTCGCAGCCCGAGCCGGCGAGGCCGTCGGCCAGGCCCTGCACCGTCTCCGCAAAGATCGAGTTGGCGATGCTGGGGATCAGCGCGGCCACCATGCGTGCGCCCCCGCCGCCGGCGCTGGCCAGGGCGCCGGCCTGCTTGTTGGGGACGTAGCCGGTGCGCGCGATGGCGCGCCCGATCGACTCTGCCGTCGCGGGGGCCACGCGCTGCGGCTCGCGCAGGTAGCGCGACACGGTGATCGCCGTCACCCCGGCGGCTGCGGCCACGTCGGCCAGCGTGGCGCGGCCGTGGCCGCGGCGAGGCTGGCGCAGGGGGGTGGCGGACATTCGGGTTTCCGTGGATTTCCTGTCGGAATGTTAGCGGTAACACTGCGGCTCGCCCTCCGCACCAACCCTAGTCAAAGAGCGCCTCGACGCATGCCCAAGACCCTGGCCGAACTGCGCAGCCGACGCTGGTTCTCCGCCGCCGGCATGCGCGCCTTCGCGCACCGCCAGCGCATGCAGCAGCAGGGCGTGCGGCGCGAAGACCTGCTCGACAAGCCCTGCATCGCCATCGTCAACACCTGGAGCGAGCTCTCGCCCTGCCACGCGCACCTGCGCGAGCGCGCCGAGGCGGTCAAGCGCGGCGTGCTGATGGCCGGCGGCTTTCCGTTCGAGCTGCCCGCGCTCTCGCTCGGCGAGGTCATGGTCAAGCCCACCACCATGCTGTATCGCAACCTGCTGGCGATGGAGACCGAGGAGCTGCTGCGTTCGCACCCGGTGGACGGCGTGGTGCTGCTGGCCGGCTGCGACAAGACGACGCCGGGCACGGTGATGGGCGCCGTCAGCATGGGCCTGCCGACGATCTTCTGCGCCGCCGGTCCGATGCTCAACGACCGCTACCTGCAGCCCGGGCAGCCGCCGCGCCAGGTGGGCGCGGGCACGCACACGCGCGTGTTCTGGGACGAATACCAGGCCGGCCGCGTCAGCGAGGCCGAGTGGATCAAGCTCGAGTCGCACATGACGCGCAGCCCGGGCACCTGCAACACGATGGGCACCGCGAGCACGATGACCTCCATCGTCGAGGCGCTGGGCCTGGCGCTGCCGGGCTCCACCGCCATCCCGGCGATGGACGCCGGCCACACCCGCATGGCCACCCGCTGCGGCGAGCGCATCGTGCAGATGGTGTGGGAGGACCTCAAGCCCGCCGACCTCCTCACGCGCGGCGCCTTCCTCAACGCGGTGGCCGTGCAGATGGCGCTGGCAGGCTCGACCAACGCCGCCGTCCACGTCATCGCGATGGCACGCCGCGCCGGTGTCGATCTGACGCTCGACGACCTCGACGCGATGGGCCGCAAGGTGCCGGTGCTGGCCAACCTGTTCCCCAGCGGCGACCGCCTGATGGAGGACTTCCACTACGCGGGCGGCCTGCCGGCGCTGATGTCGCGCATCACCGAGCATCTGTCGCTGGCCGAACGCAACGTCAACGGCCGCACGCTGGGCCAGAACCTCGAGGGCGTGCAGGTGCTCGACGACGCGGTGATCCGCCCGCTCGACAACCCGGTGAGCCCCAACGGCGCGCTGGCCGTGCTGCGCGGCAACCTCGCGCCCGAGGGGGCGGTGATGAAGCCCAGCGCCGCCAGCGCGCGCTTCCTGAAGCACCGCGGCCGCGCCCTGGTGTTCGACGACCCCGGCGCGATGAACCGTGCCTGCGCCGATCCGGCGCTCGACGTCGACGAGGACACCGTGCTCGTGCTGCGCAACGCCGGCCCGGTGGGTGCGCCCGGGATGCCCGAGTGGGGCAACCTGCCGATCCCCAAGAAGCTGCTCGACCGCGGCGTGCGCGACATGGTGCGCATCTCCGACGCGCGCATGAGCGGCACCCACTACGGCAGCTGCATCCTGCACGTCAGCCCCGAGAGCGCGGTGGGCGGGCCGCTGGCGCTGCTGCGCACCGGCGACACGATCGAGGTCGACGTCGCGGCGCGGCGCCTGCACCTGGACGTGAGCGACGACGAGTTGGCGCGGCGCCGGGCCGACTGGCGCCCCGCGCCCGAGCCCTACGCGCGCGGCTACACGCGCCTGTACCGCGCCCACGTGACGCAGGCCCACGAGGGCTGCGACTTCGACTTCCTGCAGGGCTCGGCCGCCACCGCCGAGCCGCCCATCTACTGAGGTCCCGCCATGAACCCCTTGCGCCAACTGCTGATGTCCTCCGGCCACCAGGCCCCGCTGGGCACCTGGATCATGGCCGCCAGCCCGCTGGTCACCGAGGCCATGGGGCATGCGGGTTTCCAGTGGGGCGTGATCGACATGGAGCACACGCCGCTCGACATGATGGAGGTGATCCACCTGCTGCAGGCGGCAGGCAACACCAAGATGGTGCCCATCGTGCGCGTGCCCTGGAACGACGCGGTGACGATCAAGCGCGTGCTCGACGCGGGCGCGACGACGCTGCTGATCCCCTTCGTGCAGAGCGCGGACGAAGCCGCGCGCGCGGTGGCCGCCACGCGCTACCCGCCCGAGGGCACCCGGGGCCTGGCCGGCATGAGCCGCGGCTCCAGGTTCGGCACCACGCCCGATTACGCCCGGACGGCCAACAAGACGGTGGGCGCCGTGCTGCAGCTCGAGACACCCACCGCGGTGGCCCACCTGGAGGCCATCGCCGCCGTGCCGGGCGTGGACTCGCTCTTCATGGGCCCGGGCGACCTCTCCGCGGCGCTGGGGCACGCCGGCAACACGACGCACCCGGAGGTGATGGCGATGATGTCGGATGCCGCGCGCCGCGCCAACGCGGTGGGCATGCCCATCGGCACCGTGGGCGGCACGCCCGAGCTGGTGGTGCAGTACCGCGCGATGGGCTTCAACTACGTGGCCATCGGCAGCGACCTCGGGCTGCTGATGCGTGGCGCGCAGGCCGCGGTGAAGGCGCTCACCACGCCCGACGGCGACCAGGTCGTGCACACGCTGTCCGGCGGCACGCAAACTTCGCAGGGCGCGTACTGACATGGCGGCGGTCCAGCTGCAAGGCGTCGTCAAGAGCTACGACGGCAAGACGAACGTCATCCACGGCATCGACCTGGAGATCCGGCACGGCGAATTCGTCGTCTTCGTCGGCCCCTCGGG
>DASTJE010000165.1:0-4420 GCA_035716845.1 Burkholderiaceae bacterium
GCGCGTGGCGTGGCGCAGCCACGCCGGCAGCACGAAGGCCGGGTCGGCCATCGCGTGGGTGCCGACATAGGTTTGCGGCGCGCGCTCGCCGAGCGTGAGCACGCAGGCCTGCGCCGACCAGTCGCGGCCCGGCTCGTAAGGCACCCACGAACCCAGCACGAGCGCGCCGTGCGACTGCAGGTCCGCCAGCTTGGCCCAGGCCGGCGCCTCGCGGCCTTCGCTCCAGCGCGAATCGACGATCTCGATCGTCACGCACATCGCATCGACCAGGGCGCGCGCCGCCGGCAGGTCGAGCGAGCGCGCCTGCGCCGCGTCCACCGGCCGCGCCAGGCGCAGCGCGATCTCGGCCTCGATGCCGCGGAAGTGCAGGGGCCAGGCGCGGCCATCGGCCGGGCTGGCCCACACGCCCGCGGGCGGCAGCGGCGCATGGGTCTGCAGGGCCTCGCGCGAGGCGCCACCCGACTTCCAGTGGCGCGGCACGCCGCCGTCGAACCAGCCGAGGGCGCGCGCCACCCCGGCCTGCACCGCGTACGCGGCCTCGGCATCGGCCAGCGGCACGGCACCGGCAGGCGTGGTGCGGTGGTGGGCGCGCGCCTGCGCGAGGGCCTGCACGGCCGCGTCGATCGAGCTCATGGGGTCGCGTGATTCAGAGGGGGGGCCAGCGATGGGCCCAGGGATGCGCGGCCTCGTAGGCCGCGCCGAGGTCGAGCAGCAGATCGTCCGCGCCGTAGGGGCCGATCACCTGGATGCCGATGGGCAGCCCTTCGGCCGACGGCTCGGCCGGCAGCGCCAGGCCGGGCAGACCCGCGGCATTGACCCAGCCGGTGTAGGCCGCATGGCCGCGCGGCCCCACGGCCTGGCCGTCGATCTCCGGCGGGTAGGCCTCGTGCGCCGGCCAGGGCAACGCGGCCGCCGACGGCATCACGATGACATCGACGCCTTCGAACATCGCCACGCTGTCGCGCCGCAAGGCGCGCACGCTTTCCATGATCTGCCACACGCGCGAACCCGACACCTGGCGCCCGGCCGCGGCGGCGTCGCGGTACTTGGGGCTGGCCTGCGCCTCCCACTCGGGGTGGCGGTCGAAGGTGGCGGCCAGCCCGACCTGTCCGATCTGCGGCCAGGCCTGGAGCACGAAGGCGACGTCCAGCGGCAGCGGCCCCTCCTCGACCCGGTGCCCGAGCGCGGCCAGGCACTCGACGGCGCGGCGGCAGCTCGCGGCGATCTGGCGATCGAGCGGGTTCGCGTCGAGGTGCTCGACGTAGCGCACGCGCAAGGGCGCCGCGCGCCGCTGCACCGCCGCCGCCTGGGCCGCCGCGAGCGAGCTGCGGTCGAGCGCCGACGCGCCGCGCACCGCGTCGAACAGCAGGCGCACGTCGGCCACCGTGCGGCCGACCGGGCCGATGCAATCGAAGTCGAGCAGCAGGCCGGGCAGCACGTGCTGGCGCGGCCAGGCGCTGAGCGAGGGCTTGAGGCCGACGAGCCCGGTGTGCGAGGCCGGCCGCCGGATCGAGCCGCCACCGTCCTGCGCGATCGCCAGCGGCCCCAGGCCGCTGGCCACCGCCGCCACCGCGCCGCCGCTGGAGCCGCCTGGCGTGAGCCCGGGGTTCCATGGGTTGCCGGTGACGCCGAACAGCGGATTGGCGGTATAGCCCTCGTTGGCGAATTCGGGCACGTTGGTCTTGCCCAGCAGCAGGGCGCCCGCGTCGCGTGCGCGGGCCCACGCGAACTCGTCGTGGCCGGGCACGAAGCCGCGCAAGGCCGCGGTGCCGCAGGTGGTGGGCAGCTCGCGCGTGAACAGGCTGTCCTTGACGGTGAGCGGAATGCCGTCCAGCGGCGAGAGCGGAGCACCCGCCTCGAACCGGCGCGTCGCGGCGTCGGCCTCGGCGCGCACCGCCTCGTCGCGCCGCGCCACCACCGCATTGAGGCGCGGGTTGACGGCGTCGATGCGCGCGAGGATGGCGTCGACCACCACGCGCGGCGTGAGGCTGCGCGCGCGGTAGCGGCGCTGCAGTTCGGTGGCCGCGAGGGCCCACGGCGCATCGTTCATGGTGCGAAGGCTACATCTGCGAGGGCAGCCAGGTCGCGAGGCCCGGCACGGCCAGCAGCAGCAGGGTGAAGGCGATCATGATCAGCGCGTAGGGTAGCGCGCCCCAGATCGCATCCTCGATGCCGCCCTTGTCGGGCCGGATGCCGTGCACCACGAACAGGTTCATGCCCACCGGCGGCGTGATCAGACCGAGCTCGCACATCAGCACGATGAAGATGCCGTACCAGATCGGGTCGACGCCCAGCGCCATCACGATCGGGTAGGTGATCGGGATCGTGGCCACCTGCATCGACAGCACGTCCATGAACATGCCCAGGATCAGGTAGAACACGATCAGGGCCAGGATCATCGTCGTGGCCGACAGGCCCAGCGAGGTCACCGCCTTGGTCATCGCCTCGGCCACGCCGGTCAGGCTGATGGTGAGGTTGAGGATGAAGGCGGCCATGATGATCAGCAGGATCATCCCGGACACGCGCGCCGTCGAGATGAAGCAAGTGCGCAGCACCTCCCAGCTCAGCTTGCCCGACTGCCAGACGAAGAACAGGGCGGCGATCACGCCCAGCGCAGCGCTCTCGGTGGTGGTGGCGATGCCGAAGTACAGGCTGCCCATCACGATGCCGAACACCACCAGCGGCGCGATCAGGAACTTCAGCGTGCGCAGGCGCTCGGGCAGCGGCACCTTCTCCTCGCGCTTGACGCTGCCGCTCATCACGCTCGAGATCCAGATCCAGAGCATGAAGCAGGCGGTCAGCAGCAGGCCGGGGATGATGCCGGCGATGAACAGCTTGCCGATCGAGTTGTTGGTGAGCGAGCCGTAGACGATCATGTTCACGCTGGGCGGGATCAGGATGCCCAGGGTGCCGCCGGCGGCCAGCGAGCCGAGCGAGGCGCGCATCGGGTAGCCGCGCTTCTGCAGCGAGGGCAGCGCCACGGTGCCGATGGTGGCCGCGGTGGCCACCGAGGAGCCCGAGGTGGCCGCGAACAGCGCGCAGCTGCCGATGTTGGTGTGCAGCAGGCCCCCGGGCAGGCGCCCGAGCCAGGCCGACAGCGCGATGTACATGCGGTCGGCGATGCCCGAGCGCAGCAGCAGCTCGCCCAGCAGCACGAACAGCGGGATCGAGGTCAGCAGGTTCTCGTTCTGCACGCCCCAGACCACCGGCGCGATCGAGTCCATGAAGGGCACGCCGTAGGCGGCGATGCCGCCGACGATGCCCACCAGGGCCATCGACACCGCGATCGGCAGGCCGATCAGCATCATGCCGAGCATCAGCACGAAGGCGACGCTGAACATTCCGACGCTCATGGCTGGGCTCCTTCGCCGGCGCCCTGGCGCTGGGCCAGGTCGTCCAGCTCTTCCTTCAGCTCTTCCTTCGCGCTCTTCGGATGGAAGTCGTGGTTCAGGGTGTCGATGCGGCCCGACAACAGCAGCACCGTGGCGCGCACCGCGTAGCCGAAGGCCACCAGGGCGAAGACCACGAGGCCCGCGTACCACACGCTCTGCGGCCAGATCAGCGGGGTGGCCCAGGGCGTCTGCGCCGTGCTGCGGTACTGCAGCGTGTCGCCGATGACCTTGAACGCCACCCACGCGATGAAGGCACCGAGCAGGGCCAGCGCGACGATCGACAGCCAGTTCAGGGCCGCCTGCATCGCGCGCGGGAACTTCTCGTGGAAGACGTCGACGCGGATGTGGTTGCGCCCCATCAGCGCCAGGCTGAAGGCGATCGTGGAGCCGACCGCCAGCGCGTAGCCGCCCAGCTCGTCGGCGCCCTGCAGCGAGACGTTGAAGAGCTTGCGGCTCACCGTCTCGACCGTCACCACCACCGACAGCGCGAGGAAGATGCCGCCGAAGACGGTGGCCAGCAGGTTTTCGATGCGGTCCTTCATGGCGATCGGTCTCCTCCGGGCGGGCGCCGCCGCGGCGCCCGCCTCCTGGGGTGTCAGGGCCGCCGAGCTCACTTCAGGCCCAGCACCGGCGCGACGGTGGCGGACCACTTCTTCGAGCAGTCCGGGTTGGATTTGTCGCACACCTCGGCCCACACCGGCAAGCTGACCTTGCTGACGGCATTGCGGATCAGCTCGCCGTCGGCGGGCGTGACCGGCACGTTGACCAGCTTGTACTTCTTGCCCTCCTTGCACGGGTCCTTGCCGGCGTTGCAGTTCAGCGCGTCCTGGAACAGCTCCTCGGAGTACTTCCAGATCTCGTCGGTGTGTGCGTCGAAGGCGGCCTTGAGCTTGGCCTGCTGGTCGGGCTTGAGGCTGTTCCAGGCCTTCATCGACATGGCATAGCCGTTGAGCGCCATCTGGAAGCCCAGCGGCAGCTGGTGCGTCGTCACCTCGGGCCAGCCGGCCGAGTTGGCGCTCGACGGGCCG
>DASTJE010000166.1:0-9617 GCA_035716845.1 Burkholderiaceae bacterium
CTACTGGAAGCGCGTCAGCATCCGCTCCAGTGCCATCGTGAAGGGCGCCTCCATCATGGGCAGCGTGATCAGCACGCCCACCAGGCCCACGCCCAGCGTCACCGGGAACCCCACGGCGAAGATGTTGATCTGGGCCGCCACGCGCGAGATGACGCCCAGCACGAGGTTGACGAACAGCAGCATGCCCACCAGCGGCAGCGCGATCCACAGCCCGAGGGCGAAGATCTCGGCGCCCCAGGCCTGAGGCTGCAGCGCGCGCAGGAAGGCGAAGGGCTCGGGTCCCACCGGGAATGCGTGAAAGCTCTGCACGATCGCGGCGGTGACCAGCAGGTGGGCATTGATCGCCACGAACAGGAAGCCCACCATCGTGCCGAAGAAGCGGCTGGTCGCGGTGCCCTGGCTGCCGCTGGCCGGGTCGAAGAAGCCGGCGAAGTTCAGCCCCATCTGCAGGCCGATCAGCTCGCCCGCGAATTCCACCGCGGCGAACACCACGCGCACCGCGAAGCCGAGCGTGAGCCCGATCACCACGTTCTGCGCCACCAGGGCGAAGGCGGCGGGCGTGTCGAGGGCCGCGGCGGGCATGGCAGGCAGCGAGGCCTGCGCCGCCACCACGATCAGCAGGGCCAGGCCGATGCGCACGCGCGCGGGCACCGTGCGCTGGCCCAGCACCGGCAGCGCCGAGAACAACGCCAGCACGCGCACGAAGGGCCACAGCAGCGGGGACAACCAGGCGACGAGCTGCGCCTCGGTGAAGGTCAGCACGGTGGTGCCTCGGGCGCAGTGCGCGGGCCAGCGCCGGACCGCTCCCAAGCGACCGGCCCGCGCCTCCCCGCGGGGGAGCGGCTGCGCAGCAGTCGAGGGGCCGACATCCGGTCAGCCGACCGCGGACGGGATGGCCTGCAAGGTGCGCTGCAGGTACTCCACCAGGGTGGTCATCATCCAGGGGCCGGCCACCGCGAGCACGACGACGGCGGCGACGATCTTGGGCACGAACGACAGCGTGGCCTCGTTGATCTGCGTGGCGGCCTGGAAGATGCTGACGGCCAGGCCGACCACCAGGATCACGATCAGCACGGGGGCGGCGACCATCAGCAGCAGCAGCAGGCCCTGCTGGCCGGCGGTGAAGACTTGCGAAGCGTCCATGGCGAAGGGCGTATCTATGTGGCGAAGGAGGCCGCGAGCGAGCCGAGCAGCAGGTTCCAGCCGTCGGCCAGCACGAACAGCATCAGCTTGAAGGGCAGGGCGACGAGCACGGGGCTCAGCATCATCATGCCCAGGCTCATCAGCACGCTGGCCACCACCATGTCGATGATGAGGAAGGGGATGAAGATCAGGAATCCGATCTGGAACGCGCTCTTGAGCTCGCTGGTCACGAAGGCCGGCACCAGCACCTTGAAGGGCACGGCCTCGGGCCTGGTCTCGGGCGGCAGCTTGGCCAGCCGCGCGAACAGCTGCACGTCGCTCTGGCGCGTCTGCTTGAGCATGAACTCGCGCAGCGGCACCTCGCCGCGTGCGAGCGCCTCGTCGACGGCGATGCGGTTCTCGCTGTAGGGCTTCCAGGCCTGCTCGTAGACGCGGTCGAAGGTCGGTCCCATCACGAAGAAGGTGAGGAACAGCGCCAGCCCCACGATCACCTGGTTGGGCGGCGCCGCCTGCGTGCCCAGCGCCTGGCGCAGCAGGCTGAGCACGATCACGATGCGGGTGAAGCCCGTCATCATCAGCAGCAGCGCCGGCAGGAACGACAGCGCGGTGAAGAACAGCAGGGTCTGCACCGGCACCGAGTAGCTGGTGCCGGCTGCGCCCTGCGCCACCACCAGCGGCAGGCCGGGCCCCGCCTGCTGGGCTAAAGCCGCTGCAGGAAGTGCCGAAATGGCCGACAGCAGGAGGCTGCGTGCCCAGCGGGCGGCGCGTGCGGCGCGGCGCGGATCAGGCGTCATCGCGGCGCTCCGTGCCGCGCGGCTGCAGGCGCTGCATCAGCTGGGCGAATGCCGCGGGCGGCGGCGGCAGCGCGGCGGCTTCGGCCTGCGGCGCCATCTCGCACAGCGTGCTGATGTGCTGGCCCGTCACGCCCAGCACCAGCCAGCGGCGCGCGTCGCCCTGGCCCACCTCGACCGTGACCAGGCGCTGGTTCGGCGAGAGCGGCAGCACGGCCACGGTGCGCATCAGGCCCTGCGCCGCGGCGCCGCCGGCGGGCGTGCGCTTGAGCAGCCACAGGGCCGCCGGGATCAGCGCCAGGATGGCGACGAACCACAGCAGCGAGGTGAAGACGGTGCCGAAGGACATGCGGTGCGGCCCCGTGGCTCAGGTCTTCGACAGGCGGCGCATGCGCTCGCTCGGCGTCACGATGTCGGTCAGGCGGATGCCGAACTTGTCGTTGACCACCACGACCTCGCCCTGCGCGATCAGGAAGCCGTTGACGAGCACGTCCATCGGCTCGCCGGCCAGCGTCTCGAGCTCCACCACCGAGCCTTGCGCGAGCTGGAGGATGTGCTTGATCGGGATGCGCGTGCGGCCCAGCTCCACGGTGAGCTGCACCGGGATGTCCAGGATCATGCTGATGTCGTTGCCGGCGCCGGTGAGCGCGGGCGCGGCCGCCGCGAAGTTGGCGAACTGCGCGGGCGCCACCTGTTCGGCGGGCGTCACCTCGGTCGCGGGCGCCGCCTGCTTGCTCTCGGCCAGGGCGGCCGCCCATTCGGCGGCCATGGCGTCTTCGGCGGATTCAGTTGAGGACATGCGGGTCTCCCAGCCAGCCCAGGTTGGAGCTGGAAATCAGTCGGTCGATCTTGAGCGCGTAACGGTTGTTGGCCGTGCCGTAGGTGCAGTCGAGCACCGGCACGCCGTCGACCTTGGCCTGGATCTGCGGCCTGAGGTCGAGTTCGATGAAGTCGCCCGGCTTGAAGGCGAGCAGCTGCTCGACGGTGGCCTGGGCCGCGGCGAGCTCGGCCACCAGCTCCACCTCGGCGGCCTGGATCTGCGTCTTGAGCAGGTTGATCCAGCGCCGGTCGGGCTCTGCGGCGTCGCCCTGGATGGTGCTGTAGAGCACGTCGCGGATCGGTTCGAGCGTCGAATACGGGATGCAGAAGTGGATCGCGCCCGAGGTGTCGCCCACCTCGAGCTGGAACGAGGTGGCCACCACGATCTCGCTGGGCGTGGCAATGTTGGCGAACTGCGGCTGCATCTCCGAGCGCTGGTAGTCCAGCTCCAGCGGGTAGATGCCCTGCCAGGCCTTGCGGAACTCGGTGCAGATCACCTCCACCAGGCGCAGGATCACGCGCTGCTCCGTCGGGCTGAAGTCGCGGCCCTCGATGCGGGTGTGGAACTTGCCGATGCCGCCGAACAGGGCGTCGATCACCGCGAACACCAGGCTCGGGTCGCACACGATCAGGCCCGAGCCGCGCAGCGGCTTGACGCTGACGATGTTGAAGTTGGTGGGCACCACGATCTCGCGCAGGAAGGCGCTGTACTTCTGCACCTTGATGCCGCCGATCGACACCTCCGGGCTCTTGCGGATCAGGTTGAACAGCCCGATGCGGATGTTGCGGGCGAAGCGTTCGTTGATGATCTCCATCGTGGGCATGCGCCCACGCACGATGCGTTCCTGGCTGGCCAGGTCGTAGTCGCGCACGCCGCCCTGCGGCACGGCCTCCTGCTCGAGCTTCTGGCTTTCGCCGGTGATGCCCTGCAGCAGTGCGTCGACTTCGTCCTGCGAGAGGATCTGCTGGTTCATGGCTGGCGCGTCCCAGGCCTCACTGGATGATGAAGTTGGAGAAGTGCACCGCGCGCACGGGGACGTCGGGGTCCTCCGCCGCGGCCTTCGGTTTCGCGGGCTTCGCCTTGGGCGCGTCGTGTCCGCCGTCGGCCGCGGAGGCGGCGGCCGCGGGCCGCGGCACGTCGACGATGTAGCCCAGCGGCTTGACCGCGGCCGCGCGGATCTCGGCGGCCAGCTGGAGCTTGCCCTGGTGGTCCATCAGCTCGCCGGCCTGCTTGGCCGACAGCGCCAGCAGGATGTTGTTGCGGATCGCCGGCATGTAGGCCTTGAGCAGGTCGCCCGCCTTGGCGTCGACCAGTTCGAGCGTGATGCCGACCTGGGCGTAGCGTTCGGCGTCGCGGTCGGCCAGGTTGACCGTGAACATGTCCAGCGGCACGAAGGCCGGCGCGTTCTTGAGGTCGGCCTTGGGGATCGGGGCCTCCTGCGGCGCCTTCGCATCGCCTGCGCCGTCCTCGCCCTCGGCAGCGGCCGCCGCCTGCGCGGCGCGCTGCTTCACGATGACCACCGCCGCACCGCCGCCGACGGCCAGCAGCAACACCACGGTGGCCGCGATGACGATGAGCTTCTTCTTTCCGGCCTTGACGGGCACGGCCTCTGCGGCTTCGGCGTTCGACGTGGCGGCGGCGGCGGACATGCGGGCTCCTGCGGGGCGGTGGCGGCCGCAGCGCGTGCGGCCTCGAAGGTCTTTCAGGGATTATTCGAAGGGGGCGCGTGACCGAAGCGCCGATAAGCAGGGCCTTCGCGGCACTGCTCGCCGCCTCGACGGCGGCGCCGCCGGCCTCAGGCGAGCAGGTCGACCAGGCCGCGGGCGCGCGCGGGGCGTGCCACGACGGTCTGCGCGAGCGCATCGCCCGCGGCCGGGCCGCGGGCCTGTCCGCCGGCCTGGCCGGAGGGCTCGCCCGGGGCGGCGCCCGCGTGGCGCCCGCCCGGCGCGCCACGGCCATCGAACACGCCGCCACCGGCCAGCGTCAACCCGCTGTCCGACAGCGCGGCGGCCAGCATGGGCAGGCTCGACTCGATCGCGCTGCGCGTGGCCGCGACGTCGGCCGTGAAGTCGATGCGGGCCTGGGTGCCGTCGAGCTGGATGCGCACGGCGACCGGCCCCATGTCGGCCGGATTGAGCGTCAGACGGGCCTGCTGCACCTCGCCGTCGACCAGCCAGCGCACCTGCGTGGCCAGCGCCGGGGCGAAGGCGGGCGAGTCCACCGGCTCGGCGATGGGCACCTGCGCAGGCGTCGCGGCCACCGTGTCCACGCGCACCGCGGTCGCGGCGGGCGCAGGCGCGCTGCCGGGCATGGCCTGCGGGGCCTCGGGCAGCCTGGCGGCCATCGCCGCGTCCTCGCGCGGTGCGGCCGGGTGGCCCTGCGCAACGGCGCCGGAGCGGTCGGGCAGCGCGAACCCGGCGCGTGCGGCACCGCGCGCGGCAAGCGGCTCGACCGCTGTCGAGACATCGTCGGGCGGCTCGATCCGCTGTCTGCCCGGCGCCCCGGCCGCTGCATTCGCGGCGGGCGCAGCGGCGCGCGAAGGCGTGCGTCCTTCCGCCAGGGCCTGCATCACCGCCTGTGCCCGCGCGCTTGCCGATTCGGGCAGCAGGGCGTGGCCCGCGGGCGCCGTGCCGCCCTCGGCGGCGACGGCGGTCGGGGCATCGGGGAGGGGCGCGACCGGATCTTCCTCCGCCGCCACCTCGTCAGGTGCGGGCGCGCCGCGCCCGGCGGCGAGATCGGTGGCCGCGGCACGGGTTTCGCCAGCGGAGGCGGGCACCGCTGCCGGCGGCGCCGGGCGGGCGCCCGCGACGCGGCGAGCTCCTGGCGCAGGCGCAGCCTTCGGCCCGCGCGGCAGCGTGTCGCACGGTTCGGCCTCCGGGCTGTCGCGCTCGGGGGCCGCCTGGGGTGGCGTCGCGCCTGCGTCCGGCGCCCGTGCGGCGTCCAGCAGCGCCGAGAAGCCGGCACCGGCGCCGGCGGTGGCCGGCGGTGCGCAGGTGCGTTCGGGGCCGGGGCCGGGCGCGGGGGACGCCGCGCGCGCCGCGGCGGCGAAGGTCGCGCTCACCGCGGTGCCCTCGCCCGACGGGGCAGCGGCACGAGCGCTCGGCTGTGCGACGGCGCGCTCATGCGCTGACCACGCTGCGGGCGGCAGCGGGGCTGCGGCGCGCCCGCGCCATGCGCATCGCATGGTCGTCGGCGACCTTCTGTTCGCGGCGTGCCAGCGTGCGCTGCTGCTCGTCGCGCCGGCGCTCGATCAGCTTGCGCACCGACGCCACGCGCAACTCGTGCGCACGCAAGGTGTCTTCCGCGCGCGCCAGCGCCGCCTCGCACACATGCAGCGCGTGGGCCTGCTGCTGGATCGCGAGCTCGAGGCGATCGGCGAACTGCTGGTAGCAGCGCACGATGTCCAGCGCGGCGCCGCGCTGGAACTGCGCGTGCCAGCGTTGCCGGTACTCGTCGCGGTAGCCGTCGAGGCCGCGCGACTGGTCGCGTGCCGCGTCGCGGCGCGCGCGCGCCTGGTTGAAGGCGGCCAGCGCGATGTTGCGCTCGGCCTCGGCCTGTTCGAGCAGGGTGTTCAGGGTGTCCATGTCGTTGGCGCTTGCCTATCAGGCCACGACGGCCGCGAGCTGGGCGCGGGCGTCGTCGAGGGGGGCGGGGTCGTGCATGTCCTGTTGCAGCAGGGCCGCCAGCGCGGGCTGCGCACGCACGGCGGCGTCGAGGTCGGCATCGTGGCCGGGCGCGTAGGCGCCGAGCTGGATCAGGTCGCGCGCCTTGCTCAGCTTGGCCAGCAGCGCGCGCACGCGCCGCGCATGCTGCTGGTGCTCGCGCGCGGTGATGCCGTTCATCACGCGCGAGACCGACTTCTCGACGTCGATGGCCGGGAAGTGGCCCGCTTCGGCCAGCTCGCGGCTGAGCACGATGTGGCCGTCGAGGATGCCGCGCGCGGCATCGGCGATCGGGTCCTGCGGATCGTCGCCCTCGGACAGCACGGTGTAGAAGGCGGTGATCGAGCCGCCGCCGTCGCGCCCGTTGCCGCTGCGCTCCACCAGCTGCGGCAGCTTGGCGAACACGCTGGGCGGATAGCCCTTGGTGGCGGGCGGCTCGCCGATGGCCAGCGCGATCTCGCGCTGCGCCATCGCGTAGCGCGTGAGGCTGTCCATCAGCAGCAGCACGTGCAGGCCCCGGTCGCGGAAGTGCTCGGCCACCGCGGTGGCGTAGTGCGCGCCCTGCATGCGCACCAGCGGCGGCGCGTCGGCCGGTGCGGCGACGACGACGCTGCGCGCCAGGCCGTCCTCGCCCAGGATGTCCTCGACGAATTCCTTCACCTCGCGGCCACGCTCGCCGATCAGGCCGACCACGATGACGTCGGCCGCGGTGTAGCGCGCCATCATGCCCAGCAGCACCGACTTGCCCACGCCGGTGCCGGCGAACAGGCCCAGGCGCTGGCCGCGCCCGACGGTGAGCAGGGCGTTGATGGCACGCACGCCGGTGTCCAGCGGCACGCGGATCGGGTCGCGGTCCATCGCGTTGATGGGGCGGCGGATCATCGGCTCGGCGCGCACGTCCTCGATCGGGCCGCGGCGGTCCAGCGGCTCGCCGTGCGGGTCGACCACGCGGCCGAGCAGGCCCTCGCCGACCGGCAGGTGCAGGCCGCGGTCCTCGCGCCGGCGCCACGGGTGGCGCTCCTCGCCCAGGCGCGGCGGCGCCAGCGGCGCCGGTCGCGGCCGCACTTGCGCACCGCTGGCCAGGCCGTGCACCTCGCCGGTGGGCATCAGGAACGCACGGTCGCCGTCGAAGCCCACCACCTCGGCGAGCACCGGCAGCTGGCCGGGGCTGGTGATCTCGCACACCGCGCCCACCGGGGCGCGCACGCCGGCGGCCTCCAGCACCAGGCCGGTGACGCGCACCAGCGAGCCCACGGTCTCCAGCGGCAGCGGGGCGCGCGCGTGCGCCTCCAGGGCGCCGAGAAAGGCGTGCCAGCGTTCGGTGCGCGTGGCCTGCGGCGTCATGGTGCGTCGTGGCCGGGGAGCGGGGCGTCCTGACCGAGTGCGGCGGCCGCCTGCGCCCAGCGCATCTCGAGGCTGGCGTCGACGCTGCCCAGGTCGGACTCGACGCGGCAGCCACCGCGCGAGACCGTGGCGTCGCCCACCAGGCGGGCCGCGCGCCCATCCAGCGCGTCGGCCGCGCCGGAGCGCACCAGCGGCAGGTCGTCGGGGTGGACGTGCACGCGCAGGTGGCGCGCGCTCAGCAGCACCGCCTGGACGGCGTCGGCGGCCACCTGGGCCACGTGCTGCGGGTGGGACGTCAGTTCGTGCCGTACGACCTGGCGCGCGAGCTCGGTGGCCGTGCGCGCGACATGTTCGGCGATCTGGCCCTCGAGCGCGGCGAACTCGGCGTCGAAGGCCGCCATCAGCTGGCCGATCTGCGCGGCCACCTGCTGCGCGAAGCTCTGCTTGAAGCTCTCCAGCGCCGCCAGGCCGTCGCGGTAGCCGGCCTGGTAGCCGTCCTGGCGCGCCGCGGCCAGCGCGGCCTCGTGCGCGGCCGCACGGTCGGCTTCGCTCGGGGCGGGCGAACCGGCCTTCGGGGCATCGCCGAAGGCATGCGGGCGCCAGGCGGCGAAGCCGTCGAGCTCCTCGCGCGGGATGAAGCGCGCGTAGGCGCTGGCGCCGGCGGTGCGCTCAGATGAACTGGTCATCGCCGCTGCCTCCCAGCACGATCTGGCCCTCGTCGGCCAGTCGGCGGACGATCTTCAGCATCTCCTTCTGCTCGGCCTCGACCTCCGACAGGCGCACCGGTCCGCGCGACTCGAGGTCCTCGCGCAGCGTTTCGGCGGCGCGCGTGGACATGTTCTTGAAGATCTTCTCGCGCAGCTCGGGAGTGGCGCCCTTGAGCGCGACCACCAGCGACTCGCTCTGCACCTCCTTGAGCAGGGCCTGGATGCCCTTGTCGTCGACCTTGTCCAGGTCGTCGAAGGTGAACATGTTGTCCATGATCTTCTGCGCCAGCTCGTTGTCGGCCTCGCGGATGTAGTCGAGCACGGCGGTCTCGACCGAGCTGCCCAGCAGGTTGATGATCTCGGCGGCGGTCTTCACGCCCCCCAGCGAGGCCTTGCGCAGCTTCTCGCCGCCGGCCAGCACCTTGCTCATCACCTCGTTCAAGTCCTTCAGCGCCGAGGGCTGGATGCCGTCGAGCGTGGCGATGCGCACCAGCACCTCGTTGCGCTGGCGCTCGGCGAAGTGCTTGATCACCGAGCTCGCCTGGTCGGGGTCGAGGTGCACCAGGATCGCGGCCACGATCTGCGGGTGCTCGTTGCGCAGCAGTTCGGCCACCGAGCCCGGGTCCATCCACTTCAGGCTTTCGATGCCCGTCGTGTCGCTGCCCTGCAGGATGCGGTCGATCAGCAGGTTGGCCTTGTCGTCGCCGAGGGCCTTGCGCAGCACGCTCTTCACGTACTCGTTGGTGTCGTTGACGAGCATGCTCTCGCTGGCGGTCTGCGCGACGAAACGCTCGAGCACCTTGTCGACGCGTTCCTTGGGCACCGCCTTCATCTTGGCGATCGTCTCGCCGATCTTCTGGACCTCCTTGGGTGCCATGTGCTTGAGCACCTCGGAAGCTTCTTCCTCCCCGAGCGACATCAGCAGGATCGCGGCGTCCTCGACGCCGGTATCGGCCTTGGCCGGGGCTGCTGGCATGTTCAGGCGGCTTCCGGATTGGCCCAGCCGCGCAGGACCTGCGCGACGCCGGCGGGGTTCTCTCGCGCCATCGCGCGCAGCGCGTCGAGGCGCCCGGCGTTGGGCGCCGGCAGCGCGGCGGCGGCACCGCCGCCGGCGAGCGCCGGCAGCGCGGCATCGCCGTCGATGACCTGG
>DASTJE010000167.1:0-3532 GCA_035716845.1 Burkholderiaceae bacterium
CGGCTCTTGGCCGAGCTGCGGGGCCAGACTGGAGTAGAGGATGTCCATGTCCAAAGCGATAGTGCCCAAGCAACGCATCAACTCTGTATCCACTATGACCCTGACACGTTACCGCTCGTGCGTATCCGCGAACTGGTCGAGGCTGCAGGTGCGCGCATCACCGAACAGTTCGGCCATCTCGTCTGGAACGTCGAGGGCATTACCCACCAGCGGCGGGCGCGAACGGTAACCGAACAGCTACTGGTGCTACCCGGCGTGCTCGAAGCCGAGATCAGTGTCGGCGGCGTGGTACGGCTGGAATTTGATCGTAAGCAGACATCAGAGGATGACATTCGTGCAGCGCTGGCAGAGGTCGGCGTGGACCGCAAGTCCGAAACACATCGGCACGAGACGGACGGCGACCGACGCAAGAGCGGCGAAGATACCGACCACCGCCATGGCGGCATCTTCGGCACCAATAGCGAGCTGATCTTTTCCCTAATCTGCGGTGCACTCCTCGCCACGGGGTTCGCAATCGAAAAACTGACGCCTGTGCCAGGTTGGCTGCCGCTCGCCTGCTATCTCGGCGCCTACTTCTTCGGCGGTTTCTACACCGTCGGAGAAGCGGTCCAGAACCTGAAGCTTAAACGTTTCGAGATCGACACACTGATGCTGGTCGCCGCGGCCGGCGCGGCGGCGCTCGGGACATGGGCCGAAGGTGCGCTGCTGCTGTTCCTGTTCAGCCTCGGTCATTCACTCGAACACTACGCCATGGGTCGCGCCAAGCGCGCGATTGAAGCGCTCGCCGAACTTGCTCCGGCGACCGCTCGGGTCCGTCGTGACGGCAAGACCATGGAGGTCGCAGTGGAGACGCTGGCGTTGGGCGATGTCGTGATCGTCCTCCCCAATGAGCGCCTGCCAGCGGACGGGTTTGTAGTGTCAGGTGAAAGCAGTGTCGATCAGGCCCCTGTCACCGGAGAAAGTGTGCCCGTTGATAAACGTCCCGTCACTGACCGCGCGGAAGCCACCGCACGGCCGGACCTGCTGGACGCGGCGCATCGCGTGTTCGCAGGCACCATCAATGGTTCTGGTGCGATCGAGATCGTGGTGACCAAACGTTCCTCGGAGAGCGCGCTGGCTCGCATCGTGAAGATGGTCAGCGAAGCTGAGACGCGGAAATCGCCGACTCAGCGTTTCACCGATCGGTTCGAGCGGGTTTTCGTACCGGCAGTGCTGGCGCTGGCCGTGCTGCTGCTGTTCGCGTGGGTCGTGGTGGATGAGCCATTCCGGGATAGCTTTTATCGCGCGATGGCCGTTCTGGTCGCGGCCAGCCCTTGCGCACTCGC
This sequence comes from Burkholderiaceae bacterium, assembly GCA_035716845.1. Taxonomy (GTDB): domain Bacteria; phylum Pseudomonadota; class Gammaproteobacteria; order Burkholderiales; family Burkholderiaceae_C; genus CADEEN01. Next base: position 1,326 of record DASTJE010000167.1, read on the forward strand.
CATCGCCACGCCGAGCGCCGTGCTCTCTGGTATCGCCCGCGCTGCGCGGGGCGGCGTTCTGATCAAGGGCGGCGCTCCACTTGAAAAGCTCGGATCGCTTAATGCGCTCGCGTTTGACAAAACCGGCACGCTCACAGAAGGACGACCACGCATCACTGACGTATCACCGGCACCCGACATTGATGAGGCCGAGTTACTGGCAACGGCGGTTGCGGTCGAAGCACTAAGCGATCATCCCCTGGCTCGTGCGATCGTTCGTGATGGCACGCAACGTCTTGGCGGTGCGTCTCTGTCTACTGCGTCCGGCCTTCGGAGCCTGACCGGACAGGGCGTGGTCGCTCGGATCGCAGACGACACGGTGCAGATCGGCAAAGCCGAGATGTTCGGCGCTAATGGCTTGCCACCCTTGTCGGAGTCTGTTGCCGCCGCTGTCGAACAACTCCGCAACGAGGGGCGGACCACCATGGTGGTCCGCCGGAATGGGTGCGATCTTGGCGTGATCGGCCTCATGGATACACCACGCGCGTCGGCACGGTCTGCGCTTGAGCGACTACGGAAGATCGGCATCACCCGCATGATCATGATCTCCGGCGACAACCAGCGAGTCGCTGATGCTGTCGCCAAGCAGGTCGGTCTGGACGAGGCGTGGGGCGACCTGATGCCGGAAGACAAGGTGGAGGCGATCAAGAAGCTGCGAGAAGCCGGCGAGGTGGCGATGGTTGGCGATGGCGTCAACGACGCCCCCGCCATGGCCAATGCAACAGTGGGGATCGCCATGGGCGCGGCAGGATCGGACGTAGCGCTGGAAACGGCCGACGTTGCCCTGATGGCCGACGACCTGTCCCATCTGCCCTTCGCCGTCGGACTCAGCCGGCAAGCGCGGACGATCATTCGGCAGAACCTGTTCATCAGTCTTGGCGTCGTGGCACTACTGGTGCCTGCGACGATCCTGGGTCTCGGCATCGGTCCAGCGGTTGCGGCACATGAAGGCTCGACGCTGGTGGTTGTGTTCAACGCACTCAGGCTGCTTGCCTATCGGGAGAGATAAACGGCGATGCGTACTGTACCAATAACTTACAAGTAATAGGTATTCCATGGAGTTACGTCATCTTCGATGCTTCATCGCCGTGGCCAATGAGCTTCATTTCGCCCGCGCTGCGGAGCGGCTACACATCGAGCAGTCGCCGCTGTCACGCGCCATTAAGGAAACACTGATTTATTCCCCGCCGGTCGGACCGGTGCGGCCCTGGCCCTGAGACAATGCGGTCTGGCCCGCAGCGGTGGTGAGCAGACGTCATGCAAACGAGCTTTTCCGACCTCGAGTACGCCGGCAAGAAGAAGCAGACGCGGCGCGAGCGCTTCCTGGCGCAGTTGGAGGCGGTGACGCCGTGGGCGGACCTGGAGGCGGCGCTGGCGCCGTTCTACCCGACCGGCAAGGGCCCCGGCCGGCCACCGCTGGGGCTCGCGCGCATGCTGCGCATGTATGTCGCCCAGCAGTGCTTCGGGCTGTCGGACGAGGGCATCGAGGATGCGCTGTACGACAGCCACGCCATCCGCCGCTTCGTCGGCATCGATCTGGCGCGCGAGGCGGCGCCGGATGCGACCACGCTGCTGAAGTTCCGTCGCCTGATCGAAACACACGATCTCAGCCGGGTGATCTTCGCGACGATCCGCGATCACCTGGCGCGCGAGGGCCTGCTGCTGCGCGAGGGCACGATCGTGGACGCGACCCTGATCGCCGCCCCGCCGTCGACCAAGAACCGCGACCGGGCGCGCGATCCCGACATGCATCAGGCCAGGAAGGGCCAGCAGTGGCACTTCGGCATGAAGGCGCACATCGGCGTCGACCTCGACTCGGGGCTGGTGCACACGGTGCTCACCACGCCGGCCCACGTCAACGACGTGACCCAGGCGCACGGCCTGCTGCAGGGGCAGGAGACGGTCGTGCTCGGCGATGCCGGCTACCAGGGCGTCGACCGGCGACCGGAAAACCAGGCGCGGCCGGTCACCTGGCACGTGGCGCTGCGCCCGGGCCTGCGCCGGGCCCTGCCCAACGATGAGCTCGGCCGGTTGCGCCAGCGCATCGAGCGCGTCAAGGCGAGCCTGCGGGCGAAGGTCGAGCACCCGTTTCATGTCATCAAGAACCTGTTCCGGTACCGCAAGACGCGCTATCGGGGGCTCGCCAAGAACACCGCGCAGGTCGTGAC
>DASTJE010000168.1:0-4085 GCA_035716845.1 Burkholderiaceae bacterium
TGGGTCTTGCCGCTGTTGGGCGGGCCGACGTAGAGCGTCACCTTGCGCTGCAGCTGCCGCGCCTTGGCGAAGGTGTCGGGATAGCCCTGGAAGGCGAGGTCGGAGTTCAGGCCGGCCAGGGTGTCGAGCTCGTGGGTCTGGTGCTCCCAGCGGTCCTGCGCGCGCGAGCAGGCGGCCTTGAGCTCGGGCCACGCCAACGGCGAGCTGCACTCGGCCAGCAAGCGCGGCAGCAGCGAGGGCAGATGCTGCGCCGACAAGGCGCGGCTGCGCGCGAGCAGCGATTCCAGGTGCGCGCGAATCGCCGCCGCCTCGGGGTGCTGCGGTGCCGGGCCCAGTGCCGCTTTCAGCGCCACCGCGTCGCCGTCGCGGTAGAAGGCCCACACCGCCTCGGCCGGCACCGGCACGCGGAACAGTACCGGCACCGCCCAGCCCGGCTCGCTCAGCGTGAGCGTGTGGCGGATCAGGCGCGTCCACACGCCAGCGCGGCGCGACACCGCCATCTGCTCCAGTGCGGCGGTGCGCTCCAGCATCAGCGGGCGCGCCTTCGGGCCGCTGCCCACGGCATCCAGGTGGGCCAACGCGGCGTCGATCAGCGCCGGGTCGATCCACCGGCTCGGGCGCTGGCCGGGCACGGCCTTTTGCAGCAGCACGAGGCCGAGGGTGTCGAGGTGGGTCTCGAAGTCGGGGTGCGTGTCGGCCACGCTGTTGGCCAGATAGTCGGCGGGTTTCACCACCTGCGGCAGGTGGTGCACGGCATGGCGGATGCGCGCGAGCTGCGCTTCGCCGATGTGCGGCGGCAGGCGTTGCGCGTGGCCGGGGATCGGCAGGAGGGATTGCGGCACGGCCCTAGATGTCGTCGGCGAACTCGCCCGTGGTCGTCGGCGCGAGGTCGAAGCCGAAGGAGCGCGACAGCACTTCCCAAGCCTCGTCGCCGGTCTCGACGAGGTGGAACAGCCCGAGGTCCTGGGCGCCGATCATGCCGGTCTCGACCAGCCAGTCGAAATTGATCAGCTTGCACCAGAACTCGCGGCCCACCAGCACGATCGGGCGCCGGCGCACCTTGCCGGTCTGCGTCAGCGTGAGCACCTCGAACAGCTCGTCGAGCGTGCCGAAGCCGCCCGGGAAGCACACCAGCGCCGCACTGCGCATCAGGAAGTGCATCTTGCGCAGCGCGAAGTAGTGGAACTGGAAGCACAGCTTGGGCGTGATGAAGGGGTTGGGCTCCTGCTCGTGCGGCAGCACGATGTTCAGCCCCATGCTCGGGCCGCCGGCCTCGTGCGCGCCGCGGTTGCCGGCCTCCATCACGCCGGGCCCGCCACCGGTGCACACCACGATCTTGTCGTCGAGCTGGCGGCTGGCCTCGGTCACCAGCGCGGCGAAGCGGCGCGCCTCCTCGTAGTAGCGCGCCATCGCCAGCGCCATGCGCGCCGCCGCGAGCGCCTGCGCGTCGCCCGAGGCCTGGGCCGCGGCCAGGCGCTCGGCGGCCTCGCGCTCGGGCAGCAGGCGCGCACTGCCGAAGATCACCACCGTGGCCTCGACGCCTTCCTCGCGCAGGATCAGCTCGGGCTTGAGCAGCTCGAGCTGCATGCGCACCGGGCGCAGGTCCTCGCGCAGCAGGAAGGCCTCGTCGATGAAGGCCAGGCGGTAGCTGCTGTCCTCGCCGGCATAGCGCGACGCCGGCTTGGCGACCGCGGCGTCTTCCTCGGCGGTCGGGTAGATGCGGGCAGCGAGTTCGGGGTTCTTGGGGCTCATGGCAGGCCTTCGGGCGCGGCGGCGCCGTGGAAGGGCCATTGTCGCCACCGCGCGCACGGCGCGGCCGGGCCGGGTCAGGCGCGGGCGTCGGGCGGCGACAACAAGTGCACGTAGTCGTGGCGTGCGGTGTCGAGGGTCGACACGCGGTACTCCACCGGCCGTGCGCCGAAGGTCAGCGCGGTGCGCCGCACCTGCATCACCGGCGTGCCCGGCGGCACCCCCAGCGCACGGGCGGCGGCGCGGTCCGCCGCGACCGCGCGCGCGCGCTCCTGGGCGCGCAGCACGGTGATGCCGTATTCGGACTGGTAGAACTGGTACATCGTGCCCGGCCGCTCGCGCAGGCGCTTCTCGGTCAGGCCGCGGAAGAGCGTGGCCGGCAGCGCGATGCGGTCGTACACCACCGGCCGCCCCTGCAGGCGCAGGCGGTTGTGGATCTCGATCAGCGGCTCGCCCTCGCGCAGGCCGAGTGCGGCGGCGGCGTCCTCGCCGGCGCGCGCGCGCTCGAAGGCGAGCAGCTCCACCTCCGGCACCTCGCGCAGGCCGTCGCAGCGCTCGACGTGGAAGAACTGGAACAGGAAGCGGTCGGCGCTGTGGGTGGCGACGAAGGTGCCGCGGCCCTGGCGCCGCACCAGGATGTGCTCGGCCACCAGCTCGTCCACCGCGTGGCGCAGCGTGCCCACCGACACCCCCAGCGCGCCGGCCAGCGCGGTCTCGTTGGGCAGCGCGGCGCCGGGCCCGTAGCGGCCGGCCTCGATCGAGCCCAGCAGCGCGCGCTTGGCCAGGCGGTACAGCGGCTGGCCGGCCGCGTGCGCCTGCAGCGGCGTGAAGGGGAGGGCGGCGCGGGCCTTGGTCATGGCAGGCGCGATGCTAGCACCGGGTCCCTCCAGTCCGTCGAGTCATCTATATGACTTGTTTGACATGGGGAACGCGCTCCCTATGATGCGTCCATCCCGCTCGCCAGGGCGGGGCAATCGCAAGGAGCTGCGCAGATGATTCATTTCGTGCTGCACGACGCCAAGGACACGGTGGCCGTCGTGGTGGTGGAAGGCGTGAAGGCCGGCATGGAGCTGACCGGCTGGATCATGGACGAGGACAAGATGACCAACGTGGTCGCCAAGGCCGACATCCCGATCGGCCACAAGGTGGCCCTGAAGGACATGGCCGTGGGCGATACGGTGTGGAAGTACGGCATCGACATGGGCAAGGTGGTGGCGCCGATCAAGGCGGGCGACCACGCCCACGTGCAGAACATCAAGACGAAACGTTGGTAACCCCCCGGAGCGGCTGACGCCGCTCCCCCCAAGGGGGGCGCCGCCGGCGGCCCGGCAAAGCCGGTTCCGCGGCGTCCACTGGGTAAGACACATCCTTCACGGAGCTGATTCGATGAGCGTTATCTCGAAAGACACCACCTTCCTCGGCTACCGCCGCGAGAACGGCCGCGTGGGCGTGCGCAACCACGTCATCATCCTGCCGCTGGACGACCTGTCCAACGCCGCGGCCGAGGCGGTGGCCCACAACATCAAGGGCACGCTGGCGATTCCGCACCCGTACGGCCGCCTGCAGTTCGGCGCCGACCTCGACCTGCACTTCCGCACCCTGATCGGCGCGGGCTGCAACCCCAACGTCGCGGCGGTGGTGGTGATCGGCATCGAGGACGGCTGGACCAAGAAGGTGGTCGACGGCATCGCCGCCACCGGCAAGCCCGTCAGCGGTTTCGGCATCGAGGGCCACGGCGACCACGCCACCATCATGCGGGCCAGCAAGGTGGCGCGCGAGTACGTGCAGTGGGCCAGCGAGAAGCAACGCGAGGTGTGCCCGATCCACGAGCTGTGGGTCTCCACCAAGTGCGGCGAGAGCGACACCACCAGCGGCTGCGGCGCCAACCCGACGGTGGGCAACGCCTTCGACAAGCTCTACCCGCTGGGCAACACGCTGGTGTTCGGCGAGACCTCCGAGATCACCGGCGGCGAGCAGATCGTGGCCGCGCGCTGCCGCACGGACGCGGTGCGCGACAAGTTCATGTTCATGTTCAACCGCTACCAGGACATGATCAACCGCCACAAGACCACCGACCTCTCCGAGTCGCAGCCGACCAAGGGCAACATCGCCGGCGGCCTGACGACGATCGAGGAGAAGGCGCTCGGCAACATCCAGAAGATCGGCAAGAAGTGCCTGGTCGACGGCGTGCTCGACAAGGCCGAGATCCCCACCGGCCCCGGCCTGTGGTTCATGGACTCGTCCTCCGCCGCCGCCGAGATGGTGACGTTGTGCGCGGCCTCGGGCTATGCCGTGCACTTCTTCCCCACCGGCCAGGGCAACGTGATCGGCAACCC
>DASTJE010000169.1:0-17445 GCA_035716845.1 Burkholderiaceae bacterium
TCTCGCCAGCGGAGCCCTGCTCGAGGCTGCGGCGCGCGGGGTCGCGGTGCCGCAGCGCCTGGCGCTGCTCGGCTTCGGCGACTTCCCGATCGGCCGCCAGATGGAACCCGCGCTCAGCACGGTGCGCCCGCCGCGCTACGAGATCGGCCACGAGGCGGGCCGCATGCTCGTGCAGGCGATGGCCGCGCGGGCCACGCCGTCGGACCTCGCGCTGCCGTGGACGCTGATCGAGCGCGCGAGCACGCGCGCCGCCGCTCAGAGCTGACTCGGTGCGGCGTCGAGTTCGGCCTTCAGGTAGTGCGCGCCCGGGATCGGGTTGAAGTAATAGGGCGGGATCTCCTCGAAGCCGAGCGACGCGTACAGACCGCGCGCGGCCTCCATCTCGTCGAGCGTGTCGAGCAGCATCGTCGAGTAGCCGGCGCGGCGCGCCTCGTCGAGCAGCGCCTCGGCGAGCAGGCGGCCGAGGCCGAAGCGGCGGAACGCCGGGCGCACGAACAGGCGCTTCATCTCGCACGCATTCGGGTAGTCCACGTCGGCGAGCGCGCGCAGCCCGCCGCAGCCGGCCACCTGCCCGTCGACCAGCGCGAGCAGGAACTGGCCGGCGGGCGGCGCGTACTCGCCCGGCAGGCCGGCGAGCTCGGCCTCGAAGTTCTGGAAGCACAGGTCGATGCCGAGGCTCGCTGCGTACTCGCGCAGGATGACGCGCGCCTCGTCCCAGCGCGCCGGGTTGTCGGGCGGCGTGAGTTCGACGACGGGTTCGCTGCCGGTCATCGCGCTCACCCGCCCAGGCTGACGAGCCAGGCGACGCCCGCGCCCGCGGCCGCCGCGATCGCGAGCGCGGCGGCGCGCTGCGCCACGCCGTCGGCCGACGCGGGCGTCGTGGCCGGCAGCTGCTTGTCACCGCGCAGCATCGGGCCGATGTGGCACGGCGACAAGCTGCTGCCCCCGGGCACGCCGGCATCGGCCGACGATGTCGGCCGGCGCGTGGTGGCGGCGGTGCTGCTGGCGCTGGCGCTGGCGCTGTCGTGGTGGATCGCGCGCCTGGCTGGATGAGCGCATGGCGAGCGTGAGCGTGGCACCGGTCATCGAGCTGACCCCGGCCGAAGGCCCAGCCGCGCTCGACGAGGTGCGGGCGATCTTCCGCGAGTACGCCGCCGGGCTGGGCGTCGACCTGTGCTTCCAGAACTTCGAGGCCGAGCTCGCCGGCCTGCCCGGCGAGTACGCCGCGCCCGGCGGCGTGCTGCTGCTGGCCACGGTCGACGGCGAGGTCGCCGGCTGCGGTGCGCTGCGGCCGCTGCCCGACGTCGATTACCCCAATGCCTGCGAGATGAAGCGCCTCTACGTGCGGCCGGCGTTCCGCCGCTTCGGCCTCGGTCGCCTGCTCGCGCGCGCGCTGATGGACCGCGGCATCCAGGCCGGCTACTCCAACCTGCTGCTCGACACGCTCGACGACATGGAGGCCGCGCGCGGCCTGTACGCCAGTCTCGGCTTCGAAGAGGTGCCGCCGTACTACTTCAACCCGATCCCTGGGGCGCACTACCTGAAGGCCGCGCTGGGTTGAGGCCGCGGCCGATCGCGCGGGCAACAAAAAAAAGGGCGGCTGCGGCCGCCCTTCGTCAGAGGCACACCGCGCTCAGGCGGCGTTGAGCCACATCGCGGTGTCGAACGCGCTGCTCATCATCGGCATGTTCATGCCGAAGTTGGAATTCGCCGCCGCCGCCTTGGCGGCCTTCGTCTTCGCGTTGGCGATTTCCTGGGCCACTTCCGTCGCCCGCTCCCATGACCCGTTTTCCTGGGAGCGGGCTACAGAAAAGAATAAAAACACCTGAACGGTATCTTCCGGTCGGCCCAGTAGTCGGCGGCGTCGCGGAACACGTCGAGCAGCTGTTCTCGGGTCTCGCGGTCGAAGCGTGGGTTGTCGGGCAGTTGCTCCAGCACCACCACGAAACCGGGCTGCGGGCCCGCCTTGTGCACGAGGTCGGTCATGCAGTCGTACAGGGCGTCGAGGTTCTTGCCGAAGTGCGCCGGAAACGTGAACGCCTCGGCGATGCTCTCGAGCACCTCCTGCTTGGACTGCGCGTTCGCCACGTTCGCGTACAGGAAATGATGGCCGGCGTCCTGTGCCGCCTGCATCAGCTCGGCCACGCTGTAGGCGCGGATCGACTGCACGATGTTCGGACGGACGGTCTGCAATTGCATGGTCGCGTTCCTCCAGAGGTCAAAGAATGGATCCCAAGGTCCTGCCGGTCACTGCACGATGCGGCGAAAGCTCGCGTAGTGGTCGGCGGTGTAGTAACAAGCTTCGGGCGCCTTCGGCTCGGCCCCGCCGCAGACGATGCGCCGCGCGCCGCGGTCGCGGGACCCCGGCGTCCTGACCGTGTACTCCCGGTACCAGCCGCGTGCCTTGCGCGGAAGCAAGCGCTCGCGATTGCCGAACACGGTGCCGTCCTTCGCGTAGGGAAAGGGCCCGCCGCGCGCGATGAGCGAATGGGTCTGCCGTGCTTCCGCAGGCAACTCGGACAGCGCCACCGTGGCGGCATCGCCGGGCGCCGCGCTCAGGGCCTGCAGCGGGCCGCTCGCGAGGGCCAGGGTGAAGGCGAATGCCGCCGGCACGCAGGCGCGCAGCGTCGCACTTCCTGCGGACCGAAGTCCGGCGCCCCATTCGACGATCCCCACGATCAACTCTGCGGGTTAACCCGTAAAAATTAATCGTCTATGGTATCCGAACGAGTAAAAAACCTCAAGCGGCTTGCCTAATTTTGGTGCACTATCAACACACAAAAGTGTGTAGACACTATCGATATTTAATAGTTAAAACTTGATACTTTGAGCTGATGGTGACTCACCTGGCTGCGTTGGCGTCGGCAACCGTCAGCGCCGTCAGGTTCACGATGCGGCGCACCGTGGCCGAGGGTGTCAGGATGTGCACCGGTTTGGCCGCGCCCAGCAGCACCGGCCCGATGGCGATGCCGCCGCCGGCCGCCGTCTTGAGCAGGTTGTAGGCGATGTTGGCGGCGTCGATGTTGGGCAACACCAGCAGATTGGCGTCGCCTTGCAAGGTGGTGTGCGGCATCAGCGCGACGCGGGCCTGCCCGTCGAGTGCCACGTCGCCGTGCATCTCGCCGTCCACCTCGAGCCAGGGCGCCTGCGTACGCAGCAGCCCGAGCGTGCGGCGCATCTTCTGCGCGCTGGGGTGATCGCTCGAACCGAAATTGGAGTGCGAGAGCAGCGCAGCCTTGGGCTGGAGGCCGAAGCGGCGCATCTCCTCGGCCGCCAGCACCGTGATCTCGGCCAGTTCCTCGGCCGTCGGGTCGGGGTTGACGTGGGTGTCGACCAGAAACACCTGGCGGCCGGGCAGCATCAGGCCGTTCATGCACGCGTACACGCTCACGTCCTGCGGCGTGCTCGGGCTGCCGCCGGGGCGCTTGCCGATCACCTGGTCGATGTACTGCAGGTGCGCGTGCGTGGTGCCCCAGGTGCCGCACAGCATGCCGTCGACCTCGCCCTTGTGAAGGAGCATGGCGCCGATGAGCGTCAGGCGTCGCCGCATCTCGATCTTGGCGATCGGCACCGTCACGCCCTTGCGCTCCGTCATCCGGTGGTAGGTCTGCCAGAAGTCGCGGTAGCGCTCGTCGCGCTCGACGTTGACCACGTCGTAGTCGGCGCCCTCGGAAAGACGCAGGCCGAAGCGCTCGATGCGCTGCGCGATCACCATCGGCCGGCCGATCAGCGTCGGGCGCGCGATGCCCTCGTCGACGACGATCTGGGCGGCGCGCAGGATGCGCTCCTCCTCGCCTTCGGCGTAGGCCACGCGCTTGTTCGCCGCGCGCTTGGCCATCGCGAAGATCGGCTTCATCGTCTGGCCCGACGCGTAGACGAAGCTCTGCAGCCGGTCGCGATAGGCGTCGAAGTCCGCGATCGGCCGCGAGGCGACGCCCGAGTCGGCAGCCGCCTTGGCCACGGCCGGCGCGATCTGGATCATCAGCCGCGGATCGAACGGCTTCGGGATCAGGTACTCGGAGCCGAAGGTCAGCGTCTGCCCGGCGTAGGCCGCCGCCACCACCTCGCTCTGCTCCGCGCGCGCCAGCTCGGCCAGCGCGTGCACCGCAGCGATCTCCATCGCGTCGGTGATGGTGGTCGCCCCCGAGTCGAGCGCGCCGCGGAAGATGTACGGGAAGCACAGCACGTTGTTGACCTGGTTGGGGTAGTCGGTCCGCCCGGTGGCCATCACCGCGTCCGAACGCACCGCCTTGACCTCCTCGGGCAGGATCTCCGGCACCGGGTTGGCCAGCGCGAAGATCAGCGGCCGCTGCGCCATCGCCTTGACCATGTCGGGCTTGAGCACGCCTGCCGCCGACAGGCCGAGGAACACGTCCGCGCCCTCGATGACCTCGGCCAGCGTGCGGGCCGCGGTGTCCTGGGCGAACTCGGACTTGTCCGGGTCCATCAGTTCCTTGCGGCCCCGGTAGACCACGCCGGCCAGGTCGGTGACCCAGATGTTCTCGCGCGGCACGCCCAGCTTGACCAGCAGGCCCAGGCAGGCCAGGGCGGCGGCGCCGGCGCCCGAGGTCACCAGCTTGATGTTCTTCAGGTCCTTGCCGACCACGGCCAGGCCGTTGAGCAGCGCGGCGCCGACGACGATGGCGGTGCCGTGCTGGTCGTCGTGGAAGACGGGGATCCTCATGCGCTCGCGCAGCTTGCGCTCGACGTAGAAGCAGTCCGGCGCCTTGATGTCCTCGAGATTGATGCCGCCGAAGGTCGGTTCGAGCGCGGCGATGATGTCCACCAGCTTGTCGAGGTTCTTCTCGTTGACCTCGATGTCGAACACGTCGATGCCGGCGAACTTCTTGAACAGCACGCCCTTGCCTTCCATCACGGGCTTGGCTGCGAGCGGTCCGATGTCGCCCAGGCCGAGCACCGCAGTGCCGTTGGTCACCACCGCCACGAGGTTGCCCTTGGCGGTGTAGCGGTAGGCGGTGCGCGGGTCGGCGGCGATCTCCTCGCACGCCGCCGCCACGCCCGGCGAGTACGCGAGCGCCAGGTCGCGCTGGTTGGACAGGGGCTTGGTCGCCGCGATCGCCACCTTGCCCGGGGTCGGGAACTCGTGGTACTCGAGGGCAGCGCGTCGCAGTTCGTTGCGCTTGGCGTCTTGGTTGTGCATGGTCGTGGTGCGGACGCGGACGGGGCCGGGGGTCCAGATGGTACGTTCGAAGGGGCCGTGCGGGGGCGGTCGACCCATGCGCGAAAGTGCGTATCGGCTTTGCGCTGCGGTACGCAATACTGGCGCGCTCGATGACTTCCGACATTCCCGCAGGCCCGCCGCCCGCGGCCGCGCCGCGCTGGCGCCGCGCCGCGCTGTGGACGGCGCTGGGGCTGCTGCTGGCGGTGGCGCAGGCCCTGCTGGTGTTTCTCGCGCTGCAGTACGAGGAGCAGCGCGCGCAGGAGCGCACCGAGGCGGCCGCCGGTGTCGTGGCCGACGAGGCGCGGCAGGTGCTCGCGCGCAGCGTGCAGTCGGTGCAGTTGCTGGCGTGGACCGCGGGCACGGCGGGCGTGGCGGTCTCGCCGGCCTGGCATGCCGAGGCCGCCGAGCTGCTGCGCGCGCGGCGCGAGGTGTTGCGGATCGAGCAGCGCGACGCGGGCTTCCACATCGTCGCGGTGGCGCAGTCGCCGGCCTTCGCGGCGCTGTTCGCGGTGCTGCCGCGCGAGTCCCAGCTCAGCGAAGCGGAGGCCGCCTGCAACCGGGCGCGCCGCGCGGCGTCGCCGATGTTCTCGCGCAGCTACTTCGCGCCGCTGACGGGCGGGCAGGGCGTCGAGGTGTTCGACCTGTGCCTGCCGCCGGCCGGGCGCGATGGCGCGCAGCTGTTGGCGACGCTGTCGCTGCAGGCGGTGCTGGAGACCGCGCTGGCGGCCGATGCCTCCCGTGTGCACGAGGCCGCCTTCGTGGAGGGCGATGGTGCCCGCCTGGCGCGGGCCGGCAGCGTGCGGGGCGCCGGCGTCTACCGGGCCGATCGCGTCGTCGACCTGCCCGGCGGAGCCCTGCAGTTGCGCCTGGACAGCGGCGAGGGCCGTCCGCACCTGATCCCGAACCTCAGCGTCGCACTGGTGGTCGGTCTGTCCATCGCGCTCACGGCGGTCGTGCTGATGCTGGCGCGCGACGTGCGCCGGCGAGCGGCCGCCGAGGAGGGCCTGGGCGATGCACTGGCACTGCGCAAGGCGATGGAGAACTCGCTCGTGACCGGGCTGCGCGTGCGCGATCTCCAGGGCCGCATCACCTACGTCAACCCCGCGTTCTGCCGCATGGTCGGCTTCGACGCCGGCGAACTGCTGGCGGCCGAGCAGCCGCCGTACTGGCCTCCGGAGCGTGCCCGCGACTACGAGACGCGTCAGGCACAGCGCCTGGGCGGGCAAGTGCCGCCCGGCGATGCGCAGCGCGGCTACGAGACGGTGTTCCTGCGCAAGTCGGGCGAGCGCTTTCCGGCCATGGTCTACGAGGCGCCGCTGGTCGACGCCGCGGGGCGGCACACCGGCTGGCTGAGCGCGGTGGTCGACCTCACCGAGCAGCGTCGCGTCGAGGACCTGTCGCGCCAGCAGCAGGAGCGCCTGCAGGCCACGGCGCGCCTGGCCACCGTCGGCGAAATGGCTTCGCTGCTCAGCCATGAACTGAACCAACCGCTGGCTGCCATCGCCAGCTTTGCCAGCGGCTCGCTCAACCTGCTCGACGATCCGGACCCGCGGGCGGAGGACCGCGCCATGCTGCGCCAGGCCGTTGCGCGCATCGTCGAGCAGGCCGAGCGCGCCGGGCGCACCATCAAGAGCGTGCACGATTTCGTGCGCCGGCGCGAGCAGGCGCGCGAGGCCTTGTCGTCGGCGCTGCTGATCGACGCGGTGCTGCCCCTGGTGCGTCTGCAGGCGCGCAAGAGCGGTGCGCACATCGTCGTCGACATCGCACAACCGCCGCCGCGGGTGTGGGCCGACCGCACGATGGTCGAGCAGGTGCTGCTCAACCTGACGCGCAACGGCATCCAGGCGATGGAGGGCGACGAGACGCCGCTGGCCGCGCGCGTGCTGCGCCTGGCGGTACGGCCGGCGCAGGGCGACTGGGTCGAGTTCGCGGTCGTGGACGCCGGCCCCGGCATTCCCGCGGAGGTCGCTCCGCGCCTGTTCACGCCTTTCTTCACCACGCGCGCCGAGGGCATGGGCCTGGGCCTGTCGCTGTGCCGCACGGTCGTCGAGCAGCACGGCGGCGCGCTGGTGTTCGACAGCGGCCCGGGCGGCACGAGCTTCCGATTCACGCTGCGCGCGGCCGGCTGACGGCGGGTGCGCGGGCTGGCGGCGCGCGATACTCGTGCCATGCCTGCGCCGCTCGGATTGCCGATGGTCTACGTCGTCGACGACGAGGAGGTGCTGCGCGATGCGCTGGCCTGGCTGCTGCGGTCGCGCCGCCTGTTGTCGGAATCCGCGCCCGATGCGGAAACGTTCCTGCAGCGCGTGGAGGCACATCGTGCGGCGCACGGCGGCGTGTGGCCGACGGCGCCCTCGTGCCTGCTGCTGGACGTGCGCATGCCGGGCATGAGCGGCCTGCAGCTGTTCGAGGCCCTGATCGAGCGCGACCTGATCGCATCCCTGCCGGTCATCTTCCTCACCGGCCACGGCGACGTGCCCACTGCGGTGGCCGCCGTCAAGCGCGGTGCCTTCGACTTCGTCGAGAAGCCGTTCTCGGACAACGGACTCGTCGACCGCGTCGAGCAGGCCCTGGCGGCAAGCCGGGCGGTGATCGAGACGCGCGCGGCGCGGGGTGCCGTCGAGCGCGCGCTGGCCGAGCTGACCGAGCGCGAGCGCGAGGTGATGCAGTGCGTGGTCGAGGGCCGCCCCAACAAGCTGATCGCCGATGCCCTGGGCATCAGCGTGCGCACGGTGGAAGTGCACCGCGCGCGCGTGTTCGACAAGATGAAGGTGAAGTCGGCGGTCGAACTGGCCAACCTGCTGCGCCATCAGCCGCCAGGCGCCGGGTAGCGCACCGCCACCACCTCGATGCGCTGCGGCCCCCGGGGTGTGACCAGGGTCACCTCGTCGCCCACCCTGGCCTTGAGCAGCGCGCGCGCGATGGGCGCCACCCAGCTCACCTCGCCGGCGAGGTTGTCCGCCTCGTCGATGCCCATGATGGTGACGGTGCGCTCCTCGCCCTCCTCGTCGGCATAGGTGACGGTGGCGCCGAAGAAGACCTGGTCGCTGCCGTGGTGCCGCGACGGGTCGGCCACCTCGGCGATGTCCAGCCGCTTGGTGAGGAAGCGGATGCGGCGGTCGATCTCGCGCAGGCGTTTCTTGCCGTACAGGTAGTCGCCGTTCTCCGAGCGATCGCCGTTCTTGGCGGCCCACGACACGGTCTCGACCACCTTGGGGCGCTCGACGTCGAGCAGCGCCATCAGCTCGCCGCGCAGCCGCGCGTAGCCGGCGGGGGTGATGTAGTTCTTGCTGCCCGCGGGCAGCGGCGGCAGGCCGGGGGCGCCGTCGTCGACGTCGTCGTCGCCGTCGCTTTCCTTGGTGAAGGCCTTGTTCATCGCGCGGCGTTCACTCGGGTTCGATCCTGGCGCGCCGGATCACCTCGCCCCAGCGCCGGATCTCGCCGGCCAGCAGCGCCTCCATCTCGGCCGGCGTGCTGGCGCCCAGGCGCATGCCCAGGCGCCCGAGCCTGTCCTGCACCGAGGACGTGGCCAGCGCCTCGCGCACCGCTCGGTTGAGTGCGGCGATCACCTCCGGCGGCGTGCCGGCCGGTGCGGCCAGCGCGTTCCAGGACGCCACCTGGTAGCCGGCCACGCCGGCCTGCTGCACCGTGGGCACGTCGGGCAGCACGGGGTGGCGGCGGTCGGACGACACCGCCAGCACGCGCACGGCGCCGGCCTGCACCTGCGGCAGCATCGGTCCGACGATCTCGACCGCGAGGTCGATCTCGCCGCTGCGCAGCGCGGTCAGCACTGCCGGGCTGCCCTTGTAGGGCACCACCAGCGCGTCGATGCCGGCCGTCGTCTCGAACAGCTTGGCCGCCAGATGCTGCGTGCTGCCCACCGCGATCGTGCCCAGGGTGAGCCGGCCCGGCTGGGCGCGTGCAAAGGCGAGCACGTCCTGCAGCGACGCGAAGCGCGAGCCCGCGGGCACGAACAGCCCGAGGTCGAAGCTGCCCAGCAGGCTGACCGGTGCAAAGTCCTTCAGCGGGTCGTACGGCAGCTTGCGGAACAGTCCCACGCTGACCGCGTGGCCGTTGCTCATCAGCAGCAGGGTGTGCCCGTCCGGCCGCGCGCCGGCCACGGCCTGGCTGGCGACGATGCTGCCGGCGCTGGGCCGGTTGTCCACCACCACCGTCTGGCCCAGGCGCGGCGTCATCGCCTCGGCCACTGCGCGCGCGGTCAGGTCGGCGATGCCACCCGGGGCGAACGGCACCAGCCACTGGATCGGGCGCTCGGGAAAGCGTGCCTGGGCGCGCGCGGGACGTGCCGCGGCGGCGGCCAGCGCGCCCAGCGCCGCCAGGGCGAGGCGACGAGAGGGGCGTGTCGTGCGGTGCATGGTCCGCATTCTGGACCGTGCCGCTCGCCGGCGCGGCGACGCGGGCGTCGTCTCAGTCGCAGTGGCAGGCCGCTAGCGGCGCGACGTGGTCGTGCGTCAGCGCGGCCAGGCGCTCGAGCTGCTCATGGTCATGAACGTCGTCCTCAAAACCGGTCAAGCCTGGCACGACTCATCCGTCGCACAGGCTTGACTTCAGACACGGTTGCTCAGCCGCGGAAGATCGCCTCCAGGTCCACCTGCTCGGTGGCCGCGTCGAGCTTCATGCTGCTCTCGATGTGGTCGAGGTGTTCGAGCATGAGCTTCTCGGCGCGCGCGACGTCGCGCTTGGCGATCGCGTCGATGATCTGCGAATGCTCGTCGGCGCGGCAGCTGGAGGTCGTCGGCGCATCGTAGAGGAAGATCATCAGGCAGGTCAGCACCGACATCTCGCGCATCGTGCGCGCCAGCGCGGTGTTGCCGGCCAGTTCGGCGGCCAGCGAGTGGAACTCGCCGGACAGGCGGATCACGGCGCGCTTGTCGTCGCGGCGCCTGGCGTCGAACTCGAGCTCCTGGTGCTGTCGCAGGCGCGCCAACTTCTCGGGCGTCAGCGTCTCGATCAGTCGCCTCAGCACGGCGGGCTCGATCAGGCGCCGCGCCTCGAACACGTCCAGCGCCTGCTCGATGGTCGGCTTGGCCACGAAGGCGCCGCGCTGCGGAACGATCTCGACGATCTGCTCGTGCGCGAGGCGCGCCAGCACCTCGCGGATGCGTGCGCGGCTGACGCCGAAGATGTCGGCCAGGCGCTCCTCGACCAGCTTGGTGCCCGGGTGCAGGCGGTGTTCCAGGATGGCGACATAGATCTTCTCGTAGATCTCGTCGTGCGCGCTCTCGCGCTGCAGCCTGGAGGGCGAAGCGCCCCGACGGGCAGGACGGGTCGGCATGGGTGTGTGGGGCGGATGGGCGATGGCGTGCGGCGCCGCCGCCTGACCATGGGAGCAGGCCGTATGCGGCTCCGTGGCCATTGTAGGGAGCGTGCCCGCGCCGAACGCGCTGCGCAAGGGGTCGTCGCTCATCGCCACGCGAACAGCTGGCCCCAGCCGCGCACCTGGGCCGGGTCGGCGCCGGCGGCGCGCAGCTGGCCCCAGACGGTGGTGCTGACGGTGTCGAGCAGGGGGATGCCCAGCTCGGCCTCGACCGCCTCGGCCAGCGTGGCCGCACGCAGATTGGTGCAGAAGGTGGTGATGGCCTGCGGGCGGGCCGCGGCGACTTCGCGCATCAATGCCAGCAGGCGATCGGGCTCGACGAGCGCGAAGTCGTGGTTGACGCAGATGCCCAGGTGCCGCTCGGCCACCACCTCGATGCCGATCGCGCGGTAGTTGTCGACGATGCGCTGCTGGACATCGCCGGTGTAGGGCGTCACCAGCGCCAGGCGTGTGACTCCGCGCAGGGCCAGCAGCTCGTTGAGCGCCAGCACCGCGGTGGTGGCGGGGATGCCGGTGCGCTCGCGGATGCGCTCGACCAGCACGCGGTCGGTATCGAAGCCGCGCCAGCCCGCGGCGGTGCCGCTCCAGCCGATCACGTCGACCCTGGCGTCGGCGAGCAGCTCGGCGGCGGCCAGGATCTTGGTGTCGTCGAACTGGCCGAGCGCGCTGTCGGACAGCGAGATCTCGGTGACGCGAAAGCGCGAGAAGTGGGCGCTGCAGCCCGGGACCGCGGCCGCCAGCGCGCTGGTCAGCGGCTCGAGCGCGGTGTTGGAGGAGGGGGTCAGCACCCCGAGGCGCAGGGATCGTGGCATCTGTGGAAGGTGACTCGGAGCCCCGGGTTGGGCTGTACGCATCATGCGCGATTTGGTCAAAACTGTCGACATTAGTGTAAACACTAGAGCCAACACTTCTGTTGTCGACGATCATGTCGACATCCATGCGGCGCGCGTCGCCCTGGCGTGGGACTTGCAACCCGCAGAGCAAGAGGCGTGGACGCTGATGGATTGCACCAAGCGAGAGCAGATCACGATGTCACGGTTCGAATTGTCAACAATGCAGTCGAAACTTGCGCACGCAAACGGTGCGCCCGGGCGCCCGCAATGACGAATCTGGAACTCGTCGTCCGACGCGCCCGCGTGGCCACTGCGGCCGACACCTTCGACGCCGACCTCGGCATCGCCGACGGCCGCATCGTGCAGATCGGCCAGGGCTTGCCTGGCGCGCCGCGCGAGATCGACGCGGCCGGCCGTGTGGTCACGCCGGGCGGCGTCGACGCGCATTGCCACCTCGACCAGCCGATGGCGCCGCCGGTGCGCATGGCCGACGACTTCGACAGCGGCACGCGCGCGGCGGCCTGCGGCGGCACCACCACGGTGATCCCCTTCGCCGCGCAGGCCAAGGGCCAGTCGTTGCGCGCGGCGGTGGCCGACTACCACCACCGCGCCGAAGGCAAGGCGCATGTCGACTACGCCTTTCACCTGATCGTCAGCGACCCCACGCCGCAGGTGCTGGGCGAGGAGCTTCCCGCGCTGATCCGCGAGGGCTACACCTCGTTCAAGATCTACATGACCTACGACGACCTCAAGCTCGACGACGGTCAGATCCTCGACGTGCTGGCGGTGGCGCGGGCGCACGGCGCGATGGCGATGATCCACGCCGAGAACGCCGACTGCATCGAGTGGCTCACCCGCCGGCTCGAGGCCGCCGGGCGCACCGCGCCGCGCTTCCACGCCCACGCGCGGCCGATGCTGGTCGAGCGCGAGGCCACGCACCGGGCCATCTCGCTGGCGGAGCTGGTCGACGTGCCGATCCTGATCGTGCACGTCTCGGGCCGCGAGGCGGTCGAGCAGATCCGCTGGGCACGTGCGCATGGCCTGAAGGTGTTTGCCGAGACCTGCCCGCAGTACCTGTTCCTGACTGCCGCGGACCTCGGTCTCGACGACAGCTACCACGGCGCCAAGTGCGTGTGCAGCCCGCCGCCGCGCGACAAGGCCAACCAGGAGGTGATCTGGGCCGGTCTCGACGACGGGTTGTTCACCGTGTTCAGCTCCGACCACGCGCCGTTCAAGTACGACGCGCCCGAGGGCAAGAAGCCCGGCGGCGAGGAAGTGGCCTTCCGCCACATTCCGAACGGCATTCCCGGCATCGAGACGCGCCTGCCGCTGCTGTACTCCGAGGGCGTGCTCGGCGGGCGCATGACGCTCAACCGCTTCGTCGAGCTCACCGCCACCAACCCGGCCAAGGCCTACGGCCTGCACCCGCGCAAGGGCACCATCGCGGTGGGCAGTGACGCCGACCTGGTGATCTGGGACGAGCGCACGTTCGTGCTCGAGAACCGCCACCTGCACCACGCCGTCGACTACACGCCCTATGAGGGCCAGACCCTGCGCGCCTGGCCCGGCGTGACGATCGCGCGCGGCGAGGTGGTGTGGGACGGGGCGGCGTTCCACGCGCGGGCCGGGCGCGGGCGCTTCCTGGCCTGCGGCGCGCCCAGCCTGGTGCCGGTGCGCAAGGGAGTGCCGGCATGACGCGCCTGCTGCTGATCAACCCCAACATCTCCGACAGCGTCTCGGCGCTCATCCGCGCCGAGGCCGAGCGCAGCGCCGCGTCCGGCACGACCGTCGAGGTGCTGACCGCGCCCTTCGGTGTGGCCTACATCGAGACGCGCTTCGAGGCGCTGATCGGTGCCTATGCCGCCGCGCAGCTCGCCGCCGAACACCACGAACGCTTCGACGCCGTGGTGGTCGCGGCCTTCGGCGACCCGGGCCTGGCCGGTCTGCGCGAGGCGCTGCCCTGCCCGGTGACCGGCCTCACCGAAGCCGCGCTCGCCAGCGCCTGTCTGCTCGGCAACCGCTTCTCGATCGTCGCCATCTCGCAGCGCATCCGCGCCTGGTACCGCGAGACGGTGCAGGCCCATGGCCTCGAAGGCCGCCTGGCCAGCATCCGCGGCCTCGACGAACCGCTGGCCGACATCGGCACCGTGCAGGGTGACCAGGGCGAACGCCTCGTCGCGCTGGCCGAGCGTTGCGTCGACGAGGACGGGGCCGACGTGATCGTGCTCGCAGGGGCGCCGTTGGCCGGCCTGGCGCGCAGCCTGCAGGGGCGGCTGCCCGTGCCTGCCGTCGACGGCGTGTCCAGCGCCGTGCGCCACGCCGAATCGCTGGTTGCACTGCGCCCCGGCCGAGCGTCGCGCGGCAGCTTCGCTCCGCCGCCGCTGAAGCCGAACCGCGGACTGCCGCCGGCCATCGCACGCCTGCTCGACCGCACCGCCAACTGACCCCCCCGCCCACCGACCCGCGAAGGAAGCCCATGAAGACCGCCCCCCTCTCCCGCACGCTTGCCGCACTGGCCCTGGCCGGCGCCCTCCTGCCCGCCGCTGCGCAACAGAAGCTTCAGATCGCCGGCAACTTCGCCAACGAGCATCCGTCCAGCGTGGCGGTCGAGCAGGTGTTCAAGAAGGAGATCGCGCGCCTGACCAACAACCAGCTGCAGGTCGACGTGTTCCCGGCCATGCAGCTCGGCGGCGCCAAGGAGAACGTCGATGCGGTGCGCTCGGGCACGCTGGCGCTGACCTGGGTCGGCGCGGCCTTCCTGTCGCGCATCGTGCCCGAGCTCGAGGCGGTGAGCCTGCCCTTCGTGTTCGCCAACCGCGAGGCGGCATTTCGCGTCATCGACGGCCCGGTGGGCGACGCGATCGAGGCCAAGCTGCAGGCCAAGGGCTTCACGTCCCTGGGCTGGATGGAGCTGGGCATGCGCCATGTCACCAACAGCCGCGGCCCGATCCGGACGATGGCCGACCTGAAGGGTCTGAAGCTGCGCCTGCAGCCCAACGAGACGCACCTGGCCACCTTCCGCGCCCTCGGTGCGAATCCGATCGCGATGGACGTCAAGGAGCTGTATTCCGCGCTCGAACAGAAGGTGGTCGACGCGCAGGAGAACCCCTACACCGTGATCGCCGCCTCGCGCTACGGCGAGGTGCAGAAGCACATCTCCAACTCGGGCCACTTCTTCGACGTCATCGCCGTGGTGGCCAGCAAGAAGGCGTTCGAACAGCTCAAGCCCGAGCACCAGAAGGCGGTGCGCGAGGCGATGACCGCGACCATCGCCTACCAGCGCAAGCTGGCTGCCGAGACGGAAGCGAAGGTGCTGCCCGAGCTGAAGGCCAAGATGACCTACACCGAGATCGCCCCGGCCGCGCTCGACGAGATGCGCAAGGTGGCGCTGCCGGCGGTGCTAGACGGCGTCAAGAAGCGCGCCGGCGCCGAGCTGGTCGATCAGGTGCTGGCCGAGGCCGCCAAGCGCTGAGGCGACCATGAGCGCCACCGTGCTGCCCGTCGTCTTCGACACGGCCTCCTGGCCCCATCGCGTGCTCGACGCGCTGGATCGCGCTGTCACCGCGGCCTTGCTCGTCGCGGTGGCCGTGATGGTCGGCGTGGTGTCGGCCCAGGTGGCGCTGCGCTACGGCTTCAACCGCTCGATCGACTGGGCCGACGAGGTGTCGCGCCTGGCCTTCGTGTGGAGCATCTTCCTGGCCGTGCCGCTGGGCGTGCGACAGGGCGCGCACATCGGCATCGACCTGGTGGTGCTGAAGTTCCCGGCGCGCGTGCAGGCGCTGCTGCGCCGTGCCGCCGCCATCGTCAGCGGCGCGATGATGGGCCTCATCGCCTGGGCCGCGCTCGGCGTGGCGCGCGAGCAGTGGGACGAACTGATGTCCACGCTCGACTGGAGCGTGGGCTGGTTCATCGTTCCGGTCGGCATCGGCGCCGCGCTGTCGGCGTTGCACCTGCTGCGCATCGCCATCGAAGGCCCGCCGAACGTGGCGGCGGGGAGTGCGGAATGAGCGCCGCGGTGGTGGCCGGCTTCATGCTGCTGGCCCTGTTCGGGCTGCCGATCGCCTTCGCGATGGGCGCGGCCGCGCTGGCGGCGCTGGCCTACAGCGGGGTGGAGTATTCGATGGTGCCGCAGCGCATGATGCACGCGGTCAACTCGTTCCCGCTGATGTCGATCCCGTTCTTCATGCTCGCCGGCGAGCTGATGATCAAGGCCGGCATCGTCGAGCGCCTGATCGCACTGGCCAACGCGGTGGTGGGGCGGGTGCGCGGCGGCATGGCGCACGTGACGATGCTCGCGGGCGCCGGCCTGGCCACGGTCTCGGGCGCCGCGGTGTCCGACGCCAGCGCGCTGTCGTCGATCCTGGCGCCGTCGCTGACCAAGATCTACGACCGCGGCTTCGCGGCGGCGATCGTCGCGGCAGCCGCCAACCTCGGGCCGATCATCCCGCCGTCGGGCGCGATGATCGTCTACGCCTTCATGGCCGGCTCGTCGGTGTCGGTGGGCGGCATGTTCATGGCCGGCGTGGTGCCGGGCGTGATCATCTGCATCGGCTTCATGCTGCTGTGCTCGTGGATCGCCGGGCGCCGCGGCTGGGCCGTCACCGGCGAGCCGTTCCAGCTCGCGCGCGTGCTGGGCGAGCTGCGGCGCTCGCTGGTGGTGCTGGCGATGCCGGTCATCGTGATCGGCGGCATCGTCGGCGGTGCCTTCACCGCCACCGAGGGCGCGGCCATCGCCGTCGTCTACGCGCTGGCGATCGGCTTCTTCGTCACGCGCCGGCTCGAGCTGCGCGACCTGCCCGGCATCGTGGTGCGCGCGGCCATCACCTCGGCGGTGGTCGGCGCGCTGATCGCCTTCGCCTCGATCATCACCTACCTGATGACGGTGGACCTGCTGCCGCAGACGCTGTCGACCCTGCTGCGCGCCCTGACCCACGACCCCCTGGTCTACATGGCGCTGGTGGCGGTGCTGCTGTTCGTGGTGGGCATGTTCCTCGAGTCGAACGCCGCCTACATCATGCTGGTGCCGCTGCTGCATCCGATTGCGATCAGCTACGGCATCGATCCGCTGCACTTCGGCTTCCTGTTCGTGCTCAACCTCGTGATCGGCATGCTCACCCCGCCGGTGGGCGTGGTGCTGTTCGTCGTCTGCGGCATCACCCGGGTGCCGATGCGCGAGCTCGTCAAGAGCGCCTGGCCCTTCATCGCCCTGATGTACGCCGTGCTCGTGGCGTGCATGCTGTTCCCGCCGCTCGTGACCGCGCTGCCGCGCGCGCTCGGCTACTGAGCTCCTTCGCCACCCTCCCTCACCCAGGAGTCCGCCCATGCCCTCGTTGTCCCGCCTCGTCGTTGCCGGTGCCGTCGCACTGGCCGTCGCCCTGCCTGCCGCCCAGGCGCAGGACCGCATCAAGTTCAAGGCCATCGGGCAACCGCTGGCCACCGGCCTGATCCAGAAGAACAAGGAGCAGCCCTTCTTCGAGCACTTCGCCGAGCGCACCGGCCTGCCGATCGACGTCGACTACAAGCCCATCGACACGCTCGGCATCAAGGACACCGAACAGCTGCGGGTGATGAAGGCCGGCCTGTTCGACATCGTCTCGCTGCGCGTGTCGCAGAACTCGCGCGACGAGCCGACGCTGCTCGGCCTCGACCTGGTGGGCGCGAGCCCCGACTACGCCACCGGCCGCAAGGTCGCCAGGGCCTACTTCGACACCGTCGACGCGCGCCTGCAGCAGCAGTTCAACGTCAAGCTGCTGAGCGTGTGGCCGTTCGGGCCGCAGATCCTGTTCTGCAAGAAGCCGATCGCCAAGCTGGCCGACATCAAGGGCATGAAGGTGCGCGTGTACGACCAGAACCTGGCCAAGTTCATCGAGCTGGTGGGCGGCACGCCGGTGCCGATCTCGTTCGCCGACACGCACCAGTCGCTGTCGCTTGGCGTGGTCGACTGCGCCGTCACCGGCCCGTCGAGCGCCAACTCGGCCGGCTGGCCCGAGGTGACGACGCACCAGCTGCCGCTGGGCTTCCAGATGGCGCTCAACGGCTATGCCATGTCGATGAAGGCCTGGAACAGCCTCAAGCCCGACCAGCAGGCCAAG
>DASTJE010000170.1:0-29296 GCA_035716845.1 Burkholderiaceae bacterium
GGTGATGCCGTCGATCACCAGCACCGCGCTGCGGGGTGCGTCGGCGTCGGGGCCGTCGGGCGGCGGCGCGGCCACGCGCGGGTCCTCGTGGATCAGGTAGCCCAGCGTCAGCGCGATGTCGCCGTCGACCACCACGTAGAGCGAGCGGCCCTGAGCCACGCTGCGCGCCAGCCCGGCCAGCAGGCCGTCCTTCAATGCGGTCAGCCGCGCGTAGGCCGGCGGGCCGGTCCAGCGCAGCGAGACGGCCACGTCCTGCTCGCCTTCCCCCAGGTCGTGCCGCAGGAAGGCCTGGCGCAGCGCGGCAGCGACCGCCTCCGCGTCGACCGGGCCCTCGCCATAGGCGTGCGGCAGCGGCACCACCTGCAGGTTCTTGCGCGGCAGCAGCACCCCCGGCGCCGACACGTAGGTGGTGTTGCCCGACAGCTGCACGCTGTACTCGGAGGCGCCCAGCACGGTGGCGCGGATGCACTCGCCGGCCGGCAGCAGCGGCCACGGCAGCGCGCCTGCGTCGAGGCGTTCGCGGATCGCCTCGCCGAGCAGCTTGCCCAGGTCGCCGAAGTCGCGTGCCTCGCGGCGGTAGACGTACTCGCCCACGCCGCCCGAGAACATCAGGCCGTCGAGCGCCCCCAGGTCCTCGATCGGGTCGGTCAACATCAGCTCGCGCAGGTCGGCCGCGCTCGGCCGGCCGGCCAGCACGCGCATCAGCGCGTCGGCCATGCCCTGCGCCACGCGCGCGAGCTGCGCGCGCGTGACGCGCTGTCCGAGCTGCCAGTCGAAACCGGCACGGCGAGCGTGCTCGCGGCCGGCCGGGTCGAGCCGGACGAGGCGCCCCTCGGCGTCGACCACGACGAGACGGCCGCCGATGTGCACCGCGGCCGTGCCCCGTAGCTCGCCGCGCTCGACGAGGCCGAGCTTGGTGGTGCCGCCGCCGATGTCGACGTTGAGCAGCCGCGTGCCGGCGTCGAAGGAGCGGCGGGCCGCCCCCGAACCATAGACCGCCAGCATCGATTCCATGTGGTGGCCCGCGGTGGCGCAGACGAACTCGCCGCCTTGCTCGGCCAGCAGCGCGCCGATCGCTTCGCTGTTGTGACGCCGCAGCGCCTCGCCGGTGAGGATGACCGCGCCGGCGTCGACGTCGTCGGGGTGCAGCCCGGCCGCGCCGTAGGCGTCCTCGATCAACCGGCCCAGGGCTTCGGCGTCGATGCTGGACTCGTCGCGGTACGGCGTCAGCGCGACCGGCGACTGGTGCAGCGGTTCGCGCGAGACGACGACGAAGCGCGTCGACAGCTGGTCCGACACGCGCTGCAT
Source organism: Burkholderiaceae bacterium (assembly GCA_035716845.1). Lineage (GTDB taxonomy): Bacteria > Pseudomonadota > Gammaproteobacteria > Burkholderiales > Burkholderiaceae_C > CADEEN01. The sequence goes on from DASTJE010000170.1 coordinate 1,309, forward strand.
GTGCAGGCGCGAGAACGCGACCATGGTGCCGGAGGATCCGATGTCGATCCCCACGCTGTGCAGCACCACGTTGTCGCTCGCCCACAGCGTCTGGTCGGCGATGTCGGGTGGACCGCCGAAGTCGTCGTGATCGTGGTCGTGGTCCTCGCCGTCGGCGTGTACGTGGCCAGTCAGGTCGCCCCAGCGGTGGTCCTCGAGGCGGTGGCGGAGCATCGCGTCCGCTTTCGGCGCCGTGGGGTTCGTGGTGTCCGACATGCGCAGCCGTTGGTTCAGTAGAACTGATCGAAGTGATGCTGGTCGGGCGGCACGCCGGCCTCCAGTAGCATGCGCTGCACCGCCTCGGTCATGGCCGGCGGTCCGGCGAAATAGACCTCGCACTCGCGCAGCCGCTCGCCGAAGCGACGCTGCGCCGACTCGTGCGCGAAGCCGGTCTCCACGCCGGCGGGCACCGGCTCGCCGGCCGGCTGGGCCGACACCACCGGGTGGTAGTGCAGGCGCTCGCCCCAGCCGGGCAGCGCCATCAGCAGGTCGCGGCCGCACAGGTCGGCGACCGTGCGGCCACCGTAGACGAGGTCGAGCCGGCGGCCCGCCAGCTGTGGCTCGGCCACCGCCCCGCGCAGGATGGAGACCATCGGCGCGAGCCCGGAGCCGCCGGCGATGCACACGATGTCGCGCGGCGACGTGCGGCGCAGCCAGGCCATGCCGTACGGGCCGTCGATCGCCACGCGCGCGCCCGGCGCGAGCGCGAACAACGCCACGCTGCCGACGCCGCCGGACAGCTTTCGCACCTGGAACTCCCAGCGCCGGCCGTCGCCGGCCACGTTGCTCATCGAATAGGCGCGCGGGCCGGCCACGCCGGGCAGTTGCACCAGCGCATACTGGCCCGGCTCGAAGCCCTGCGCGGCGTCGAGCTCGAACACGAACTCCTCGATGTCGTGCGTGAGCGCGCGGCGACGAAGCAGCGACGCGCCGGTGCGCTGCGGCCGCTGCACCGGCGCATAGCGCGCCTGCGGCCGCAGCTTGATGGTGCAGTCGCCGCGCGGCATCGACTGGCAGCCGAGGTGGCGGCCGCGCGCACGGTCCTTCTCGCTGAGGGCCGGCGCTTCGGGCCAGGCGTTTTCGAGCGCGCCATCGACCAGCTCGAAACGGCAGTTGCCGCAGGAGCCGACGTTGCACTCGTAGGGGAATCCGAGGCCGGCCCGCTGCGCGGCGCGCAGCAGCGTGTCGTCGGCGGCGCACGCGAAGGATTCCCCGGTGCCGGCCACGAGCACCCGATGGACGACGGCGGTCATCGCGGGTTGTAGCCCAGGCGCTGCGACACCGCGTCGGCGGTGCGGACGACCTCGGGCGCAAGCGCGCGCAGGTCTTTCTTGGTCAGGCGCTGCACCGGCCCGGCCAGGCCGACGGCGGCGACGACGCGGCCGGAGATGTCGCGGATCGGCGCGGCCAGACCGCGCATGCCGAACTCGCTCTCCTCGTCGTCGATCGCGTAGCCCGTCTGCCTCACCTCCTCGAGGGCCTTGCGCAGCGCGGCGGTGCTGACGATGGTCTTGGGCGTGCGCGCGACGAGCTTGTCCTCCAGCACCGCGGCCACCGTCTCGGCACGCGAGAACGCGAGCAGCACGCGGCCTTCGGCCGTGCAGTGCGCCGGCTTGAAGGTGCCGATGTAGGAGCGCATGCCGATCGCCTGCGCACTCTCGAGGTTGTAGAGGTAGATGATCGAGGCGCCTGACAGGATCGCCAGGTGCACGGCCTCGTGCGTGCTGTCGCGCAACTGCCCCAGCAGCGGCCGCGCCTCGTTGGACACGTCCATGCGGCGGCGCACCAGCGCCCCGAGCGCGAACAGCGACAGGCCGAGGCGGTAGCGCCCGTTGTCGGGGTTCTGCTCGAGGAAGCCCTCGGAGGCCAGCGTCACCGCCAACCGGTGCACCGTGCTCTTGGCCAGGCCCAGGCGCTTGGCCAGGCTGCTGATGCCGATCTCGGCCTCGTCGGCGTTGAAGGCCTTGAGCACGAGCAGGGCCGAGGTGACCGAGGACAGGCGGCTGGGGCCTTCACCCTCGGCGACAGGGGCGGCAGTCTTCCGGTTCATGGACCGATCCTAGCAGCCTTTTCTCTTATGTGGAACCGTGTTCTTTCGAGTGGAACGGTGCGCCGGGGCGTCAGAACACGCCCGGCACCCAGCGCCGGACCCGTTGCCGGTAGGCGGCGTACGCGGCGCCGAACAGACCTTCGAGGCCGGCCTCGTCGTCGCGCGCGCGCTGGTCGAACCAGAACACGTGGGCGACAAAGACCACCCAGGCAGGGCCGGAATACAGCACCGCCAGGCCGAGGAAGAAGACCAGATGACCGAGGTACATCGGGTTGCGCGTCAGCGCATAGATGCCCTCGGTGACGAGCCGCTGCGGCGGGTTGGAGAGACCGGGGCCGCCGCCGCCGAGCCGGGTGCGGTAGGCGCCCGCCCAGCGGTACTGGGCATAGCCCCAGACCAGCAGCGGCACGCCCCACAGGTTGAGGGTGGGCACGCCGCCCTGCAGCAGCGCGGCGGTGAGCCATAGCGCGGCCGGCCAGACGATGAAGGTGCGGTTGGACGTGCTCTTGAGCCAGCGCACGGCGCCGCGGCGCCCGCCGCTCACGACGCCGCCTCGGTCCGCGTGCCGGTGAGCAGGACCAGGACGTTGGCGCACACGATGGTGCCGGCCAGGAAGTAGAACGTGGCGCCCAGGCCCCAGCGGTCGGCGATGACACCGCCGACCAGCGGCGCCACCGCCGAGCCGAGCGACTGCGCGCCGAAGAGGATGCCCACGCTGCTGCCGCCCAGGTTTTTCGGCGTGACCTCGAGCAGCCAGGCCTGGATCACCGGGCGGATGGCGTAGAGGAAGAAGCCGAGCGCCGCGATGAAGATCACGAAAACCGTCGAGCGCCCCGCCACGGCCATGAAGAGCAGGACCGCCGCTGTCATCGCCATGCTGGCCGACATGACGCGGCGCCGCCCGAGGCGGTCCGACAGGTGGCCGGCCACCGGCGAGGCCACCAGGCCCGCGGCCTGCAGCGCGAACATCGCCGCACCCACCCACAGCGGTGGGTAGCCGAGCTCGCGCGCCAGGAACAGCGGCAGGAACGTGAGCAGCGCGTTCTGTGTCATCGAGCGGAACGCCCCGCTGGTGGACAGCAGCACGAGACTGCGGTTGCGAAGCAGCCCGCGCAGGCCCTGCAGGTAGTCGCGCAGCGACTGGCCGTCGCCGGCCGTCGTGTCGGCGGCCGCGGCGGCCTTGCGGCCCAGTTGCAAGGTCCCGAGGTAGACCAGGATCAGCAGCGACATCACCAGCCCCGGCACCACATTGAGCACCACGACTTCGCGCCAGCTCAGCGCTGCCAGCAGCGCACCCACCGCCAGCGGCGCCAGGGCGTCGCCGGCATTGCCGCCCATGCCGTGCAGCGACAGCACGAAACCCTTGCGCTCGGGGAAGCGCCGGGCGAGCGTGGGGATGGCCGTGGGGTGCCACAGGCTGTTGCCGACGCCCACCAGCGTGATGCAGGCCAGCAGCATGACGTAGCTGTGCGTGAAGCCCATCAGCAGGTACGGGAAGCCGACCCAGAACAGCGACACGCCCATCAACAGGCCTTTGCGACCGACGGTGTCGACCAGCACCCCGCCCGGGATGTTGGCGACCGCCCCCGCCACGTACTGGCAGGTCATGATGAGGCCGATCTGGCTGAAGCTCAGGCCCAGCTCGTGTCCGATCAACGGCAGCAGCAGGTAGAACGTCGCGGGGTACCAGTGCGTGAGCGCGTGGCCGGCTGTGATCAGCCAGATCTCGCGCGCGCGTGGCGCCGCGGGCGCCGGCGCGGGCTGGACGGCGGCCTCGGCGGTGGCGTTCACGTCGTCAAAGTCCCGCGGTGGCGCCTCAGCGCGCGGCGCGCCGGATGACCGTGTCCTCGAACAGCGTGGTCCACTTGTCCGACTCGTCGAGCGTACGCACCGGGTCGGTCATCATGATGCGCACGCCCTTGAGCGGCGAGGGCACGCTGGTGTTGGTGGGCACGTAGTCGATGGAGGCCAGCAGGGGCTGTGCGTCCGTGAGCATGTACTCGTGGAACAGCACGGCGGCAGCCGGGTGCGGTGCGCGCCGCGCCACGCCCACCGCGTTGGACCGCGCCACGGCCGGCTCGAGCGCGAACCAGTCGATCGGTGCCCCCTTCTTCTTGGCCTGCTCGGGCATGTAGTTGTAGACGGTCAGCGCGAGCGGCACTTCGCCCGAGACCACCATGTTGGTCAGCAGGGTGTGACCGCTGCGCGGTGACACGCCGTTCTTGGCCACCAGATCGCGGAAGAAGCCCAGGCCCTTCTCACCGCCGCCGGTGATGTCGACCACCGACGCAAACCAGTCCTGGTTCTTGGCCTCGATGCCAAGCTTGCCCTTCCAGCGCGGGTCGAGCAGATCCTGGTAGGTGCGCGGCAGTTCTTCCTTCTTGACGACATTGGTGTTGTAGGCCTGCACCCATACCGACAGCAACGTCGCCGCCCATTGCTTGTGCGCCGGCACGGAGCCCGGCTGCAACTGCCGGTAGGTCGGGGAAATGACCGGCTGCAGCACCTTCTCGCGCGCCAGCGCTTCCATCTCGGGCGAGCCGAAGTGGATCACATCGACCTCGTGCCGGTTGGCCGAGGCCTCGGCCAGCGTGCGTTGCAGCACCTTGTCGGTGCCGGCGCGCCAGACGTTGACCTTGACGCCGTACTTGGCCTCGAAAGGCTTGATCAGGACCGGCAGGTCCTTTTCGGCGATCGTGGTGTACAGCGTCAGCGAGCCTTCCTTCTTGGCCTCGGCGACGAGCCGCTGCAGGCGGTCGGGCCCCTCATAGGCGGCCAGTGGCGACTGAGCGGCGACGCCTGCGGACAGCGCCAGCAGGAGCGCGCCCCAGCCGAGGCGCAGACGGTTCTTCATGCGGGGCTCCCGGTCAGGCTCAGCGCGCCTTCGACGTGAAGATTTCCTCGTACAGCTTGGTCCACTTCTCGTACTCGTCGAGCATCATGCGCGCGTCGACGTACTTGAGCGCCCCCTTGCCGAAGGGCGACTCGACCTTGCCGTTGGTGGGCACGAAGTCGCGTCCGGCGAGGATGCGTTGGCCTTCCTCGCCCAGCTCGTAGTCGAAGAACAAGAGAGCGCTGTGCGGGTTCGGGGCCATGCGGGCCACGCCGATGCCGTTGGGGCGGGCGATCGGCGTGCCGATGGAGAGCCACTCGATGGGGGCGCCCTTTTCCTTGAGCTGCTGCGCCTTGTAGCTGTAGACGGTGAGCGCGAACGGGATTTCGCCCGACACCACGAGCTGCGTCAGCAGCGTGTGGCCCTTGCGCACCGACATGCCGTTGGCCGCGACGATGTCCTTGAACAGCTTGACGCCGCGGGCCTCGCCGATCTCGCCGACCACGCCGGCGAGCCAGTCCTGGTCCTCGGCCTCGATGCCCAGGCGTCCCTTCCAGCGCGGGTGCAGCAGGTCTTCCCAGGTCTTGGGCGCCTCGTCCTTCTTCACCAGGTTGGTGTTGTAGGCCTGCACGAACACGTTCAGCCGCGTGCCGACCCACTCGCCGTGCGGCCGCAAGGCCTGCGGGGTGATCTGCGACAGCACCGGCGACTTGACCGCCTGGAAGATCTTCTCCCGGTGCATCGACTCGAGCTCGGGTCCGTTGGTCTCGACGATGTCCACCGTGTGGCGGTTGCCGCGCGCCTCGGTGATGGCGCGCTGCAGCACCTTTTCCGAGCCGGCGCGCCACATCGTGACCTTCAGTCCGTACTTCTTCTCGAACCCGGCCACCACCGCGCCCATGTCGTCGCTCTGTGCCGAGGTGTAGATGCTCAGCGGGCCCTCTTTCCTGGCCCCGTCGACGAGCCGCTGCGTGCGGTCGGCGCCGGTGTAGCCGGCCAGGTCGGCCATGACGCTGCGCGGCGCCTGCGCCCAGACGGACGGCACGGCCAACGAGGCCGCAGCGCCGCCCAGCCAGCCGTGAAACTGTCTCTTGGTGATGCGAGTCATGGCGTGTTAGTCGGCTTCCTTCTGGACCTTCTGGCCACCCAGGAACAGCTGTGACCACAGCTTGTCCCACTTGTCGGCCTCGTCGAGGGTGATCACGGGATCGATCATCTCGAAGGTGAACTTGTTGAGATTGGTCTCCACCGCCGTGCTGGCCGGAACGCGGTTGCGCTCCTTGATCAGCTGTTGGCCTTGCAGCGAGAGCATGAAGTCGGTGAACAGGAGCCCCGCATGGGGGTTTCGTGCGCGCTCCACGACCCCGATGGCATTGGGCCGGCCGAAGGTGGGGGACAACGCCTTCCACTTGACCGGTGCGCCGCGCACGGCCAAGCGCTCGATGTTGTGGTTGTAGATCGTGGCGGTGATCGGCACCTCGCCCGACGAGACCAGCTCGGCCAGCAGGGTGTGGCCGGTGCGCATCTGCGGCTTCATCTCCGCGAGCTTGCGGAAGAAGGCCAGGCCCTTCTCCTCGCCCATGTGCTTGACAAGGGCGGCGAACCAGTCGGTGTCGCCCGATTCGAGCGCCACCTTGCCGGCAAAGCGCGGGTGCAGCAGGTCGAGGTAGCTGTTGGGCACCTCGTCGGGCTTGACCAGGTTGGTGTTGTAGCCGATGGTGAAAAAGTTGAAGCGGTCGGCCACGTAGTGCCGGTGCTTCGGGAATGCTGCCGGCGGCAGGTCCTTGAAGTGCGGGCTGTGGAACTCCGCGAGCAGCTTCTCGCGGTACAGCGCCTCCATCTCGGGGCCGTTGGTTTCCAGCACGTCGCAGGCGAAGCGTCCGGCGCGCGCCTCGGTGACGGCGCGCTGCAGCACCTTCTCGGAGCTCGAACGCCACAGCAGCACCTTGACGCCGTAGCGCTTCTCGAAGGTCTCGGTGATCGGTGCAGAGTCCTTCGTGTTGAGCGAGGTGTAGAGGCTGAGTTGCCCCTCCTTCTTGGCCCCTTCCAGCAGGCGCGCCTCGCGGTCGGCGCCCTTGTAGAGGTAGATCTCGCGGTTGCGCGCCGCGGCGTCCTGTGACCGGGCCGCCAGCGGCAAAGCCGCCAGCGCAGCCAGCAGGACGCGTCGCTGCGCGCGCGTCGAATCGGGCGTCATCGTGCACTCCTTCGATGGGCCGCGGTCGGGGGGCTGGCGCGAAAGGGCCCGCGGACGGCCCTCCCGCGCCGGTTCTCGAGGGGCGTCAGAAGCTGTGCGACACGCCCAGCGCGAACTGGGTCAGGTCCTCGCCGGGGTTGGTGCGGTTATCCAAGTCGTTGGTGGAGAAGCGCGCGGCGGTGCCATTGGTGAGCTTGGCCGCTGACGCGAACACCATGGTGCGCCGGCTCAGCGAGTAGCTGGCCGCCACGGTGAACTTGCTGCCCTCGAGGCCGTCGGTCTTGCAGGCCGCGGCCACGCGGGTGCAGGACCCTGCGTTCGAGCGGACGTAGTTGGCCGCCGTGCGCCACTGGTCGTTCCAGCGGTTCTCCATCGCCAGCAGGTAGGCCGTGTTCTTGTACGACGCGAAACGGCCCGTCACGGTTGCCGTCTCCTTGTACTCCTTGCGGATCACGTCGACCTCGAACTTGTGCATCTTGTTCAACCGGTACTCGACGGTGAACTGCGTCGCGCGGTCCTTGGAGTTGACGTTCGGGTTGGCGGTGGCATCGCTGTTGCGCATCGATGAAGGCGCCTGCGCCGAACCGCCGAAGTAGTCGTTGTGGATTTCGTGCGCCAGCGCCACGTAGAGCGGTCCCTGGTCGTACTGGATGCCCATCGACGTGGCCGTCTTGTGCCGGTTGCCCGCCTTGGGGTCGACCAGCGCGTACTGCAGGCCGGCCTGGAAGCCGTTGAGCTCGGGCGACTCGTACTGGATCGAGTTGCGCAGGCGCTCGTGGAAGCGGGCGTCGTTGCTGGTGCCGAAGCCGGGCTTGCGCAGGATGTTGCTCGTGGACATGAACGTTCCGCTGCTGATGCCCAGGATGCCGATCGTGTCGCCGTAGTTCTTGAAGATCGAATCCATCAGGCCGAGCTTGACAGTGCCCATACTGCCCTGCAGGCCGAGGAAGGTGTCGCGGTTCCAGAACGCGCCGCCAGCGCCAGCGCCGCCAACGCCGTCGGTCACGCCGACCACGGTCTCGAGCTGGAACAGCGCTTTCAGCCCACCGCCGAGGTCTTCACTGCCGCGGATCCCCAGCCGCGAGTTGCCGTAAGCGAAGCCGTTGTTGCGCACCACGCCGTCCACCCCGGCGGCGGGCTTGGCGCCGATAGTCGCGGAGGACGTCGTGCCGGCGGTCGCGCCGGAGCCGTCTTCGTTGACCACGTAGGGGTACAGGCGACCGTAGATGGTGACGCCGGAGGTTTGCGCCATGACGGCGGGGGCCAGCACGGCGGCGGCCGCGGCCGCCATCAGGGTGAGTTTCCGGGTGCGCATGGTGTCTCCTCGTTGGGGGTGGGCCGTGTGTTCTTGTATGCGGAACATTGGTCCGTTAATCAGAACGTTGAGTAAGGTAAGGGGAGCGTCGTTGCGTGTCAATCGGTGTCGGCATGGCATCAGACCGAGACGGCCGACGGCTTCGGGGGCAGGTCGGTCAGTTCGGCCTCGTACGCGGCGTCCATGCGCGAGGCGAGGCCCGCCTTGGCCAGGGCCTCGGCGAAGGTCTTGCGCACGAGGGGCGACTCGTCCGCGTAGTCGATCTGGTCGCCGCCCACGCGGCGGCTGATCCACGCTTTGGGCACGCCTTGGGCGTTGCGTATCGACACACCCTCGGCCTTGAAGGCCAGGTAGCGAGCAGGGGTATTGCCGGTGTTGAAGTGCTGGTGGAACCACATGTTCGGCGGCACGATCATGGTGCCCTCGCGCCATTCGTAGCGGCGCGGCTCCTCGCCCTCGGGCCACATCAGGCTGAAGCCCTGGCCGCTCATCACGATCACGTGCGCGCCGGGGCCGTGGGCGTGCGCCTTCTTGTAGGTGCCCACCGGGAACTGTGAGATGTGGCTGTTCATGCTCCCCTTGGCCATCGAGAAGCGGATGTGCCCGCCGCCCGCGCCGCGCTCCTTGGCCGAGATCAGCGGCAGATTGATCGCGTCGGCGACGAAGTTGGTGTCGAGCAGCAGGCCCTTTTGCTCGCCGCCGTTGGCGAAGTAGTTGCTCTCGCCTGCGAAGCGGTTCCTGAAGTCGTAATCGGTACCGAAGACGAAGTCGGTGTCGCCGAAGGCGTTGATGATCACCGGCGCGTTGGTGACCGACACGAAGCGCACCGGCTCGCGGCCCGAGCCGTTGAAGTGCTGGTGCATCGTGTTCAGCGGGATCGCAAAGATCGCGCCGGCCTTCCACTCGAAGCTCACGCGCGCACCCGCACCGTTCCACACGGTGGTGGAGCCGCGCCCGTCGAGTACGTAGATCATCTCCTCGAAAAGCTGCCGCTGCGGAGCGAGCTCGCTGCCGGGCGGGATCTCGCACACGTAGCAGTCATTGCTGGTGCGGCTGGCGTCGTGGTTCAGGAACACGCCGCGACCACCGCGGCGCGCCCAGGGCTTGAGCTCGACGGTGTGCAGGTTCTCGACGTAGATCGACGGGATGATGTCGAGCCCCTCGGCAGCCACCCAGCGCGTATAGGGCGTCTCCTTCTCGGTGGCGAACTTGCTCGCGACGGCGTCGCTGACGAGGGCGTTCTTCGTGGGGGTGGGGTTGTTCATGGGATCACGCGGCGACCGGAGTCTGGAGGTATCGGGCGACGAGCTCGGCGGTGAGCGCGACGCCAGGGCGGTACTCTGGCGCGTCCTCGACCTGCTCGAGGTCGTTCAGCCCGCTGTTCTTGAAGATGCGGTTGATGGCCGAGATCAGGCGCACGGGCCGGTCCGGGCTGGCATTGAAGTGCTGGTGGATCGTGTTGGGCGGGATGTAGATCACATCGCCCGCCTGCCATTCGAAGCGCTGCACCCGGTCCTGCGGCTTCCAGTGGTAGGTGTCGGTGATTTCGACGTCGCAGTCGACATGCAGGTCGTAGCCGCAGCCCTCGACGACGTACAGGCACTCCTCGGCGAGGTGGCGGTGCCGCCCGCTGCGGCTGCCCGGCGGGATGATCTGCATGTAGGCGTCCACCGTCTCCATGCGCGTGTTCATGCCCTCGTTGAGCAGGTGCTTGAGCAGGCCCTGACGGGCCAGCTCCCAGGGCATGTCCGACGGCTTGACGATCTTCTTGCGCGTGGCGTTGCGCGCCGGCGCGCTCGCGGCGTCGTCGAGCAGGGCCTGGTACAGGTCCTGGTGCGCGCTGCCCTGCAGCCACGCCTTGGCTTCGCTCCATGCCATGGTCACTCTCCTCGCCGGGCCAGCGTCTCAGTACCCGACCTCGGGGTGGTTGTCGTCCTGTTCCTGCTCGCGCACGCGGAAGCCCTCGCCGCCGGGCGCCGGGTCGCTCGGCCGCGGCTCGACCTGCTGCTGGAACAGCATGTTCATGAACATGTACATCGGCTTGGTCTTGATCACCAGGGCGCGCGCCGGCTTGGTGTTGCTGGCGTTGAAGTGCTGGTGCACGCAGTTGTTGTGCACGATGGCGATGTCGCCGGCGGTCCAGTCGTAGCGCACGCCGTCGTGGATCTCGTAGCCGTCGCCGTCGAGGATGTAGAAGGCCGCCTCGTTGACGTGTCCGTGCTTCTGGCTGCGGCCACCCGGGCCGTACTCCTCGAGGTGGAGGTGGAAGGTCTGCGTGATGCCGTCCTTGGGCTCGACGTAGTGGCGGCTGAACGCCTGCGGGCCGTCGTTGAACTTGATCTCCGAGCCGCGGCGCACGCGCGGCATGGCGCGCAGCCGGGCCAACTCGTCCTTCAGGCTGTACTGGCCCTGGATGCCACGCACGAAGACGCGGTCCTTCTTGGAGTGGTAGTGGCTCTCGTTGGGCACGCTGTGCCCGGGGGCCGACACCGGCTCGGCGTTCTTGCGTTCAGCGTCCATACTTGTCCAGTCGGTAGCGTCGGGGCTTCAGGGCACGGCAGAGCTCGCGGTTGAGGCCGACCTGCGGCAGCGACAGGCCGCACTGCGCGGCCATGTCCTGCACGATGTCCATGTCGTCCTCGGCCCAGGCCATGGTCTGCTGGCCCCAGACCTCGAGGGCGTGGTTCTCGGCGCTGCTCATCATCAGCGCCTGCCGCAGGCGGTCGGTGTCCATGCCGTAGGCGTGGGCCAGCGCCAGGGCCTCGTGGTTGGCGATCAGGCAGGCCCACAGCACGCTGTTGTTGGCGGCCTTGGCGACCTGCGCGGTGCCCGCGCCGCCAGTGTGCACCACGTCCGACGAGTAGGCGCGCAGCACCGGCTCCAGCCGCTGCACCACGGCCTCGGGCCCGCCCACGAAGCTGAGCAGCGTGCCCTCGTCGGCCGCCCGTCCGCCGCGGCACACGGTGCTGTCGACCACGTGCAGATCGGTCGTCGCGGCCGCCAGCGCCTGCACGGTCTCGGGCCGGATCGTGCTGAGGATGGCCGCGATACTGCCCGGCCGTGCCGCGCGCAGCGGGCCGCCTTCGTCCAGCAGCGCCCGCACCTGCGCGTCGTAGCCCACGCACACCAGCATCACGTCGCAGCGGCGCGCCAGCGCGGCGTTGTCCGGCTCCCAGACCGCCCCGCGCTCGCGCACCGCGGCCTCGCGGGCCGGGCTGGCGTCGCTGGCCAGCGTGACGAAGCCCTTGCGCACCAGGTGGCCGATGATCGGGGTGCCCATGCGGCCTGCGCCGATCACGCCGACGGTGGGGGGGGCGTCGTTCATCGTTTCTGCGTGAGGGTGTCGAGCAGCGCCGGCTGGCCGGCCTTGACGCGGGCGATGGCGCGCTGCAGCGCCGGCGCCACGTCCTCGGGCTTGTCGATCGGGCCCTCGGCGTACCAGCCCATGCTGCGCGCCAGGGTCGCGAAGTCGGGCGGCGGGTCGTCCAGGTCCATGCCGATGTAGGCCCGGTCCACCGGCGTGCCGCGCTGCCGGGCCATGCGGATCTGGTGCTCCCAGTCGTTGAAGTAGGCGCGGTTGTTGTACATCACCACCAGCATCGGGATGCGGTGCTTGGCCGCCACCCACAGCGCGCCGGCGTCGAACATGAGGTCGCCGTCGGGCTGCATGTCCACCACCAGGCGGCCGGCGTCGCGGTGCGCCAGCGCCACCCCCAGGCTGATGCCGAACTGCGTGGCCGTGCCCAGGCTCTTGCCGGCGTGGCGGTAGGGCCGGTCGAAGTTCCAGAGCTTGCGCGTCCAGTCTTCCAGCGTGCCGGCGGTGAGGACCCAGTCCTCGTCCTGGATCTGCGCCCACACCTCCGAGGCCAGCCGGGGCAATGTGATGGGGCTCAGGTCGCGGTCGTCCTGCGCCTGCTTCGCCCAGCCCTCGCGCAGCGCCCTGTGCTTCGTCGCGATGGCCGCACTGCGCCGCGGCACGCGGGCGGCGAAGGCTGCGTCCTTTTTCTGCAGCTTCTTCAGCAGCGCCGTCAGCGCGGGCACCGCCAGCAGGGTGTCGGCGACGACGCGCTGGTCGGCGTACAGCAGACGCTGGTAGTCCATGGCCCAGGCGCTGAGGTTCAGGTCGCCGAAGCCGATGTCGATCCAGCGGCAGCCCTTGGGGGTGAGCGAGACCAGCTCGCGCGTGGTGCTGGTCAGCGTGGTGGTGGGGCGCTCCCAGTCGCGCACGTCCACCAGCAGCACCACGTCGGCGTCCTTGAACATGGACTTGTCCATGCTCAGGTTCAGCGGGTGGCAGCTGGGGAAATTCAGACGCATGTTCAGGTCGTAGACCGGCGCGCCCAGCGTCTCGGCCAGCGCCACCAGGTCGTGGAAGCCCTGGGGGTCGCGGCCGGCGTACTCGGTCAGGATGACCGGGCGCCTGGCCTTCGCCAGCGTCTCGGCGGCCCGCTGCAGCGCTGCCGGGTCGGGCGCGATGCGGCTGGGCACGCGCTGGAAGCCCTGGGGCGGCAGCGGCACGGCGTGCTCGAGCTTCTTCTCCTGCAGCCAGGCGTCGTAGCACATGTACACCGGGCCGCGTGGCTCGGTCATCATCACCGAGTAGGCGCGGGCGAAGGCCTCGGGCACGCCGTCCACCGTGGTGGGCTGGTAGTCCCACTTGGTGTAGTCGCGGATGGCCGCCCCCTGCGTCTGCGCGCTGTGGATCCAGTCGATGCGCGGGCGACGCTTGGTCTCGTCCATCGGGCCGGTGGCGCCGATGATGAAGATCGGCGCGCGGTCGATGTAGGCGTAGTACACGGCCATGTTGGCGTGCAGCAGGCCGACCAGGTTGTGCAGGATCGCCACCATCGGCTTGCCGCTGGCCTTGCCGTAGCCGTGCGCGATCTGGACCGCCGTCTCCTCGTGCTGGCACAGCATCATCAGCGGGCGGTTGCCGCCGTAGTTGACGATGCTGTCGTGCAGGCCGCGGTAGCTGGCGCCGGGGTTCAGCGCGGCATAGGGCAGGCCGTAGCGGTGCAGCAGGTCGACGATGACGTCGCCGCCCCAGCGCTCCTTCGGCTTGACCGCGGGGGGCGTCTTGCGCGGGCGCTCGACGCGGTCGAAGTCTTCCTTGGACGACACGGCGATGGTCTTTTCAGTGAACCTCGACCGCGGTCGATCGAATGGCGACGCACTTGAGGGGATCGATGCGCCCCCAGATCGGCTCGCCGATGTGGGTGTAGATGGTCGGGTGCGTGCGCGACTGCACGTTGCGGGAGCCGACGCGGACCTGCCAGTCGAGCGATTCGCCCAGGAACACCTTCTGGTCGATCACGCCCTCGATCACGTTCACGCCCGGCTCGAGCCGCGTGTCCGACAGGCGGATGTCCTCGGGCCGGATCGAGACGGTGACCTTGTCGCCGATGGCCAGCGTGTCGGTCGACGTGGCAAGCAGGACGCCGATCTCGCTGTCGACCACGAACTGGCGTGGTTCAGCCTGCAGCGCACGCACCGTGCCTTCGACGAAATTGGTGGTGCCCACGAAGTCGGCGACGAAGCGGCTTTGCGGCCGCTCGTAGATGTCGCGCGGCGTGCCGGTCTGCTGGATGCGCCCGGCGTTCATCACCGCGATCTGGTGCGACATGGCCAACGCCTCGCTCTGGTCGTGCGTGACGTAGACGGTGGTGATGCGCAGCTCGCGCTGCAGGCGCTTGAGCTCGAAGCGCATCGCCTCGCGCAGCTTGGCGTCGAGGTTGGACAGCGGTTCGTCGAGCAGCAGCAGCTTGGGTTCCATCACCAGCGCGCGCGCCAGCGCCAGCCGCTGCTGCTGCCCGCCGGACAGCTTGGTGGCCTCGCGGTCGCGCAGGTGGTCGAGTTGCACTGCCTTGAGCACCTTCATCACCCGCGCCTCGACTTCCTCCTTGGCGAAGCGCCGCTTGCCGACCTGCAGCGGGAAGGCCACGTTCGAGAACACGTCCATGTGCGGCCAGATCGCGTAGGACTGGAACACCATGCCAAAGCCGCGCTGGTTGGGCGGCACGAAGACGTTGTCGCTCGACGAGTAGACGACGACGTCGCCGACGCTGATGCGGCCACTGGCGGGCCGCTCGAGGCCCGCGATCGAGCGCAAGGTCGTGGTCTTGCCGCAGCCGCTGGGGCCCAGCAGGGTGAAGAAGTTGCCCTCGGGCACCTCGATGTTGACGTCCTGGGCGGCCTTGACCGGCTGGCCCAGTTCGTTGGTGTACTCGGTGTAGAGCGACTCGATCTTCAGCACGCTGCGGCTCCTTGGCCTATTCCTTGATTCCGAACTTCTTGCCGATGGCCTGCGAGATCGTCACCAGCACGAACAGCATCAGGATGAAGAGCACCCCCAGTGCCGACAGCTCGACGTACTGGCCGTTCTCCCACAGCTCCCAGATGATGATCGACACCACCTCGGTGCCCGGGCTGTACAGCAGGATGGAGCTCGACAGCTCGCGGATCGAGACGATCATCACGTAGATCCAGCCGGCGACCAGACCCGGCTTGAGCAGTGGCAGCACGATGCGCCGGAACGTGGTGCCCCAGCTCGCGCCGCTCATCGCCGACGACTCCTCGAGCTCCTTGTGGATCTGCAGCATCGACGTGGTGTTGAAGCGGATGCCGTAGGGCATGAAGCGCGTGATGTAGGCGATGAAGAGGATCCACATCGTCCCGTACACGCCGACGTCCACGTTGAGGTAGAAGATCATCAGCGACAGGCCCAGCACCAGGCCCGGGAACACCATCGGCAGCGAAGCCAGGTTGTCGAGCAGCCAGCGGCCGGGCAGCTTGGTCTTGACCACGATCCAGCAGATGACGGACGTCACGAGCATGATCACCGTGGCAGAGCTGAACGACAGCAGCAGGCTGTTCCAGACCGAGCGCGCCAGGTTCGGGTAGCTGAGCACGAAGCGGTACGGCTCGAGCGTGAGGTTCTGCAGCGCCTTCCACGAGGGCACAGCGTAGAACTGCTGGAAGGAGGACCACAGCAGTACCGCGAAGGGCAGCACGACGATGAAGCTGAAGTAGACGATGAACACCGCCGCGGCCAGCCAGCGCCAGCGACCGAGATCGATCTGGCGCGGGCGGAAGCCCTTGCCGGTCATCGTCGCGTACTTCGATCCGCTCGACGACAGCTTGCTGATGAAATAGATGCCGATCGTCGTGATGGCCAGCAGCGTGATCGCGTAGGCGGAGGCCAGGCCGATCTGGCTCGGGTAGCGGTGCACCGCCTGGTAGATCGACGACGTGAAGACGCGAATGCCCACCGGCAGGCCGAGCAGGGCGGGCACCTCGAACGACTCGATCGCCCGCACGAACAGGATCAGGAAGGTCGCGAAGATCGCCGGCCAGGTCAGCGGCAGCGTGACGCGGCGCAGCACCTGGAACACGTTGGCGCCGCTCATCATCGCGGACTCCTCCAGCGAGGGGTCCATCGCGCGGAAGGCCGCCGTCATCAGCAGGAAGGCCACCGGCGAATAGTGCAGGCCGTCGACCCAAATCATGCCCCACATCGAGTAGATATTGAACACCGGGCCGTCGAGGCCGAGTGCCGCCTGCAGCATCAGGTTGACGATGCCGATCTTCGGCGAGCCGAGCAGGATCCAGGCGACGGTGAACAGGATGCCCGGGATCACGAGGGGGATCAACGACAGTGCGAAGAACAGGCTCTTGAAGGGCGTGTTGGTGCGTTCGTTCATCCACGCCAGCGTGGTGCCGACGATGAAGGCGAATGCCGCGGTGCCGAACGCGAACTGCACCGAGTTCCAGAACAGGCGCGCCGTTTCGCTGCTGGTGTAGGCCGCGATGTAGTTGCCGAGCGTGAATACCGCCGCCTTGCTGGCCGTCTGCGGCGTGAAGAAGCTCTGCCACAGCAGGAAGGCCAGCGGGATCACCGCGATGTAGGTCGTGAAGACCACGCATGCACCGATGACGAGTGACTTCCAGGTCAGCCAGCGACGCAGGCCGGCGAGCACCGCCGGGGCGGATCGCGCAGCCGCGTAAGGGCCGGGGGGCGGGGCGTTGGAGGCCACTTCGGACATGGAGGGTGACGTTCTTATTGGCGGAACGATGGTCCGCATAGCGAACCGCAACTGTAGGAACCGACGACCACCCTGTCAACGCAAGGGTTCTCAGGGCTAACCCGCACGGTTCGGCGCCGCGGCGCGCGCGCCATACTTGCGGCGTCTTCCTCATCATGCGCGCTGCGGCGCGCCTCCGAGGCGTGCACAAGCCCGGCCGCAACGACCCTTGCCCCTGTGGCAGCGGGCGCAAGTTCAAGTTCTGTCACGGGGCGGTCGCCGTCGCCGCGACGCCGGCGCCCGACGCCGCGGCGACGCGCGCCTGCGGGCCCTGCACCGCCTGCTGCGAAGGCTGGGCCGAGGGCGAGGTCCGCGGCCACCGCATGCACGCCGGCCGGCATTGCCACTTCCTGCACGAGGGCGCTTGCACGATCTACGACGAGCGTCCGCAGTCGCCCTGCCGCAACTTCGTGTGCGGCTGGCTGCGGCCCGGCAGCCCCTTTCCCGAGGCGTTCCGCCCCGACCGCTGCGGCGTGATCCTGGTGCCGATGCGCTGGCGCGGCCGTGCGGCCTGGGTGCTGCTGTCGGCCGGGCGCGACCCGGATGTCGAGATGGTGGCGTGGATGCAGCGCCATGCGCAGGCCACCGGCGAGCCGTTCTTCTACCAGCAACACGGCGAGCGTCTGGGCTACGGGCCACCGGCGTTCCAGCTCGAGATGCTGCAGAAGGTGCAGCGCGGCGAGCGCCTGTGGTGAGCGTGCCTCAGGTGTCGCGCGCCTCGCAGGCCTGAAGGGCGCGCTGCAATTCGGTCTCGTCGAGGCCACGGCCGATGAAGACGAGGCGGCTCGCACGCGGTTCGTCGTCGCGCCACGGACGCTGCCAGTCGCCGTCGAGCAGCATGTGCACCGACTGGAACACCAGGCGGCGTGCATCGCCCGCCACGTGCAGGATGCCCTTGGCGCGCAGGATGTCGGCGCCGCGCTCGGCCACAAGGGCCGCCAGCCAGGCCTGCACGCGGGCGGCGTCGAGCGGTCGCTCGTGCAGCAGCGAGACCGAGGCAATGCCGTGGCCGTGGCCGGCGTGGTGCGTGTCGTCGGTGCCGGTGCCATGCACGTGGCCGCAGTGCTCGTCATGCACGTGGGGCGCTTCGAGAAAGTCCGGCTCGAGGGCGACGATGCGCGCGAGGTCGAAGCCGCCGCGCCCGAGCAGGCGCTGCGGGTCGACGCCGCCGCGCTGCGTGCGCAGGAAGGGCGCCAGCGGGTTGAGGCGCCGCAGCGCCGCCTCCACCGCCGCGAGCTGCGGCGCGTCGGCGAGGTCGGTCTTGTTGAGCACGATCTGGTCGGCGAAGGCCACCTGCTCCACTGCCTCCCGGCTCTCGCCAAGGCGCCGCAGTACATGGTGGGCGTCGACCACGGTGGTGATCGAGTCCAGGCGCAGCCGCGCGCGCAGCTTGGGGTCGACGAAGAAGGTCTGCGCCACCGGCCCGGGGTCGGCCAGGCCGGTGGTCTCGATGATGACGGCGTCGAAGTCGTTGCGCCGGGCCAGCAGCGCGTGCAGGGTGCGGATCAGGTCGCCGCGCACGGTGCAGCACACGCAACCGTTGTTCATCTCGAACAGCTCGTCGGTGCTCGACGTGACCAGCTCGTGGTCGATGCCCACGGCGCCGAACTCATTGATCACGACGGCGAAGCGGCGGCCGTGATCGCCACTCAGCAGGCGGTTGAGCAGCGTGGTCTTGCCCGCGCCCAGCCAGCCGGTCAGCACCGTGACCGGGATGCGGTCGTCCACGCTACATCCAGGGCATCAGCGAGGCGTGGATCACGCCGGGCACGCCGGCATTGCCCACGGAGCGGATCGCGAGGTCGGTGTCCTTCAGGCCGAAGCGGTGCGTCGTCACCTTCTCGAGCGGAAAGCGCTTGGAGGCCAGCTGCGCCAACGCCATCTCGCACGCGCGATAGCTGTGCCCACGCGCGCTCTTGAGCGTGATCCACTTGAGCGTCATCTTGGCCAGCGGGAAGTTGGGGAAGTCGCCCATCTCGCCCTGCACCACCATCAGGCCGCCCTTGCGCTTGAGCGCCTCGATGCCCAGCAGGATCGGCACCGTCCCGGCGCCGGCCGTGCAGTCGAGCACCACGTCCACGCCGCGGCCGCCGGTGAGTTCGCGGATGCGTTCGAGCGGGTTCTCCACCGTCACGTCGATCACGTGGTCGGCACCCAGTGCCCGGGCCACCTCCAGCCGCGCCGCGTCCTTCGACGTGCCGGTGACGATGATCTTGCTCGCGCCGGCCTGCTTGCAGATCACCGTCTGCGACAGGCCCTGCTGACCAGGGCCCTGGATCAGCACCACGTCGTCGTACTTGACGCCGCCGTCGAAGAGCGACCACTCGACGCCGTTGGCCATCGGCGTCACCAGGCCGGCCATCTCGGGTGTCACGCCGTCCGGCACCTTGTGGACGATGCTGTTCCAGGGCAGGAACACGTACTGCGCGAAGCCGCCCCACAGGTGAGGCGCCTTCTCGGTCGACGTGTAGCCGAAGCGCAGGCCGTCGGGGTTGCCGCGCCAGTCGGTGGCTTCGCAATGGCGGTACTCGCCGCGGTGGCACCACTCGCACTTCATGCAGCCGACGTAGTGCTCGACGAACACCAGGTCGCCTTCCTTGAAGCCCTTGCGGCGCGTGAACTCTCGCCCCGCCTTGGCGATGACGCCGATGTTCTCGTGGCCCATGATGACCGGGGCGCCCTTGAGCGGCTCCTTGTACATCTTGACGTCGGTGCCGCAGATGCCGGCCACCTCCATCTTGAGCAGCGCGCAGTCGTCCGGCACGTCCGGCATGTCGAATTCGCGCAGCTCGATCTTGCTTGGGCCGGTCTTGACGGCGGCCAGGACTTTTTCCATCTCGGTTCTCCAGGGTCTCGAGGGCAGGCTGCGTCAGAGCGGCTCGCCGGGCTTCAACGCGCCGGCGGCGACCAGCGACGCCTCCAGCCATTTCGGCCGGATCGCGCCGCCGCCGGTGATGTCGGCGATGCGCTGCTGCTCGTCGGCCACCTTCTTTGCGGCCAGGGGCAGCAGCGAGGCGGCCTTCTCGCGCTCGACGACCACCACCCCGTCGGCGTCGCCCACGACCAGGTCGCCCGGGTTCACGGCGATGCCGCCGCAGCTGATGGGCCAGTTGATGCGCCCCGGCACGCCCTTGGTGGGCCCATTGGGGCTGGTGCCGATGCTCCACACCGGGAAGCCGAGCGCGCGCAGCTCCTCGGTGTCGCGGATGCTGGCGTCCAGCACCGCGCCGGCCAAGCCCAGGCGTTGGCAGGCGGTGAGCATGATGGCGCCCATCAGCGCCGCACTGCGATCGGCCTTGCCGTCGATCACCAGCACGTCGCCCGGCCGCGCCATCGCCATGGCGGCGTGGATCATCAGGTTGTCGCCGGGCCGCACCTCCACCGTGAAGGCGGGGCCGCAGACCCGCATCGACGGCAGCAGGGGCTGGATGCGGCCGTCCAGCGCGCCTCGGCGCCCGGCCACGTCGGCCAGGATCGAGGCGGCATAGGCGGCCGCGGCCTGCACGGTGGCGGGGTCCACGCGCTCGAAGTCGCGCCGGATGTCGTTCAGCTCTTGGCTCATGGGTTCGCGTGGCGGCTCAACGGCCGCGTTGGGTCAGTAGGTCGTCCAGGCGCGGGTACACGCGCCGCGCATTGCCTTCGAAGATCGCGTGCCGGCTGGCCGCGTCCAGGCCCTCGAGCGCGTCGAGGTAGCGCTTGGTGTCGTCGAAGGGGTGGCCGGTGTCGGGGTCGATGCCGGGCACCGCCCCCAGCATCTCGGAGGCGAACAGGATGTTGGAGATCGGCACCACCTCGGTCATCAGCCGGATACCGGGCAGGTGGTAGACGCAGGTGTCGAAGAACACGTTGTCCAGCAGGTGCTCGGCCAGCGGGCGCTTGCGCAGACTCAGGCACAGCCCGCGGTAGCGCCCCCAGTGGAAGGGCACCGCACCGCCGCCGTGCGGGATCACGAACTTCAGGTCGGGGAAGTCCTTGAACAGGTCACCCTGGATCAGCTGCATGAAGGCCGAGGTGTCGGCGTTGATGTAGTGCGCCCCGGTGTGGTGGAAGTTGGGGTTGCAGCACGAGGACACGTGGATCATCGCCGGCATGCGCAGCGCCACAAGCTTCTCGTACAGCGGGTACCAATGGCGGTCGGTCAGCGGCGGGCCGCTCCACCAGCCGCCCGACGGGTCCGGGTTGAGGTTGACGCCGACGAAGCCCAGCGCGGCCAGGCGCTCCAGTTCGTCGATGCACTCGGCCGGTGCCACGCCCGGGAACTGCGGCAGCTGGCCCACGCCGAGGAAGTTGTCGGGCAGCAGTTGCGTGATGCGGTGGATCAGGTCGTTGCTGATCGTGGTCCACACGCGGCTCACCTCGGCATTGCCCACGTGGTGCGCCATGCCGGCCGCGCGCGGGCTGAAGATCGTGAGGTCGCTGCCGCGCTCGCGCTGCAGCTTGAGCTGCGGCTGCAGGCTCTGGACGATCGTCTCGTCGCTGATGGCCAGGTCGGCCAGCGACTTCGCCGCGGGCTTGCGCGCCGGATCGGCCAGGCCCGCGAGCTGCTTGTCGCGGAAGGTGTGCAGCGCGGCCGGCTCGGTGGTGTAGTGGCAGTGGATGTCGATGATCATGGCGTCGGCACGCGCGGGCGCGCGCTCAGTGTGCGGACAGGAAGTCGATCAGGCGCGGCGGCACGTTGGCCTCGGTCTGCGAGGCGGGCTCCACGTCCCAGTAGTCGGCGCGCGGCAGACATTCCTCGAGGTAGCGAGCGGCCGAGGTGGCGTGCGAGGCGTCGTGGCCGGGCACCACCAGCGCCGGGAGGTCGAGCGCAAGCAGGTCCTCGGGCTCGGCACCGGGGGCGGTGTCGCGGTCGAGCAGGGTGCGCGCCATGCCGGCCACCGTCTGGCGGTAGCGCTCGGCGTCCAGCGCGGCATAGGCGTCGGCGAAGGCCGCATCGCGCCGCAGCACGCTGACCCAGGGGCCGCCGCGCGGGTCCTCGCCGAAGCTCTGGGTGCCGGCGCGCGCCAACGCCACCACCGCGGCCAGCCCCTCCTGCTGCACGAAGGCCAGGTGCTGGGCAAAGCGCGCGTGGCCGTTCAGGCGGTACTTCGCGCCACCCACCGGCCAGTACAGCACCAGGCTGCGCACACGCTGCGGCTGTGCCACCGCCAGCGCGACGACGGGCGAGCAGCCCATGCAGCCGCCCATCAGGTGTGCGCGCTCGATGCCCAGATGGTCCAGCAGGCCCAGGCCCTGCGCTGCGTAGTGCGCCCAGGTCACGCGCTCGACGCGGCCGCCCGACTGGCCGGTCTCGCGCCGGTCGAACAGGATGCACTGGAAGCGTTCGGTCAAGGGCACGAACATCTTCGTCTTCGCGTAGACGCCCAGCGTGGCCCACTTCTCCAGCGTGGCGTCGAAGCCGCCGGGCGAGAACATCAGGAGCGGCGCCCCCTGGCCGCGCACCTCGTAGCGCGTCTCGATGCCGTCGATCAGCACGGTGGCCATGCTCAGGCCCCCTTCACCGGGATGCCGCCCTTGATCTGGCGCCCGGCGCGCACGTCGTCGACGAGCGCGCCCAGCGCCGCCAGCGCGGTGGCCGCCACCTGCGCGTAGGTCTCGGTCGGTTGGTCGATCGTGGCGGCGGCGTAACCGATGGCCGCGTGCGCCATGCGCATGCGCCCGTCGAGCCAGGGCCCGCCGCCCAGCCCGCCGATCACCGGCAGCTTGACCGCTGCCACCACCGCCGGCCCGGCCACCGGGCCGCTGTGCGTGAAGTCGAGCAGCGACGCGCCGGCGGCCTCCAGGCGCTGCGCCTCGCGCACCAGCTGCTCGGTCAGCGTGGGCGGCAGCGCGACGCCGGCCTTGAGCGTGCTCTTGTAGTCCACGCCGTGCTGCAGCGCCGTCTGCGGCGTGATGCCGAACTGCGCGAACACCGGGATGCCCGCGCGCGCGATCGCCTCCACCGCCTCCGGAAACTCGGCCGCGCCATCGAGCTTGACCATGTCGACCCCGGCCTCCTTGACGAAGCGGATGGCCGCGTCGAGCGCGGCCGCGCTGCCGCGCTGCAGCGGACCGTAGGGGAAGTCGACGCTCACCAGCGCGCGCTGGACGCCGCGCCGCACCGCACGGGCGACGATCAGCATCTCGTCCATCGTCACTTCGAGCGGGTTCGCATGCCCCCACAGGTTGACGCCCACGGTGTCGCCCACCGAGACGATGTCGACGCCGGCGCGGTCGGCGATCTGCGCCATCTGCCAGTCCCAGGCGACGACGCCGACGATCTTGCGGCCCTCGCGCTTCATTTGCTGCAGCGCGGGCAAGGTGACGGGGTTGGACACGCGGTTCTCCTTGCGGCGGACGCTTCAGGCCGCCAGGTCGAGCGTCGCCGTGGCGAACAGCTCCTCCAGCGTGGGCACACGCGAGAGGATGCCTTGTTCGCGCGCCGACTGCAGCGCTTCGGTGAGCGCGCCGCGATTGGGGGCGATGCCATAGGGCAGCGGGTCGGCGCCGGTGATCTCCATCACGCGACGGTGCACCGTGTCCACCGCCGTCGGCGCGGCGATCGCGCCGGCGCGCAACTGCTCGACGTAGCGCCGCTTGCTCTCCGCGAACGCCTCGAACACGGCCCGCGCGGCGCCCGGGTGGGCGGCGAGCACGTCGTCGCGGATCACCACCAGATGGTTGATCGGGTAGTGACCGCGCGTGCGCAGCGCCTCCAGCCCGGCCTCCAGCGCCTGCGGGATCAGCGGCTTGACGTTGGGGGCGTCGATCTCCACGCCGATGGCGCCGGCCAGCTCGCCCGAGGCCACCAGGTCGGCCATCTTGCGCCCGGGCTCGATGGGGCGCACGTGCGCGGGCGTGCGGTACTCGGCCACGTGCTCGTCGCCCGACAGCACCCACTCGATCTTCGCGAGGTCGACGCCGTACTGGTGCTGCAGCACGCTGCGCGCCCACAGCCCGGTCGTGACGGTCCAGCCGCGGTTGACGCCCACGCGCCGGCCCTCCAGGTCCTTCGGGTGGCGGATGCCGGCCTCGGTGTTGACGACGATGGCACCGTGGTGGAAGGCGCGCACGAGGAAGACCGGCAGCGCGGTGAAGCGCTTGCCGTGCTCGCGGGCGCAGGCGTAGGTGGTGAGCGCCATTTCGCACACGTCCCACTCGAGGCCGCGCACCATGCGCCGGAAGGCGTCGATCAGCACCGGCACCTCCTCGAACTCGAGTTCGAAGCTAGGGGTCGGCACCTCGCCGGCCTTGAGGGCGCGGTTGTTGCCCTGGGTGCGGCTCACGGCTTTCAGTTTCACGGGGGCATTCATCGGCGGCTCGTCCGTTCAGCAGCAGTCACAGACCCAGTCCGGCGGCGCGGCCAGCGCTTCCTTCATCCACCAGGGGGGCAGATCGTCCGGCGCCACCTCGCGCACCGGCTTGAACACCTTGAGATGGTGCCGGATGTCGCCGTCGGCCGTCCAGAACGCGATCACGGTCTCCAGCGGTGGGCATCCGGGCAGGGCGCATTGCAGTTCCGTCACCAGGACAGTCGCCTCGGCGTCGAGCCGGAAGCGCTCGCGCACCCAGGCTTCTACGCAGGCAAAGGCCGCGTCCTGCGTCGCATCGGGCCTGAGGTTGCCGAACATGCCCGGGGCGCAGAGCCGGCGCGGTGCGCCATGCCGGCATCAGACTGACGAATGCGGCTTGCCGGGCGCGGCGCGCAGGGCGTCGGCAGCGGCGTCCTTGAACGCGGCGCCGCGCGGTAGCAGCACGGCGGCCGAGCGTACGCGCTGGTGCTCGGGCGTGCGGCCCGGCGGCAGCTCGCCCTTCTCGACCAGCGCCTTGGCGGCCCGCATCAGGCGCTGGCGCGTCATGATGATGCCGTTGTCGGTGCCCACCAGGTTCTCGCGCGTACGGTCCTGTACCGGTCCCATGCTCTCCTGCAGCGACGCGTCCTGCATCGCGATGCCCTCGATGCCGCTGTAGCTGATGCCGGCCTTCTGAGCGGCGCGATCCATCAGATAGTCGTTGTTCTTGTTCTGCAGAGGGATGTAGGTGCCGGGTACGTAGCGCACGTGGATGCCCTTGCCGTCCAACATCGCCTGGCGCTCCTCCGGCGTCAGTGCGCGAGTGGGGTGGTAATCAAAACTCCAAGCCCAGCAGTTGTGGTCGTCGATCGGCACCCAGAAGTGGCCATGCACCGGGTGGTCGCCGCGCGGCGGCACCATCGTGAAGCACGGCATGATCCAGGGCGTGATGCGCCAGTAGTACTGGTCGTCCTCCGCATTGCGGCGCGCGCCGACGAACAGGCCGCCGTCGGCCGGCACCACGTCAAACACTGGGGCCAGGTCGTTCAGGTTGTACTGGTTGCCGCGCGCGCCCTTGAACAAAGGGTCGCGGTGCAGAGCACCGCTGTGCAGGAAGCTGACGTGGCTGCTGTCGATGCCGCCTTCGAGCGCCTGCAGCCAGTTGCACTCCTGGAAGCGCTTGCTCATGAAGCTCTGCTCGGCCGGCACGGTGGCGAACTCCCACTCCGGCAGCGGCGGCTGCTGATCTGCCGGGCCCATGTAGATCCAGATCACGCCACCGCGCTCGACCAGCGGATAGTTCTTGAGCTTGATGCGCTGGCAGTAACCGCTTTCGGCAGGTTCGCTGGGCACCTCGACGCACTGGCCGGTGACATCGTACTTCCAGCCGTGGTAAGGGCAGCGCAGCCCGCATTCCTCGTTGCGGCCGAACCAGAGCGACACGCCGCGGTGGGCGCAGAACTCGTCGATGGCGCCGAGCCGGCCCTCGCTGTCGCGGAAGCAGATCATGTGTTCGCCCAGCAGCTTCAGGCGCACCGGCGCGCCGTCGCGCTCGGCCAGCTCCTCGGACAGCAGCGCAGGCAGCCAGTAGCGGCGGAACAGCTCCCCCATCGGCGTGCCGGCGTCCGTTTGCGTCAGCAGATCGTTCTGTTCCTTCTTCAACATGGTCGTCGTCTCCATCCGCCGTGCGCGGCGTGTCGAATGCGCCGCCGGGTTCGGCGCCGGGCAGGGCTGACTGTTCTATATAGAGGAACTATGTTCCTTTATCCAAAACGACGATATCATCCGTGCCGATTGCTTGTCAATTGGAGTGTCGGAGATGTCGAAGGTTTGCCAGCGCGTCGCGCTGTGCCGTGCGGAGGAGGTCAAGCCGGGCTGCGCGCTGCGCGTCGAGAAGGCGCCCCTGACGCTGGCTGTGTTCAACGTAGACGGCACCATCTACGTCACCGACGACGCCTGCACGCACGGCCCCGGCTCGCTTTCCGAGGGCTGCCTCGAGGGCGACGTCATCGAGTGCGACTTCCACAACGGCGCCTTCAACGTGCGCACCGGCGAGGTCGTGCGGGCACCGTGCATGATCCCGCTGCGCACCTATTCGGCCGTCGTCGACGACGAGGGCCAGGTCTCGATCGAGGTCTGAGCCCGCGCCCGCAGGCTATTTCGGGGCCGAGGCCGCCGACACGCTGCGCACGGCCGGCGCCCAGCGCGCGATCTCTGCCGCGACGAAACGCGTGAAACCCGCCGCGTCCAGGTCGCTCGTCTCCATGCTCTCGAGCGCCATCTGTTGGCGTGCGGCGGGGGTCTGCAGGCCGCGGCGGATCTCGGTGTTCAGCTTGTCGACCACCGCCGCCGGCATGCCGGCCGGCCCGGAGATCGAGAACCACGTCGTCCCCGTGAGCTGCGGGTAGCCGAGCTCGGCCAGGGTCGGCGTGTTCGGATAGGCCGCCAGCCGCCGCGGCGAGCTCACCGCCAGCAGGCGCAGCTTGCCGGTATCCACATGGGCATTGGCCGAGCTCAGCGTCATGAACGCCGCTGGGATCTGATTGGCCAGCAGGTCGGCCACCGCCGGGCCCGCACCCTTGTAGCCGATGTGCACCATGTGGAGGCCGGTGGCAGTGCGGAACAACTCGCCCGTCAGGTGGCCATGCGTGCCCTGTCCGGGTGAGCCCCAGCTCAGACCGGCGGGACGGGCCGCGACGAACCGGATGAACGAGGCCACGTCGGTGACGGGCTGGCTCGCGTTGACAACCATCGCCAGCGGTGGCCCGCCGAGCAGCGCGACATGGGTGAAGTCGCGCATCGGGTCGAAGGTGGCGGGCGTGTCGACCGGCGCGATCACGTGCGAGCCGATGCCGGAGACGACAAGGGTGTAGCCGTCGGGCGCGGATTTGGCGACCTGCTGCGAGCCGATCAGGCCGCCCGCGCCGCCCCGGTTCTCGACCACCACCGACTGCAGGAGGGCGTCACCGAGATGGCGGGCGATCAGGCGCCCGAGCGTGTCTGCGCTGCCCCCGGGGGCATAGGGCACGACGAGGCGGATCGGACGGTTCGGGTATTCGCCCTGCGCGAGCGCGCCGCGCGGCGCCAGCCAGGCGGCGGTCGACGCGGCCAGCCACTGCCTGCGCGACAGGCGGCCGGTGAAGGAGCGATGGGCGAGACGGCGAGGCAAGGCGATTTCCCGTGTGCAGCGAAGGCCGTGACTGTCGTGGACTGAACCGCGTTCGTCAACCATGGAGGACCGACGTTCCGTTTAAAGGAACGTCTGCCAGGTCCTCAGCCGAAGCGCAGCGCGATCACGCCGGCCACGATGACGACGGTGCCGAGCGCGCGCTGCAGGCCGAACTTCTCCTTCAGCACCAGGGTGCCGATGACGGTGGCGAACAGCACCGAGGTCTCGCGCAGCGCGGCCACGCTGGCCACCGGCGCGCGCGTCATGGCCCACAGCGCGATCGCGTAGGAGCCGATCGAGGCGGTGCCGCCCAGGGCAGCCAGCGGCCAGCGCTGGCGCGCGTAGTCGGCGATGGCGCGCCGCCCCTCGGGGCCGCGCCGCCACCACACCAGCAGCGGGTAGGGCACTCCGTCGAGCACGAACAGCCACAGCACGTAGCGCAGCGTCTGCCCGCCGGCCGCCTGCTCGGTGCGCACGCCCAGGCCGTCAGTGAAGGTGTACACGGCGATGATGGCCGCGTTGGCGAAGGCGAAGGCGAGCGCCTTGCCGTGGTGCAGCGCCTCGCCCGGGTGTGCCAGGCCCACCATCGCCACGCCGAGCGTGATGCCGACGATGCCGGTCCACGCGGCGGCGGTGGGGGCCTCGCCCACCACGGCCGCGCTGCCCAGCGCCACCAGCAGCGGCGCGAAGCCGCGCATGATGGGATAGGTCAGGCCGAGCTCGCCGTGCTGGTAGGCGCCCGCCAGGGCGATGTAGTAGCCGATGTGGATCACCAGCGAGGCGGCGATGAAGGGCCAGGCCGCCGGTGCGGGCAGGCCGACCCCCAGCGCGAACGGCAACGCCACCAGGGCGCCCAGGCCGTGCACGAGCGCGGTGTCGAGCGGCTTGTCGCCCGAGGACTTGACGAGCGCGTTCCAGGCCGCGTGCAGCAGCGCGCCGCACAGCACCGCCAGCACGATGGGCCAGGTCAGCGTCATCCGCGCGCCGTGCGCGACCGGCCCGGCGCGCTCGTCAGGCACCCGCCGCGCTGCGCGCT